>JAEEQC010000052.1 GCA_016285135.1 Lachnospiraceae bacterium
ATGAGTACAGATACAGAAAACTATCGTCCGTGGTCCCAGTATGTAGGACTTGAGGAGAATGCCGCATTCGCTTATACGGGCATATATTCTGATTGTTTGACGGCTGATAAAGAACTTACCGCTGTATTCTCGGAGGAAAATGACACTCTTCCTTCCGACTTGCTCACTACGATAGCAGGCGTCTCAAACATCAATGAAGTCTGGTACGGTGGAGAACTTTCGGGATCGGGTTCACTTTACCTTGCTGACAGAAGTCAGGCCAATCAGAGTTATCCGACGACATTTGCGCGGTGGACTGTCACAAGAAGCACGCAGGGTGGTCCGGCATGGAGTGCTATAAAGAAGTTTGAAACAACACCTGATGAGCCTGTTTACGGAAGTGGTGTGCTGGATTTTGATGTCCATAAATACTTGCATTTGCCCATAAATACGGGAGGATCGGGCAATGGAAACAATGCCGGCGAGGTGAGGGTATATGCTACCTCTTGCAATGACAATGGCATCATAACACCGGGCACGTATCAGACGCTTCAGCATTTTATTGATCCCAACGAGCAAACGGCATTACCGCCTGACCTTTATCTGCAGCTCGAACTCACCAATAATGTGAATGTACCGGAAGGATGGGCAGGGGTAATAACATATATCGGCGATAATCCTTATATGGGATACATCTATTACGGAGAAGACGAGAGTATCCAGGGAAGGGCGATTGCTTCACTCTCAACTGTTCAGCCACAATAAAGAATTAACGGGACGCAGAGCTCAATGCACTGCGTCCCGTTTTGTTGTACGCTACTTAACAATCAGAGCTCATTGCCGGTCAGACAACACTAAGCCTGAAATTGGGTGAGAATGCCGTATGTAAAGAAGGCTGGGCTCATGTTATTCTATGACTGAAGTTAGTCGATGGATCCTTGGGGGTGGTCCCACGGGGACGGGGGTTGCGGGCCATGAATTCGATGGCCCACATCCCCCGTCCCCAGGGGACCACCCCAAAGGGTCCACCCTGTCTTACAATATTTACGACTGCAGTTCGTCGAGTGTCAGGTTGTATGCAGGGAGGAACTCCTTGATGAAGACATCGGCTTCGGGGAGCTCCATCTGTATAAGGGAAGTGTAAAGTGTCTTGCCGGCACTTGAAAACTCGTGGTTACCCATCTTTTCCTCCTCGCGGCACTTGATGAGAGCCGAGAGCTTGTCGGCGGCCTTGATGAGCTTTAAAAGGTATGCTTCGTCCGGGTCGTTCTTGTCCGGGAAGAAGGCGGGAACGTAGTCCTCCCTCAGGTCCTCGGGGAGCAGGGAAAGGAGACGCTCGGCGGCGCCTGCCTCGATATCCTTGAAGGCGCTGCGGATGTCGGAGTTAAAGTACTTGATGGGAGTGGGCATGTCGCCTGTGATGATCTCGGTTGCGTCATGGAACATGGCGATAACGGCTGCACGGTCGGCATTAAGGGACTTTCCGAATCTTCTGTTACCGATGAGAGCGAGTGCGTGAGCGAGTATGCTCACTTCGAGTGAGTGCTCACTGATGTTTTCTGTGTACGAATTGCGCATGAGCGCCCAGCGGTTTATATATTTCATTCTTGATAACATAGCGTAAAAATTGTTCATCTCTTTCTTCCTTCTATAATTTGCTTAAGGTGACATTTAAAAAATTGAAAACCTTGTTTAAATACTTTTTGGTGTTTTTGCTTCCTTGATCTGTTACTTGCTTCAAAGCATATCAAGGGCTAGGAATAATTTTTTTTCTAAATGACTCAGCATGCCCAAATCACTTGGAAGCTTTCTTAGTGGTACGTGTTGTGGCGCTTTTAGCGGTTTTCCTTGCCTTCTTAGGTTTGTCCTCCGCAGGTGCGGGGAATCCTCTCTGTGTCAGGAGTGGCTTCAGGAACTGTCCCGTGTAGGACTTTTCACACTCCGCAACTTCCTCGGGTGTACCCTGAGCGATCACCGTGCCGCCCTTGTCGCCGCCCTCGGGACCGAGGTCGATGATGTAGTCGGCGCACTTGATCATGTCGAGGTTGTGTTCTATGACGATCACCGAGTTACCGCCGTCGGCAAGCTTGTGAAGGATGTCGATGAGCTTGTGCACATCCGCGAAGTGAAGTCCCGTCGTGGGCTCATCGAGGATGTAGATCGTCCTGCCGGTACTGCGGCGGGCGAGCTCCGTGGCGAGCTTGACACGCTGTGCCTCGCCGCCCGAGAGAGAGGTCGAGGGATGCCCGAGCTTCAGGTAGCCGAGTCCGACTTCGTTCAGTGTATCGATCTTGCGGCTTATCGCGGGAACACTCTTAAAGAAGTCCGAAGCCTCTTCGATCGTCATCTCGAGAATCTCGTAGATGTTCTTGCCCTTGTAGCGGACCTCGAGTGTCTCCCTGTTGTAGCGTTTGCCGTGACAGATCTCGCACGGAACATACACGTCGGGCAGGAAGTTCATCTCAATCTTGATGATACCGTCACCTCCGCAGGCCTCGCAGCGACCGCCCTTGACATTGAAGCTGAAGCGACCCTTGTCGTAGCCCTTGACCTTCGCATCCGGAGTGGAAGCGAAGAGGTCGCGGATGAGATCGAAAACGCCGGTGTATGTCGCCGGGTTCGAGCGGGGAGTCTTACCGATGGGCGACTGGTCGATGTTGATGACCTTGTCGAGCTGGTCCAACCCCTCAATACTGTCGTGAGCACCGGGGATGATAGTCCTCGCCCGGTTGAGATCCCTGGCAAGACGCTTTGAGAGGATCTGCGTGATCAGACTGCTCTTGCCTGATCCCGAGACTCCCGTGATGCAGGCAAATACTCCGAGCGGGATATCAACGTCTATATTCTTCAAGTTGTTCTCTCTCGCACCCCTGACGCGCAGCCACCCCTGAGGGGAACGCCTCACAAAAGGAACGTCGACGCTGAGTCTGCCGGAGAGGTATGCTCCCGTGATCGAATCGGGACAGTTGCAGATGTCCTCGACCGTGCCCTGTGCGACGAGCCGGCCTCCGTGGGAGCCCGCACCCGGGCCGATGTCTATGATGTGGTCTGCGGCACGCATGGTTTCTTCGTCGTGTTCAACGACGATCAGTGTGTTGCCGAGATCCTTAAGGTCTTTGAGTGCTGAGATGAGCTTGCCGTTGTCACGCTGGTGGAGTCCGATACTTGGCTCGTCGAGGATATATGCAACTCCGACGAGACCGGAACCGATCTGTGTGGCAAGCCTGATGCGCTGTGCTTCGCCACCCGAAAGTGAAGCCGTAGCACGCGCGAGTGTCAGGTAATCGAGGCCCACGTTGTTGAGGAAGCCGAGACGGTTACGGATCTCTTTGAGAAGAAGAGCGCCGATCTGCTGCTGCATGGGAGTGAGTGAGATCTCGTTCATGAAGGCCGCAAGATCGCTGACCGGCATTCGTGAGATCTCGTCAATGTTCTTGCCGCCGACCGTGACCGAAAGAGCCTCCTTGCGGAGCCGCTTGCCACTGCAGGCAGAGCAGGGGATGACCTGCATGTATTCCTCATACTCGGGCTTCACCGACTCGGCGCACTCGCGATAGCGGCGCTTGATGTTGCCGATGATGCCTTCGAAGACAGTGTCGTACTGACCGCTCCCACGCGCACTCGTGTACTTGACGCGGATCGAGCGGTTGCCGCTTCCGAACATGAGGATGTTCCTGTGCTCGGCAGGCAGTTCGCAGAACGGCTTCTTAAGGTCGATGCCGAACTCCCCGGCCACTGCGTTGAGCATCTGACGAGAGAAGGAGCTTTCGTCCCAAACGGACTTCCAGCCGCCGACCGACATGGCGCCCTTTTCGATGATGCTCATGGTCTGATCGGGAAGCACGAGATCGACCGAGAACTCCATGGTCTGTCCGATACCGTGGCAGACGGGGCAGGCACCGAAGGGGTTGTTGAATGAGAAGGTACGCGGTTCGAGCTCTTCGATGCTCGTACCGCAATCGGGGCAGGCAAAGTTACGGCTCAGTGTGAGGGGAGAGTCGTCGCCTTTGTCGATCGTGACGAGCCCGTCGGTGAGCTTGAGCGCGTTCTCGATGGAGTCGGAAAGCCTGAGGTTGATGCCTTCGCGGACCACGATCCTGTCGATCACAATGCTTATGTTGTGCTTGTTGTTCTTTTCGAGCTGAATGTCCTCGGACAGATCGTAGAGGTGTGAGTCGATCATGGCACGGACGTAACCGCTCCTGCGTGCATCGGAAAGGACCTTGGCATGCTCGCCCTTCCGGCCGCGGACAACGGGAGCCATGATCATGATCCTGGTCCCTTCGGGGAATTTAAGGACCTCGTCGACCATTTCGTCGATGGTACGGCGGCGGATCTCTTTGCCACAGGTAGGACAATGGGGAGTTCCTATCCTGGCGAAAAGGAGTCTGTAGTAGTCGTAGATCTCAGTAACGGTACCGACTGTCGAACGGGGGTTGCGGTTCGTGGATTTCTGGTCGATCGAGATCGCGGGGGGGAGACCCTCGATACTGTCGACATCGGGCTTCTCCATCATCCCGAGGAACTGGCGCGCGTAGGAAGAGAGGGACTCCATGTAGCGACGCTGTCCTTCGGCATAGATCGTGTCGAATGCGAGAGATGACTTGCCCGAACCCGAAAGTCCCGTGAGCACGACGAAGCTGTCGCGCGGGATGTTCACATCCAGACTCTTGAGATTGTTCTCCCGTGCACCTTTTATCTTAATGTAGTTCTGTACCATTTTATCTAAAAACCTCTTTTACCAGTTATATTCTTAACACCTGCGGCTCGGTGCTTAACACCTGCGACTCGAGTGCTTAACACCTGCGACCCGGGGTTTAACACCTGCGACCCGGCACTTAACACCTGCGACTCGGTGCTTAACACCTGCAACTCGGTGCTTAACACCCGCGACTCGGAATTCATCCCTGCTCCGCGATCAGTTTTCTCACTTCTATCATGCGGTCACGCAGCTTTGCAGCCTGTTCGAACTCGAGCTCTGCTGCTGCCTTGTTCATGAGCTTTCTGAGACGCTCTGCCTCTGCCTCGAGCTCCTTGAGTGACATGGACTCCGGATCCTTGGCGATCGCGCGTGCCTTTCTGTCGGACTCCTCGACCTTCTTCGAGATGCTGATGAGCTCGCGGACCTTCTTCTCGACCGACTTGGGGGTGATGCCGTTCGCGGCGTTGTACTCGCTCTGGATCGCGCGACGACGGTTCGTCTCGCCTATGGCTGTCTCCATCGACTTGGTGATCGTGTCGGCATACATTATAACATGACCGTCCACATTTCGCGCGGCACGCCCGATCGTCTGGATGAGGGAAGTCTCCGAACGCAGGAAGCCTTCCTTGTCGGCATCGATGATCGCGACGAGGCTGACCTCGGGGATGTCGAGACCCTCACGCAGGAGGTTGATGCCGACCAGCACATCGAAAACGTCGAGCCGCATGTCGCGGATGATCTGGGAGCGCTCGAGCGTGTCGATGTCGGAGTGGAGGTACCTCACGCGGATCCCGATGCTGCGCAGGTACTGCGTCAGCTCCTCCGCCATGCGCTTCGTGAGTGTCGTGACGAGGACCTTGCCGTGCTTGGCTGTTACGGCGTTGATCTCGCCTGCAAGGTCGTCTACCTGACCGAGCGAAGGACGGACTTCAACGAGGGGGTCGAGGAGTCCGGTAGGTCTGATGACCTGCTCCGTCCTGAGGAGCTCGTGCTCGGCCTCGTAGGGGCCGGGGGTGGCCGAAACGAAGAGCACTCTGTCGAGCATGCTCTCAAATTCTTCAAAATGAAGTGGCCTGTTCTCGAGAGCCGAAGGGAGGCGGAAACCGTAGTCGACGAGGATCGTCTTGCGCGCGCGGTCACCGTTGTACATGCCTCTGAACTGGGGGATGGACATGTGCGACTCGTCGATGATCATGAGGTAGTCGTCGCCGAAATGCTCGAGAAGTGTGTGGGGCGTGCACCCGGGCGTGAGTCCCGCGAGGTGCATGGAGTAGTTCTCGATACCGGAGCAGACACCCGTCTCGCGGAGCATCTCCATGTCGAAACGTGTGCGCTCCTCGATGCGCTGAGCTTCGATCAGCCTGTCGTTTGCCTTGAAGTAGGCGATACGTTCTTCGAGTTCCTTTTCAATGTTTATGAGGGCCTGTTTCATCCTGTCCTCGGGAACGACGTAATGCGATGCGGGGAAGAGCATGAGGTGCTCGAGAACCGAATCCGTCTTGCCCGAAAGAGGGTCGAACTGCGTGATGCGGTCCACCTCGTCGCCGAAAAACTCAACTCTGATCGCGAGGTCTCCGCTGTATATGGGGAAGATGTCGACGCAGTCGCCCTTGACCCTGAAGGTACCGCGGTGGAAATCCATCTCGTCACGGATGTACTGCATCTCGACAAGGCGGCGCAGAACTGCTTCCCAACCGGCCTGCATGCCGGGACGCAGGGACAGCGTCATCTGCTCGTAGTCCTCACGTGAAGCGATGCCGTAGATGCACGAAACACTGGCAACGATGATCACGTCGCGCCGCTCCGAGAGTGAAGCCGTTGCGGAGTGGCGGAGCCTGTCGATCTCGTCGTTGATCGCGGAATCCTTCTCGATGAACTTGTCTGTGGAAGGGATGTACGCCTCGGGCTGGTAGTAGTCGTAATAAGAAACAAAGTACTCGACCGCATTCTCCGGGAAGAACTCTTTGAACTCACCGTAGAGCTGTGCGGCAAGAGTCTTGTTGTGTGCGATGACTATCGTGGGCTTGTTGAGTGCCGCGATCACGTTCGCCATGGTGAACGTCTTGCCCGAACCGGTGACTCCGAGGAGGGTCTGGAACTGGTTGCCCTCGTTGAAACCCCTGACAAGACTGGAGATCGCAGCGGGCTGATCGCCCGTAGGCTTGAAGTCTGAGTGAAGCTTAAAATCCATATATAAGAGTCCTTTATCTCAGTGAGAAAAGCACCCCACTCCTTTGGGTGGGATTATGACAAACATGTCTCAGTGAAGTTCATTTTCTCACTGAGATAAACGCTCCGCGAGGATGCGCAGGGATTCAGTTTGGAAGATGTCAACTGACGCTGACTTGAATCCCGCGCCAAGTCTCGCTTGCGAGACTTGAATTACCTAGGGCAAAGCGTAATCGAATACGCTTATTAAAACATATGTTCGATATTTTGTCAAGTGTGATTTCGTAACAAAGTCGTTACAAATGTCCGAACCAAAGATTGTAAAAAGAAGTCGAATATAATTTTCGACAGGCGTGGGATCGGCATATTTTATGGATTTCGACCAAAAAACACGTCAGAATTAAAAAAAGAATTAATTTTAGGGTTGCAAGCATTCTACAGTTGTGCTACACTCTACATGTGGGGGCTCCGAAAGCCTTGATACACAACACTTTGGTTAGACAGACGTAGGACATGTTCTACAAAAGTAGAACGACATAACTCACAAAACTTTTTTCGTCGAACTCGAAAACAGAGGAGATTTTGGACCATGGGGTACGGTTTTAACAGACAGGAAGAGAGGAGAGTCGCAGGAAGGCTCGCTCTCGTAAACGCAAGACGTACACTTCTCACGGCAGCACTCGGATTGCCGGTTGTTTTCATCCTTGCACTTATCTACAACATTCCCGGTGTCGTTAAGGGTTCCACCGAACTTACCAATGTCGCACTGATCTGCGTGTTTGTTATAAACACGGCGGGGCTGCTCCTCGAAAGAAGAGCGATCGCTTCCCGCAAGGCCAGGGACATGTCTCTGATCACCAAAGTTTACTGGGCATTTTTCGAAGCATTCATGCTTCTGCTCATATATGCGGACACGCTTGCGGGCGGTCATACCGGACTCTACCCGATCCTGCTTGCCGCACTTTGCTTCGTCCCCGTTCTTTCTTCCAACGAAAGGATCTACTATCACCTCCTTCAGGGACTGGTGATCGTGTTTATAAACGTTCTTCGCGGAGCTACCGTTGCGGATTACGCATATTTGGTCGTGATGAACGGACTCTTCATCGCGGGCGGTGTCCGTGAGAGCAAGAAGCTCGTTACGGCACTGGTTGCGGCAGAGCGCGCGAAGGATGCCAAGGATCTCGAGGCGATAGACAAGCTCACAGGTCTTCTCAATAAGAAGGGCTTTGACAAGAGAACAGATGTCGCAAGCGAGATCTGCACACGCGACCGTAAGAGAATGTCGATCATCTCACTCGATATCGATGACCTTCAGCAGTACAATAACTCGTTCGGATCCGACAGGGGTAACTTCCTCATCAAGCAGATCGCCCAGATCATCCAGGGCGCATGCAGGCACGACAGCGATATCGTCTGCAGGCAGAACGGCGGCCGTTTCCTCGTTTACCTCGACGGCAGGGACGAGGGCTATGTTTCCGAACTCGGCGACCGCATCCGCTCGATCGTTGAGAGCAAGAGGATCCCTCACGGAAGACGCGCTTCATATCAGCATGTTACTCTGAGCGTGGGCATCGCGACGGGCGTTCCCATGGAGCCGGCCGACATCGACAGGCTCTGCGACGAGGCAGAGGACTATCTCTACGGAGCCAAGAAGAACGGCAAGAACTGCACCGTCTGCGACGAGCTTCTTTACGGTGCGTACAGCAGGAGAGCCAACTGACCCCTGCCTTATCACATAAGCGTTAAAAAGAATTGAAAACTCGGGAGTGTTCCGCTACAATTACGTGAGAAAATGCGGAATGCGAGGAAAACAATGTTTATAGCAAAAGACTGGAAAGACTACCGGATAATCGACTGCTCAGGGGGAGAAAAGCTGGAAGACTGGGGCGGGTACAGACTCGTGAGACCCGATCCCCAGGTCATCTGGCGCACAGAGAGGGACATGGCCATCTGGAGCAAAGTGAACGGTCATTATCACCGCAGCGACAAAGGCGGCGGGCAGTGGGAGATCAGAAATCTCCCCGAGGTTTGGTCTATAGGATACAAGGATCTCAAATTCAATCTCAAGCCCTTCAGCTTCAAGCACACAGGGCTTTTTCCCGAGCAGGCGGTCAACTGGGACTGGATGCGCGGGCTCATAGAAAAAGAGAGGACCCGGCGAGGCAAGGAAGGAAGCCCCGTTAAGGTCCTTAATCTGTTTGCATATACGGGAGGGGCGACTGTCGCTTGCGCTTCTGCCGGGGCGGCCGTGACTCATGTGGACGCAGCGAAGGGCATGGTGACCTGGGCCAAGGAAAACGCTGCGCTGTCGGGCCTTTCAGACGCACCGATCCGCTATATCGTCGATGACTGCGCGAAGTTTGTCGAGCGCGAGATCAGGCGCGGGAACTTCTACGACGCGATCATCATGGATCCGCCTTCCTACGGGCGCGGCCCCAAGGGCGAGATCTGGAAGCTCGAGGAGAATCTTTGGGACTTTGTGGCGCTGTGCATGAACGTGCTCTGCCCCGAGCCTCTTTTTGTGCTCATTAATTCATATACGACAGGTCTTGCGCCTTCCGTCCTCTCATACATACTCGGAACACTTACGGCGAACCGTTTCCCCGGAAGCGTTGACGCACAAGAGGTCGGACTGCCGGTCGAGAGGACGGGGCTCGTGCTTCCTTGCGGGGCGTCGGGACGATTTGAAGGGAAGAGATAAACAAGAATAAAGCTTTTAATGAGTAGCCCCCGACCCGTGTTGGGGGCTATAATTGTCGTATAAAACTATACGTAGTAACAAAAGTCTCCGAAAAACATGGGTTTACAACCGGATGGGGAAGATCCGAACGATCAAGGTTTATTTGTGGAGAAGGAGTGTGGCATGTATGAGTAAGACCGAAAAGCAAAAAAAAGCACGCAGAACGCTTTCAATCAGAGTCAGGATCCTGCTTTGTTTTATGATACCGGTTGCCCTGATCGTTGTTTTGGGCGTGACCAGCTATAACAAATCGGCGACCAATCTTACGGAAGCCTATGAAGTATCCGCGGTTCAATCGATCTCCGCGGTAGGAGACTACCTCTCCTTTGGTATGGAGACCGTCTCGTCGACTGCATCCGAGTGTCTCACGTACAAGCAGATCCTCGATTATGCCAAGAGGGTCAGCTACACCAAGGCCGACGGCGAGTACGGCAACGCGCGTGCCGACATCAAGAAGTACCTCACCATGAAGCAGGCGGTCAACAAGTATATTGGGAGCATTACGCTCATACCCACTGCCGGGTTCGACGTTATCTCGACAAACGCCATCCTCGAGACTGACGGTTTCTTTGCAGATCTTTCAAAAGATGAGAGATTCAACTTCAAAAGCCTCGACGGTGCGTGGATCAGGGAGCACTCGGACATCGACACCAAGCTCGGCAACACGCAGGCCTATCTTTGCTCGTTCTACCGGAAGTTCCCTTCAGCAAAGGCTGCGCTGTTCGTTGACATAAACTATGATACTGTCTTTGAGACGATGAAGAGCCTTGATTACGGCGAGGGAAGCATCCTCGCACTCATTCT
Organism: Lachnospiraceae bacterium; assembly: GCA_016285135.1. Lineage (GTDB taxonomy): Bacteria > Bacillota > Clostridia > Lachnospirales > Lachnospiraceae > RUG11977. Next base: position 10,395 of record JAEEQC010000052.1, read on the forward strand.
TCCCGACGGAAGCGAGGAGTATTACAGCGAGTCGGCACCTTCAGAGGCGGGCTTTATGACGGCGGCTTGTGAGCAGACGGGCGTATTTGCATCGGAGGAAAAGGCCGGCTTTACCTACTACACGAAGGATGGAGAAAAATATCTTCTTACATACAGCAAGACCGATTCGGGTTACACGCTCTGCGCGCTTGTTCCCGAGAACAACATCATCGGCGAGGTCAACTCGCTCGGGATCTTCACCGTTATCCTCGTGGCTGTCGGCGCTGCGATCGCGGTTATAGCCGGGATCCTGCTTTCGTCAAATATCGGGCGCAATATCAGAAGGCTCACCCGCAAGCTTGACCGTGTAGCCGAGGGTGACTTTACGGTTGAGTTCGGAGAGGGCAGCACGGACGAGTTTGGAAGACTCACACGCAATGTCGGCGGAACGGTCGGCAACATCAGGAAGCTGATAAACCACGTAGCCGAGGTCACACACCAGGTTGAGGCCTGCTCGGGCAATGTTGCCGAGAAGAGCACGAATCTCAAGGAGCTTGCGCATCAGGTAAACGAATCGACCGCGCGAGTTTCCGAGACGGTTGAATCTGAGGCTATGAGCGCTCAGAAATGTGTTGAGGAAATGGACGTCCTTTCACAGAAGATCGAACGCGCAGGCAGCAATATCATCGGGATACGTGATTTCGCAGTAGAGACGAGCGAAGCGATCGCTAAGAACATCGAGTCGATGAACGAACTGGTCGGGAAGTCGGAGAGCTCTTCGCAGATCATGGCATCGCTTCTTAAAGAGATTGAAAGCCTTGAAAAGCAGGCAGCGGCAGTCGGAGAGTTCATCGAGGTCATCGGCGGGATCGCATCCCAGACAAACCTTCTTTCGCTCAATGCTTCGATCGAGGCTTCGAGGGCCGGCGAATCCGGCCGCGGTTTCTCGGTTGTTGCTGAGGAGATCAGAAAGCTTGCCGACCAGACGAGTCAGGCAGCTAACGAGATCAAGAAGTGTGCGGTGGACATCAACGAGCAGGCAGGCTCCACTGCAGGCAATATCCGCAGGGCAGACGAGATTGTCAGATCGCAGAACGACATCTCAATCGGCCTGATCGAGAATCTCACGACCACCAGGAACGAGATCAATGATCTGATGAACAAGATCAACGACATAAATAACGACATGAAGGACATGTCGGCTACCAGAGCAGTGACCATCGATTCCATCAGCAACATCTCCGCAAGCACGGAGGAAGCATTCTCGCTCACATCCCTTGTTACCCAGGTGATCGAGCGTCATGACGAATCCTCCTCACAGCTCGAGGAAGTGTCACGCGAGCTTCAGGAGAAGGCAACTGCCCTAACAGAAGCGGTTGAGAAGTTCAAGATCTGATACGGGAAGAAAGTTCAGTGAAGTTTAGATACAGCAGCCTCCGATTTTGGTCGGAGGTTGTTTTATCGTTTATGCGCCAAGTATTTAGCCAGAACGAGTTCGTACTTCGTTTAATTGGCTGCAAAAACAAAAAAAACAAATTGACAGCCAAACAAAAAAGCAATATCATATAATTAAAGTGGCTGTGAATCGAAAAGAAGACTAGTCGAAGCCAATTAAGCGGAGGTGGATGCTATGGTAGGGAGAGCACAGGAAACACGGGATCTTAATAGACTATATGACAAAAACAAAGCAGAATTGGTAGCTGTTTATGGTAGACGTCGCGTAGGAAAAACATATTTGGTTGATGAAGTTTTCGCAGATAGAATAACTTTTAGACACGCAGGCTTATCTCCTGAAGGGGAGGAGGCGGTCGGTCTTTTGAGAGCACAGTTGGATCACTTCTATAATTCGTTGATAATTCAGGGAATGGAAAATAGTGAAAAACCGAATAATTGGCTTGATGCTTTTCTTCTGTTGGAGAAATACCTACAGAAAATAGATGATGGATCCAGACAATTAGTATTTATAGATGAATTGCCGTGGCTTGATACACCCAGATCTGGTTTCCTTAGGGCATTTGAGGGATTTTGGAACAATTGGGGCTGCCACAGAAAGAATCTTATGGTTATAGTTTGCGGAAGCGCAAATTCATGGATCTTAGATAATCTTATTAACAACCATGGGGGATTATATAACAGGGTTACTTATCAGATCAAACTGTCCCCGTTTTCTTTAGGGGAATGTGAGAAATTCTATAACGAGAATCATATTTCGTTGTCGAGCTATGATATAGTCCAGAGCTATATGATACTAGGTGGAATACCATATTATATGGGTTATTTTGACCCGGAATTAAGTATGGCTCAGAATATAGATAAGCTTTTTTTTGAAAGAAATGCTGCACTTAAAGATGAATATGACCGTTTGTTTGAATCGATATTTGTTAATCCTGAGGCAATGAAAACAATATTGGAGGTGTTATCTACACGAAACGCCGGTTACACCAGAAAGGAAATATCTGAAAAAACCGGGTTTTCAGATGGGGGTGGCTTATCCAGATATTTGAATGCATTGGTGACCAGTGATTTCGTCGTGAAATATGTTCCGTTTGGGTTTGGAAAGAGAGAGGAGCATTATAAACTTACTGATCCATTCTGCCTTTTTTATCTCCATTTTCGGGAAGCAATCGACAGGGGCGACGAAGAATATTGGCAACATAATCTGGCTTCTCAGTCAGTAGTCGTTTGGCGTGGATATTCGTTTGAAAACGTATGTTTTAACCACATTCCTCAAATAAAAAAAGCGTTGGGAATATCCGGTGTTACTACTTCTGTATCGGCATGGTCGAAACGGGCGGATGATGAAGAAGGAGTACAGATAGATTTATTGATTTTGCGAAATGATAATGTATTAAACATGTGTGAAATAAAATTTTATGGAGACGATTTTACTGTAACAGGAGACTATTATCGAAAACTACTTAAAAGACAAGAAATGCTAATGAAAAAAGTGAATAAAAAGACTGTCGTTCGGAA
>JAEEQC010000053.1 GCA_016285135.1 Lachnospiraceae bacterium
AATCCAATGTACGAGCCTTAAAGCAGCCACAAAGTTGTTTGGCGGAGATAAAAAACTGGCGGTAAGTCTTTTGGCCAGAATAAATGCCATAGAGAATTCGGATGTGATAAAGGACATTATTTCCATGCCACCATTCCATTTCCATAATCTTCATGGAAAGATGGAAGGACTCTTCGCTATTGACGTAAGCACTCGAAGGGATAAGTGGAGAATAATCCTTCGTCCTCTTGATGAGGAAGAACATGCTTTTGATCCGTGTCATATTGATGAAATATCAACCATAGTTAGAATTGTCGAAATCAGAGAGGTGAGTGCACATTATGAGTAATTATATTGAGTACAATGACAAGGTGACTTTTCACCCCGGATATTACATTAAAGAAATTGTTGATGAAAGCGGTCTTTCACAGGAGGACTTCGCGAAGCGTTTGGGGACAACACCTAAGAACCTCAGCGTATTGTTAAAAGGTGATCAAAATTTGTCTGTTGACATTGCATCCAAGTTATCAAGAATGCTTCGAACCACGATCACATACTGGTTGAACCTACAGCAGGCCTATGACGAGAGACTGGCCGAGATACAATCTGATAAGGAACTGAAGAAGGAAAGAGAAGTATTTAAGCTGATTGATTATAAGTATTTTCGGGACAATTTTAAACTGCCGGATCTTTCGCGTCAGGTTGACGAACAGATAAAGTGCGTTCGTGAGTTTTTGGCTGTTTCCACTTTGCAGGTATTAAAGGAGGAAAGCCTCGCCGTAAACTTTAGGAGTTATTCCGTAAACTTGAGCCAATCAAATACCGTGAATGCCAATGTTATGGTACAGATAGCCGTTAATCAAGCACTCAAAGAAAAAACACCAAAGTACAACAAAAAGAAATTCGAAAAGGCTGTGTCCTTTGCACTGACACAGACCAAAAACCATACAAGTTTTTTACCGGAGATAAAACATGCGTTTGCTGAGGCCGGAGTTGTTCTTGTGGCACTTCCCAATCTGAAGAATTCAGGGGTAAACGGTGCTTCCAAAAAGGTGGACGGAAAAGTAATGTTGATGGTCAACGATCGCAGGCATTACGCTGATACATTCTGGTTCACATTGTTTCATGAAATAGGGCATGTACTAAATGGAGATCTCGGGGTTTCTTTCAAAGACGAAAAAGAGGACGAAGCGGATCTTTATGCTCAGAGGACACTTATCCCGCAGGATAAGTATGAGAGTTTCATAAGCCGAAACCGTTATTTTGATGAATCTATCATCAAAGAATTCGCTGATTTGATTGATCGGGATCCGGGCATTGTTTTGGGAAGATTGCTAAAGGATGGAAAAGTAGCGCACTCGGATGCGGCATTGTCAAAAAAGCTGAGACAAACATATTATGTGACCACATAGAGTGATATACACCCTCCCTGCCTGACGGCCGGGAGGGTGTAGTTTTTATGGGAGGAGAGGATAATGCAAGCCACAATTGACGAACGTTTGTTTGCATGCTAAAATGTATGTAATATACCGGTAGGACGAGTATATTTGGGAATCACTGTCATGGGGAATCAAGCTCGGGAGTTTGGAAGAAGGAAAGGTGAGGTTGAGTATGGGGAAAGAAAACATTCAGTATTTTGAGGATCAACCGATCAGGGCCGCATGGGACGAGGAGAAGGAGGAGTGGTACTTTTCTGTGGTGGATATCGTACAGGTGTTGACTGAGAGTGCTGACGGACGAAAGTATTGGAACAAGCTGAAACAGAGGCTTACAGAAGAGGGAAGTCAGTTGGTGACAAATTGTCACCAACTGAGATTAAAGTCACAGAAAGACGGTAAAAGATATTATACAGACGTAGCCAACATCGAACAACTGCTTCGTATCATCCAGTCTATTCCGTCAAAGAAGGCGGAGCCTTTCAAAATGTGGCTTGCAGAGGTCGGAAGAGAAAGAATAGAGGAAACACTTGATCCGGAACTCATAGCTGAGCGTCTTGTGAGCACATATGAAAGAAAAGGTTATACTCGCGAGTGGATCAATCAGCGTCTGATGGCCATATCCGCACGGAAAGAGCTCACAGACACGTGGAAGGATCACGGAATTGAACAAGGAAGGGAATTTGCAATCCTCACCGATGAGATAACCAAGGCATGGTCAGGCATGACAACACGACAGTATAAAAACCTTAAGGGACTTAAGAAAGAAAGTCTCAGGGACAACATGTCGACGACAGAGCTTGTCCTTAACATGCTTGCCGAGACAGCGACCAGGGAAATTGTAAATTCCGAAAGTCCGGAAGGATTTGATGAGAACAAAAGAGTTGCCGAAAGAGGCGGGAAGATCGCCGGAAGCGCTCGTAGAGCCATTGAAGAAGAGACAGGTAAAACGGTTATAACAAGTAAATCCGCTATGCAGCTGAATCATGTTATAACACAGATGATAGAAGCAAGCGCGAATACGGTTGCTGAGAAAAAAGAGTGAGGTAAAAGAATATGGCTAAATATGAAACATCAATTAAAGCAGATTTTGACGGTCTGCTCAAGTTTATCGAAGATGGAGTTATGAACGGCAGTGACACCGCATCGCTTGAAGATAAAAGCGACTTCGTGATCGGAGACGCAAGGTGCAGCGTGCGCGTCTTTGAGAGGTACAGCTTTCTCGGAGGAAACCGCCTCAGCATGAACATAACTCTCTTCCAAAAAGGTGATGAGGACATAAAACTGTCTGCAATCACTGCCGGAGGAAGTCAGGCGCTGATTTTCAAGGTAAACACATTTGGGGAAAAGAACTTCCTGAGGACCCTGACGGATCTGCTGGAGAATTCGCGCTACAAAACCACATGATGAACCTTGGGACGGGGGGATAATGCTCATGAAGCAGTTCAGACATAAAACCCTTGAGGAACGGGCCGCAGAGTATGGCGGAAAGCTTTCTGCAGATGGTGAATTTGATTATGGCGAGCCGGTCGGAAGGGAGATTTGGTGCTGCGTGGATGCATCGGAATGTCGCTTATGCCCGCGTAATTGCGGGGCTGACCGGAGAAAAAAAGCTGAACCCGGCATATTTAGTCGAGGTCATGGATCTAACGCTTATGGCTTCTGTGGCGAAAGCAGCACTATAAGGATTTCGCGTGCGGCACTGCATATGTGGGAAGAACCCGTAGTGAGCGGAACCTGTGGAAGCGGCACGGTCTTCTTTACGGGTTGTAACCTCAGATGCATATTTTGCCAGAACGCAGCGATAAGCGAAGGCGGCAACGGCAGGGAAGTGACTCCCGAAGAACTCGCAGACACCTTTTTCTCGCTCAGGGATCAGGGCGCGCACAATATCAATCTCGTAACTCCCACTCACTTCGTTCCCGGAATCTGTGATGCCATACGTATCGCGAAAGACAGGGGATTCGCGCTTCCTTTTGTATATAACACCTCCGGGTATGAATCGGTTGAGACACTCCGAATGCTTGACGGCCTTATAGATGTCTATCTCCCGGATTTTAAGTACATGGACGAAAAGAAGGCGCGAAACTACTCAAACGCTCCCGATTATCCCGAAGTCGCAAAAACCGCAATCGCTGAGATGTTCAGACAGGTGGGGATGCCTCTTGTGGAAAGCCAAAACCCGGATCATTATAAGGGTGAGATCATGAAAACGGTTACAGAAAACGAAAATCCGGATATAAATGGGGAATTGCATCTCATTAAAAGAGGCGTCATTGTACGTCATCTTGTACTACCTTTGGGAGTGAAGAATGCCTGTGCTGTTGTTGACTATTTGTCAGAGACGTACGGGGGCAGCATATACATTAGCATAATGAATCAGTACACGCCGCTCTACGACGTGCCGGGTGCATTGCGCCCTGAGCAGAGAAAGCGGCTCGAGCCATATGCTGAACTGCACCGCAAGGTGACAAAGCGAGAGTATGAGCGCGTGATCGATCACTGCCTCGAACTGGGGATCACGAACGTGTTTGTTCAGGAGGACGATGCGTCGGGTGCAAACTTCATTCCGGCGTGGGATGAGTGAGACTTGTTGGTGGACCGGGGGGACGGGGGTTGGTGGACCATGAAACCCAATGGTCCACCAACCCCCGTCCCCCCCGGTCCACCTTTACATTTCGTTGATTTTGCACTATAGTTAGTCATAGGCAATTTGACCTCAACATTCAAAAGGAGACCACTATGTATAAAACAACCGCTAAAGTAGAAGGCATGATGTGCAATATGTGCGAGGCTCACGTTCAGGAGGCTGTCAGGAATGCCTTCCCCGGGGCCAAGAAAGTGAGCGCCGATCACAAGAAGGCAGAACTCACTTTCCTGACAAAAGAGGCTCCGGATATTGAGACGCTCAAAAAGATCATAACCGACACAGGGTACACATTTGGGGGCGCACAAACAACTGAAGATTAAAAAGATTTGGAGAGGATCAAAAGTCCTCTCCGAATCTTTTATATTCATTAAAAATTAATAAACTTTTTTAAGCGTCTATTGACTTTCACACTCAATCATTTATGATTCAAAGGGACAACAAAGAGTAAGTGTTTTTAATTAAATATTTTTCCCTACAGAAAACAGTACTATATCATAAGGAGTTAAAAACTATGTTTGAAGACGTTAAAAAAATCATTGTTGAAACACTTGGCTGCACAGAGGATAATGTTACGCTTGATGCGAACCTTTTCGACGATCTGGGTGCCGATTCTCTCGATGCTGTGGAGCTTTCTCTCTCTATCGAGGAAAGTACGGGTATCTCGATCGACCAGGATGCTATGGTAAACATCAAGACCGTGGCAGACATCATGAACTATCTCGAGGAGCACAAGTAATTCGAGTGTCACAAGAAGCTACTGCTTCAGTGAAGTGTAGGACGAGAGATCAGAGGCGGTTACAGACCGTTTCTAAAGAAGAGAGGAGAATCATATGACCGGAATCAAGATTCTTTCGACGGGCAGCTGCGTACCCAGCCGTGTTATGACAAATGATGACCTTGCGCAGATCGTGGAAACAAGCGATGAATGGATCCAGAAGCGTACCGGCATGAGCGAGAGACATTATGTCGGAGAAGGCGAGGACATGACCTATCTTTCCGAGATGGCCGCTCGCGAGGCGATCGAGCGCTCGGGTATCGACAAGTCCGATATCGGCGTGATCATCGTGAGCACCGTTTCGGGAGAGTATTATTCTCCTTCGACGGCGTGCCTTTTGCAGAGCAGACTCGGGCTCGTTCATGACCTTGTTGCCCTGGACGTGAGCGCAGGCTGTTCGGGATTTATCTTCGGACTTGAGACCATCAGAGCGCTTATGCTGGCCAGGAACGCTAAAGCCGGTCTTATCGTCGGTGCCGAGGTGCTCTCAAAGAAGCTCGATATGACTGACAGAACCACATGCGTGCTCTTCGGAGACGGTGCGGCCGCTGCGGTTGTGGCTCTTGACGAGAGACCCTATTTCTCTGAGATTGGCGTTGACGGCGATGAAGAGATGATCAACATCAAGGTTTCGGACGGTCACATCCACATGGACGGCCAGGGAACCTACAAATTTGCGGTAAAGACTGTTCCGGAAGTGATAGAAAAGGTTGTGGAAAAGGCCGGACTCACGTATGATGATATAGATCACTATGTGCTCCATCAGGCGAACCTCCGCATCATCGAGTCTATCGCGAAGAAGGTGAACCAGCCCATGGAGAAATTCGTGGTCAACATCGAGAAGTACGGCAATACCTCGGCGGCAAGCGTCGGGCTGGCGCTTGACGAAGCGTACAAGACCAACCGCATCAAAGAAGGCGACAGGACGCTGCTGTGTGCATTTGGCGCCGGACGTACGTGGGGTACTGTGATCATATAATTCGGTACTATGATAATAGGCGTCTGTCTGAGTTCGCTCACATAGTGCGAAAAACGAAGACTGTTGGGCTTGCGTAGATTTCGACAGATCTATCGGCGAAATGCTTAGGATCCGGAGAAGTTGTGGAAATAAGTTTATACTTGTTGCAAAGAGGATGCGTCTCCGCGCCGAAATGTTCTCCGAAAACCATATGGAGCGTCGGTACTTAGCGACCGTCTTAGGGTCGCTTACGTACCGTTACGCGGAATCTGGAGCGGAAGCGTTTTTCGGAGAATGTTTCGTGCAGGAGACGTGGGCTGAAATTATGGAATAGTAAAAGCTTCTTCGCGATAGGAGAAGCAATATAGGAAGCCATAAATGCAACAGATGAGTAGTAAAGGATAGAATATATGCTTCTGAACGAACTTACGGGTACCCGGTACCCCATCATACAGGGCGGTATGGCAAATATCGCCACAGGCGCCTTCGCCGCATCGGTTTCGAATGCGGGAGCTCTCGGGCTCGTCGCTTCGGGCGGCATGAATGCGGAGGATCTGCGCGCGCAGATAAGGATCTGCAAGAGCCTCACCGACAAGCCTTTCGGTGTGAACCTCATGCTCCTCAACCCCGACGTTGACAACATCGCACAGATGCTCGTCGAGGAGAAAGTAACGTTTATAACCACGGGCGCGGGTAATCCGGCCAAGTACATGGCGGCCTGGAAGTCGATCGGCGCGAAGGTGTTCCCCGTGGTCGCTTCGGTAGCTCTTGCGAGGATAGCGGAGAGAGCCGGCGCGGACGCAGTAATCGCCGAAGGCGGCGAGTCGGGCGGACATGTCGGCGACATGACGACCATGACGCTTCTGCCCCAGGTGGTTGATGCGGTGGGCATCCCGGTGATCGGTGCGGGCGGTATCGCCGACGGCAGACAGATGGCGGCAGCGATGCTCCTCGGAGCATGCGGCGTGCAGATCGGGACCTGCCTCCTCGTATCCGAGGAGTGTCCGATCCATGACAACTACAAACAGGCACTTATCAAGGCCAAAGACAACTCGACCACCGTTACGGGTCGCAGCCAGGGCGCACCGGTGCGTATCATAAAGAACGAGATGGCGCGCGAATACCTGAAGCTCGAAGCGGCCGGTGCCGACAGGGAAGAGCTCGAGAAGATCACCCTCGGCGGTCTGAGACGTGCCGTGCTCGACGGAGACATGATCAGAGGCTCCGTGATGGCCGGTCAGGTCTGCGGTCAGCTAAAGGAAGTAAGACCGGTTGCAGACATATTAAAAAATTTGTATAATGGAGCGGTGGAAATCTTAGGCCGCGCCAAAAATCTCCTGTAAGGAGTTTGAGATCATGAAGATTGGATTTATGTATGCCGGCCAGGGAAGCCAGCGTGTCGGCATGGGACAGGATTTTTACGATGAGTCCGAAGTGTTCCGCACATCCCTCGATGCTGCGGCAGAGTCTCTTAAGGGAGAGCTCGGGCTCGACATAAAAGAGCTCAGCTTTAACGGCCCGCTCGAGAAGCTTTCACTCACAGCGTACACGCAGCCCGCGATGGTTGCTTTTGCCGTGGGAGTGACGAAGGTGCTCGCTGCGGAAGGAATCACCCCTGAGTACGCTCTCGGCCTGAGCCTCGGAGAATACTCGGCGCTTTTTGCGGCCGGGATCCTCTCGGAGCAGGACGTGGTGAAGCTCGTGGCCAAGCGCGGGGCATTTATGACCCGGGCGGCAGAGGGGCTTTCGGTCGGGATGGCAGCCGTACTCGGAGTAGAGCGCACAGTGATCGAAGAGTGCTGCGCCAAGGCAGCCGCCGAGACGGGCAAGGTTGTTTCGGCAGCCAATTACAACTGCCCCGGCCAGATCGTCATTTCGGGCGACAAAGAGGGCGTTGACAGGGCAACCGGGCTCCTTAAGGAAGCCGGAGCCAAAAGGATCGTTCCGCTCAATGTCAGCGGTCCGTTCCATACAGCGCTTATGAAACCCGCCGGAGATCTCCTTGCGCAGGAGATGAAGAACTACGGGTTCGGTAAGAGCAGTATTGAAGTCGTTTATAACGCGATCGGAAGAGCGAAGAACGCCGGCGAGACTGTTCAGGAACTTCTTGAGAAGCAGGTACAGTCGCCCGTTTACCTCGAGGATTCGATCAGGTTTATGGCACAGCAGGGAGTCGACACTTTTGTTGAGATCGGCCCCGGCAAGGTTTTGAGCGGATTCGTGAAGAAGACTCTCGGTGCCGATGTCAGGATCTTTAATATCGACACTGCCGAGGATCTGAAAACGGTCACTGCAGAACTAAAAAATTAACCCCGACGCCGGACTTGATAAAAGAAAGTGTGTCCGGCAAGGGATCAGAAACGGTTTTTGACCGTTTTCGACAGGAGGAAGAATGAGCGTAGCTTTGGTTACCGGAGGCAGCAGAGGAATCGGACGCGTGATCGCGCAGACTCTCGCCGAAAAAGGATTTGACGTCGCAGTCTGCTACGCAGGCAACGAAGCGGCAGCGAAGGAAAGCGTTGCGGCATGCGAAGCGGCGGGCGTGAAGGCCATATGCGTTAAAGCGGATGTAAGTAAGCAGGAGGACGTCGACAACATGTTTGCGGCTGTCAAAGACCGGCTCGGAGCAGTCGATGTGCTCGTCAACAACGCAGGCATCACACGCGACAATCTTATGATCCGTATGTCTCTTGATGATTATGAGGCAGTCCTTGACACCAACCTCAAGGGTGCGTTTCTCTGCACGAAGGCGGCGATCAAAGATATGATGAAGAGCCGTAAGGGCAAGATCATAAACATTACATCGATCGTCGGGATCACCGGCAATGCCGGACAGACAAACTATGCCGCAAGCAAGGCGGGCCTTATCGGACTCACAAAGTCCGTTGCGCGCGAGTACGGCGGCAAGGGCATATGCGTTAATGCCGTGGCACCCGGCTTTATCGAGACGGAGATGACGGGAGTTCTTCCTGAGGCAGTGAAGAACGATTACCTCTCACGCATCCCTTTGAAACGCTTCGGAGATCCGAAGGACGTTGCGAACGTCGTGGCTTTCCTTGCGAGCGGGGATTCCGATTATGTTACGGGACAGGTTATTGAGGTCACGGGAGGCATGTGACCGAGGGTGTTCCGGAGACGGAAGGGTTGCGTTAACATGCGTGGGAGATAAAACCCAAAGGAGATTCTGTAAATGAGAAGAGTGGTTATAACAGGTATGGGTACCGTGAATCCGCTTGCGAACAACGCACCGGACACATGGGAGAGCGTTAAAGCCGGCAAGTGCGGCATCGCACCCATTACCAGATTTGATACAACAGAATTCAAGGTAAAGCTTGCGGCTGAGGTCAAGGACCTCGACAGAGTGGAGATCCTCGGAGTCAAAGAGGCTAAGAGGATGGACCTCTACTGCCAGTATGCCTGCATCGCAGCCATGGAGGCTGCCCGCGATTCGGGACTTGAATTCCCGCCGAAGGATGCCGATCGTTGCGGATGTATCATCTCGTCCGGTATCGGCGGACTTTCGACGATCGTTGACGAGGAGTGCAAGGGCGGCGAGAGAGGTTACAAGTTCATCTCTCCCTACTTCATCCCCATGGCCATCAGCAACATGGCGGCAGGTCAGATCGCGATCCAGTACGGCCTCAAGGGCATCTGTACTGCTGTCGTAACAGCATGTGCGGGCTCGAACAACGCCATCGGCGAAGCGTTCCACAGGATCCGCTACGGTCATGAAGACCTCATGTTCTGCGGCGGTGCGGAGAGCGTTATACTTCCCCTGGCCGTTGCGGGCTTCCAGTCCATGAAGGCACTCAGCACGAGTGAGGATCCGAACCGTGCATCGATCCCGTTCGACAAGGAGCGCGGCGGCTTCGTCATGGGCGAAGGCGCGGGTGTGCTTGTTATCGAGGAGCTTGAACACGCGCTTGCACGCGGAGCCAAGATCTACGCCGAGATCATCGGTTACGGTACGAACTGCGATGCACATCACATCACGGCACCCGCACCCGACGGTGAAGGCGGAGCAAAGTGTATAGAGCTTGCGATCAACGACGCAGGTATCAAGAAAGAAGAAGTTGATTACATAAACGCTCACGGAACAGGCACCTCGCTCAATGATTCCGGTGAGACACGTGCGATCAGACGTGCATTCGGCGACCATGCGGATAAGCTCATGGTCAGCTCGACCAAGTCGATGACCGGTCACCTGCTCGGTGCTGCCGGCGCGATCGAAGCGATCATCACATCGCTCGCACTTCAGAACAGCTTTGTTCCTCCGACGATCAACTACAAAGAGCCCGACCCCGAATGCGATCTCGACATCGTGCCCAACAAGGGCCGCGAGTGCGATATAAACATTGCGCTTTCGAATGCACTCGGTTTCGGAGGGCACAACGCAAGCATTTTATTTAAAAAATATATCTGAAGCGGTTCATACCGGGGACACACACGGCTTTTACCCGGTGTGAGAGCGCAGAAGCGCGATAACGCTTATGAAGGGAGCTTTATATAATGACTTTGGATTCGGTACAGATACAGGAGATCCTGCCTCACAGATATCCTTTTCTTATGGTAGATAAGATCACGGAGTGTGAGCCGGGAGTGGCAGCAAAAGGGGTCAAGTGCGTTACTGCGAACGAGATGCAGTTTATGGGACACTTCCCCGGACATCCCGTGATGCCGGGAGTGCTCATCATTGAGGCACTTGCACAGGTCGGAGCGGTCGTGCTCCTCACACAGCCCGAGAACAAGGGCAAGATCGCCTACTTCGGGGGTATAAAGAACGCAAGATTCAGAAAACAGGTCATGCCGGGAGACGTACTCGAGCTTGACTGCAAGATCACCGCTATCAAGGGTCCCATGGGCCGCGGCGAAGCGGTAGCCACCGTCGACGGACAGGTTGCGGTAAAGGCGGAGTTCTCTTTTGCACTCGGAGAGTGATCTGCAGTAGATTTTACGGCGGAAAAGATGTAGACTTATACTTATGGATGTATAATAGGACTATACGGAAGAAAGCCTGATGCTTCGCTAAAGTGTTTGGCGAGGGATCAACGGCGAAACACCGTTAAAGAGGAGAAGACTATGCTTGAAAAATCGTTACTGGATGTTCACACCAAGCTCAAGATCCATTTTTATCAGGAGATGTTCAAACGTCTCAACAGTCGCGAGACTTCTCTGTCGACAGTGGAGACCTTCTGCGTTGAGGTGATACATGCTCTCGGGGAGCCCACGGTCGCTCAGTTCTCCAAGTTCATCAACGTTTCGTCTCCGAACGCAACGTACAAGGTGAACAGCCTCATCAAGAAGGGCTACATCGAAAGGATCAGGTCTACGGTTGACAAACGTGAGTATCACCTGCGCGTTACCGACAAGTACTGGAATTACTACGCACTCTCGAGTAACTACGTGGACGAGGTGGTGCGTCGTGCGCGCGAACGCTTTGAGCCCAAGACCGTCGAAGAACTCGACACCTTCCTCACGATCATGTCAGAGGAGCTTATGAACGATGTGCCGATCTCGCTCGAGGTACCCAAGAAGAAGAGTGAAGAGACCTCGTGAGCGTTATGCGAAAGAATGTGTGTGATCTCGTAGACGCTATGAGGAATAGTGAGTGAGATCACATAAGCGTTATATTGAAGATCATAGTGGGATTCCTCATATGGCCGGGAACTGCCGTATGAGGAATTTTTGATATATTTACATCACAAACCTCATGTGCTACAATATGCAACGATGTTTTTCGGAACTAATTAATTTTTCACATATAAAGGAGTACCATCATGAATCTTTCACCACTTCAGAAGGCTCGCTACGCATACGCTCCCAAGCTTCCCGGAATGCTCCGCGCAGGTATCGCGAACATCACCGTGAGCGAAGGCAAGGAAACAAACAGCGTTGCTGATTGCGACAAGATCAAGGCAATGTTCCCCAACACCTACGGCAAGAAGGAGATCACCTTCGTTAAGGGCAGTAACAACGCTCCCGCAAAGAAGCAGGTAGTCGGTGTTATCCTTTCCGGCGGACAGGCACCCGGAGGACACAACGTAGTTTGCGGTCTTTACGATGCTCTTAAGGCTGCCGACAAGAACAACGTTCTTCTCGGATTTAAGGGCGGCCCCAGCGGACTTCTTGAGGACAGCTACATCGAGTTCACAGACGACTACATCGATCAGTTCAGGAACACAGGCGGTTTCGATATCATCGGTTCCGGCAGAACAAAGCTTGAGACTACAGAGCAGTTCGCCGTTGCTTCCGAGGTTTGCAAGAAGCATGGCATCACAGCTATCGTTATCATCGGCGGTGACGATTCCAACACCAACGCAGCCGTTCTTGCCGAGTACATGGCAGCAAACAACACGGGCGTTCAGGTTATCGGATGCCCCAAGACTATCGACGGTGACTTAAAGAATGAGGACATCGAGGCTTCGTTCGGTTTCGATACAGCAACAAAGACATACAGCGAGCTCATCGGTAACATCGAGAGAGATGCCAACTCCGCCAAGAAGTACTGGCACTTCATCAAGGTTATGGGTCGTTCGGCTTCTCACGTTGCACTTGAGTGCGCACTTGAGACACAGCCCAACATCTGCCTTATCGGTGAGGAAGTTGCAGCCAAGAAGATGAGCCTTTCCCAGATCGCCGACATCATCGCCGATTCGGTTGAGAAGAGAGCGGCAAACGGCAATAACTTCGGTGTTGCTATCATCCCCGAGGGTATCGTAGAGTTCGTTCCCGAGTTCTCAAAGCTTATCGCTGAGATCAACGAGCTCCTTGCAGGCGAGAACACAGCTAAATTCAATGCACTTCCCGACTGGGCAGCTAAGCATGACTTCATCAAGAAGGGTCTTACTGCAGAGTCATTCGCAGTATTTGATATCCTTCCCGAGGAGATCGGCAAGCAGCTCTTCCTCGAGAGAGATCCTCACGGCAACGTTCAGGTTTCCCTCATCGAGTCCGAGAAGCTCTTCGCTCTTCTTGTTGCAGACAAGCTCGCAGCAAGAAAGGCAGCCGGCACATACAAGGGCAAGTTCGCCTCGCAGCATCACTTCTTCGGTTACGAAGGAAGATGCGCATTCCCTTCGAATTTCGATTCGGATTACTGCTACTCACTCGGATACAACGCATTCATGCTTATATCATACGGCTACAACGGCTACCTCTCGAAGGTTTCCAACATCAGCAAGCCTGCTGAGGAATGGGTTGCCGGCGGTATGCCCATCACAAAGATGATGAACATGGAGCGCAGAAACGGTGCGGACAAGCCCGTTATCAGAAAGGCTCTCGTTGAGCTTGACGGCAAGCCCTTCAAGTACTTCGAGGCACACAGAGAAGAGTGGGCTGTTGAGACAGCATTCACATATCCCGGTGCTATCCAGTACTACGGCCCCGCTGAGGTTTGTGACATCACAACCAGAACTCTTGCACTTGAGAAAGGCTGAGTAAGGTTTAACTAAGGGTGGTCCCCAAGGGACCACCCTTTTTTGGTTTGCGCGCCATGGGCGCGCTCTAACGGGTGAAAG
>JAEEQC010000054.1 GCA_016285135.1 Lachnospiraceae bacterium
TGGGATCCTGAAGCCAACCTTCTCAAGGAAATCAAACGCACTGCCCGGGATATCGCGGTGACGCTTGCGCGTGGCGGCGTCGTAGGTATTGACCGGGGTGGTCCCATGGGGACGGGGGTTGTGGGTCATTGGGGTACATGACCCACAACCCCCGTCCCCATGGGACCACCCCTTTTGCAAAAGCGCAACAAAATGACCCTCGCCCTTTATCTTGTGAGGGTAAAGTCTGGCTGCGTTTGAGATTTCCGCAGGGTATTTTTTGCCGGAACTGCCTGAACCGAGATCGCTCGTCTGTGCATTCCCGACTCTCATGTTTTCAACATCAAACGAACCTATATCCCCGGCCCTTACGAATCCGACCTCTCCGAACAGTCTGTCTGCTTCGGGGAAGGGGATGACGTGCATATCGGGGTGTTCTTTAAGGATAAGCTCAAGAGACTCCTCATCCTCGAGAGGTGAGAAGGTACATGTCGAGTAGATCATGATCCCGCCCGGTGCGAGCATCTCGATCGCATGCGGGAGGATCTGCTTCTGAAGGTCTGCATAGTAGCCGCTGCCGTACTGCTCCCAGTTCTTCGCAACGGCATGAACCTTTCTGAACATGCCTTCACCCGAGCAGGGCGCATCTATGATGATCCTGTCAAAGTAGCCCGAGAACACGCTCGCAAGCTTGTCGGGCGACTCTGAAAGTATCAGGACGTTGGGGATACCGAAGAGCTCGATGTTTTTTAGCAGTGCTCTTGCCCGTGAAGCGCTTATGTCATTGGACACAAGTATTCCGCTGCCGGCGAGCCTTGCACCGATCTGGGTGCTCTTTCCGCCGGGAGCCGCACAAAGGTCAAGAACCCTGCATCCTTCGGATATGGGCAGGAGAGCTCCGGGCGCCATGGCGCTGGGCTCCTGAAGGTAGTACAGACCTGCGTGATAATACGGATGCTTCGAAGGAGCCGATTCACCCTGATCCGTCTGTACATAAAAACCGCCCTCTGCCCACGGAACGGGTTCGAGCTTCTTAAAAATCTCCCCGAACTTCTCTGCTGAGACCTTCATGGGGTTGATCCTCAGTCCCGAAGCAGGTTCCTCGTCATAGGACGCCAAAAACTCCTCAAATTCATCTCCGAGGAGTTTTTGCATGTTCTCTATGAATTTTTCAGGAAGATAATCTCTGTACATAGACGCAATTCCCTGTTTTCAATCCTTAATCTTCTTAAACTGATTTATTTAAGCAGGACGGCCAATGTCCTCTAGCCGCCGGAGAGCGACGTAATGAAGCGCAGCAAAGCGAGGGCAGGCAAACGTGTTTTTGAGCAGGGTGTTTGCCGGGGCAGGCCTCTTAGCACTATTATTTAAGGCTTTGCGCCCTGTAACCTTCGGAGATTATATCAAGCTCCTTCGCAAAGAGCTCCAGATGTGCCAGATCCTCCGAATTGTAGATCTTAAAGAACTCATCCTGGATCTTGACGATCTCACGCTTATTTGCAACCTTGTAGAGATTCTGAATGTTGGTCAGGATGTCCGCTACAAGATTGGACTTTAATGTAAATGTGTTCTGGGCGTCCATGATCTCGCCTCGTACGAGGGACATCTCCCTGTCGAGAACGACGATAGCCTCTGCCGCCTTTAAAAGTCTGACGCGCAGGTTCTCAGGCATGTTCTGCTTGTACTTGTACTGAAGGGAGTGCTCGATCGTAGCCCAAAAGTTCATCGCGAGAGTTCTGATCTGGATCTCACAGAAGATGTCCTTGGGACCCTTAAGCGACTCGACCCTGTACTTGATGACCATGTGGTAGCTTCTGTAGCCTGAAGCCTTCTGTTCTTTTACGTAATCCTGTTCTTCGACCACCTGCATATCAGTACGCTTTTTTATTATCTGGGCGACCTTATAGATGTCTTCAACAAACTGGCAGATGATGCGCACACCGGCGATATCGTCGATATGCGTTTCGATGTCATCAAGCGATATATGCTTACGCTGAACCTTTTCAAGAAGACTCGAGATGGATTTCACACGTACATCGACCTGCTCGATGGGCGAATAAAGACCCGCAGCCCTGTAAGCCGATCTCATATGTTCGAATTTTTCCTTAAGTTCATCCACCGCAAGCGAATAAGGCTCAAGGATCTCTCTCCACATCTGTATTTCCATACACCCGCTCCTTTCGATCTTCCACAACTAATACTTTCTCACATCTAAAGCCGTCCCTTTTAGGACTCTCCAAATCCCTTTGTCAGTCCTTTGTAACCCCTTAATAACCTTGGAACGGTCTGCATTTGCGGCATTAATGCCGTATGTTATTTCTTTGCTCACTTACCGTAGATAAATTCCTGCAGTTCCAGCGCATTCTTTCTCAGATCCACCTTGGTCACGAGCATGCCTCGAAGGTTCGCATCGCTGTAGGTTCCATCGATCGGGATCCTGTAGTCGCGGATCCTTTTGTCGAGGCCTATGTCGAAGACTGCCTTTATGTACTTCTCAAGTGTCTCTTCATCTATGTCCGTGGTAACGAACGGCAGGCACTTGTCGCAGAACTTCTTGAGCTGCTTGATGCTCATGCCCTTAAGTGACGCAACTACCGACTCAAGCAGCATCCTCTGGCGCGATGTACGTCCGAAGTCGCTGTACTCCCTTCCGGAAGTTCCGACCTTCCTGATACGACAGTATCCGAGGGCCTGATTGCCGTTGAGGTGATTCTTTCCGGCCTTTACATTGCGGTACTTCTCATTGCTGATGTAGTTGGTCCTGTTAAGGTAGGAAGCCTCCTCTTCGGTGAGCTCGATGTCGACACCGCCTATGGCATCGATAATATTCTCAAAGGATTCGAAGTTCACGAGCGCGTAGTTGTCAATATCGAGTCCGAGATTGTTGGCAAGTGTCTGATAGACGAGCGAGACGCCTCCCATCGCATATGCGGCATTGAGCCTGTTATCGCTGTAACCGGGAATCGCAACGAGTATATCTCGCATGATCGAGGTGAGCTTGATGCTCTTGTCCTCTTCGTTTATGGTGGCGATCATGATAAGATCCGAACGTCCGCGTCCACCGCCCGATTCAAGGTTCTCTTCTCCGAGCAGGAGGATGTTGTGAACCTTCTTCTCTTCCTGATCGGTGCCCGTGTTCGCAGGCTTCTTCTCGGTCTCAGGCAGGTCAAGCTTCTGAGTCTCATCGACCACCTCAACTCCCGGCATCATGTCGAAATCAAGGTCGTCGGGGATCTCGATGATAGTCTCCGGAACAACGGGACTGTAGTTCATCTTTCCGCTGGCGTAGCTGACGCCTTCGTCAATGACTATATCTCTGCCTATATTTGTCGCAAAGATGAGTATGATCGCGACTATGAGCAGAGTACATGCTCCCGCCACGGGGTAAACCCATACAGGGAACTTTTTGATCCGCTCCCAGAGCCTCGTGTACCACGGCTTTGTCTCTGTCTCGATGACGATGTCCGTCAGAGGTACTTCGCCGACGATCGAGTTCATGTTCTCTTCCTGAAGAGATGCTCCGATCGCCTCGATGAGCTCGCGGTCGTCGTCTTCGTGCTCGAGTTCATATATTTCCTTGCTGTAATCATCCTCGTAAGAACCACCTTCGGGGATGATCTTCATGTCTGCATCCTCGTCTGTCTCTTCCTCGGGTGTTTCGCTTGGTTCTTCCTGAACTGACTTGTTAAAATCCTCGATAGAGACGCGCTCGGGAACGATCTTCATATCCGCATCCTCATCATCAACGGATTCGGGGATCGCTTCTTTTTCGGGAACGATGGTCATGTCGCTGTCATCGACAGGTTCCTCTTCCGTGACCCCTTCGGGGTCGCTTTGAACCTCGTCCGGCAGGATTTCGATCATCTCATCGATTACGTGATCATCTGTCATCGGGGAACTCCTTACTGGTTACTCGTCAGGATATGTGTCGTCAATTACGGGTACTGTCACGGTTTCGGAAGGATCCGCGACCACTGTCTCGGAAGGTGTCTGCTCATAGGGGTTCTGCCCCTCCGAAGGCGTCTGTTCCGAAGGCGTCTGTTCCGAAGGAGCCAGTTCGATCGCTCCTTCTGTGCTTACAAGAGAGCCTTCGGGTACAAGACCCGGGATCCCCGCAGGTCCGGCCGGTGCTCCGGCCCCAAGCTGCTGCGAGGACGGTATCGCCTCGTCGATGAGCGATGTCTCGGAGGTTACAGTAGGTGTGGGCGTCTTCGATGAGGACGAACCTGAAGAAGACGAGCCCGACGAACTGCCCGATTTGCTCTGTGCGCCTGCTCCGGCTCCCACCATGCCTGTTGTATCGGTCTCACCTTCCTTATCAAGGAAAATGAACTGATGGAGCTTCTCGATATTCTTGCCGAGCTGGTCGCCCATTACAAGAGTATATGTGATATTGCTGCTTCCGTTATAGATGCCCTTCTTGCCGCTGTCCGTAAAGAACTCGTCAGCGGGAAGTCTCATGGAGTTGGTCGAGAAGATACTGTTCTCAACAACATCTCTCAATGTATCGGAGATCTGATCCTCTCTAATGTTTGTAGTGATCTCAGCGAGCACATCCGTCATGATGGGCAGCATGTCAAGGTAGCTTACCGACTTAAACTTGGCGATGATGGCGTTGATGACACGTCTGTGTCTTACGGTACGTCCGTAGTCATTGTTTGCTCCGCCGAGAGTAACAACCTTTCTTACACGGCAGTAGCCGAGCACCTGGTTGCCGTTCATGTGGTTCCATCCCGCCTTTACCGTACGGTTCGCGGGATTGCTTATATAGTTGGTCTTACGGAGATATGCCGCTTCCTTCTCACCGAGCTCGATATCGATACCGCCGAGTCTGTCGACGATCTTCTCGAAGCTCGAGAAATTAACACATGCGTATCCGGAGATTGCGACATCAAAAGTGTTTTCGATAACGGTCTTTAAGAGCAGGGCTCCCGTCGCCTTCTTAGCCTTGGGATCGTCCGTCATCTTGGTACCCCTCGAATAAACCGAATTGATCTTATTGGGGTTGTTACCGGGGATATTAACATAAGTATCACGCATTATAGACGTGAGCTTTATGGTGTTGTCCTTCTTGTTTATCGAAACAAGAAGGATCGCGTCGGTGTTGGCCGCTCCGCCGATCTCCTCGATACCGAAGAGAAGGTATGTCTTGACATAATCTTCACTTCTGGGACCATCGGGTCTTATGAGATTACCTTTGTCATCGACAATTCCGAACACGCCGCTTTCCTGAGGTACCAGTTCGGAAATGATCTTGTTGGCCTTCTCTTCAGCTTCTTCGTCGATGGTTAACACACCGTCACGTACATACTCTCCGGCGATCCAGTACCAGAAATTCCTGCCCGCAGGTGTGAAGAAAGTGAACACCAGAAAGATGATGACCACACCGAGGAAAATCCCTACGCCGAGGAGGATCTTCTTGAGCAATGACATTTTTTTCTTTTTCTTTGTCACTTCACCATCATCCTCCGGCTCTTCGTAGAGCATATCCTCTTCGTAATTTTCTTCGTCCTTGTAGTAATAAACCTTGGGCTGAAGCTCGCTGTTTCCTTCCTCGTCGTACATGAATCCGTCGTCGCCGTCTTCGGGCAAGAGTCCTTCATCGTACTCTTCGTATGCAAGTTCTTCCCCTTCTTCGGTGGGGATCCGATCGCTGTCCTCTTCCTGATCGAGAAGGAGCTCATCGTACTCCGAATCCTCATAATCCGACTCATCAAATTCGGTATCGTCGAATTCGGGCTCGTCGTATCCGGGATCGTCGTACCCGTCGTTAAAATCTTTACCTGCCATCAGTGCCGGTGCCTCCTAATAAACCTAACCAAAAACCGTATCAATTCTTAAAGCTGTGAATCGGTGCGGGGATCCTGCCTTCTCTGCCGATAAAGTCGCTGCATGAGAAGGTGTTCACGGGCATTACGGGTGAGTACCCGAAAAGTCCGCCAAAATCAAGGCTCTCCCCGACTTTCTTGCCGATCGCGGGGATAAGTCGTACTGCCGTTGTCTTCTGATTGATCATGCCTATGGCCATCTCGTCGGCGATAATGCCGGAAATGGTCGATGCGGGTGTGTCGCCGGGGATCGCGATCATGTCGAGACCTACCGAGCAAACACATGTCATTGCTTCAAGCTTTTCAAGTGAAAGAGCGCCGGCTTCGACTGCTTCGATCATTCCCTTGTCCTCACTGACGGGGATGAACGCGCCCGAAAGGCCTCCGACATAAGAGCTCGCCATAACGCCGCCCTTCTTCACCTGATCGTTGAGGAGAGCGAGAGCCGCAGTCGTTCCGGGTGCTCCGGGATGCTCAAGCCCGATCTCCTTAAGTATATCTGCAACACTGTCGCCCACAGCGGGTGTGGGTGCCAGTGAAAGATCCACGATTCCAAACGGAACGTCCAGTCTGCGGGCAGCCTCGGTCGCAACAAGCTGACCTACTCTCGTAATCTTGAACGCCGTCTTCTTGATGGCCTCACAGAGGACCTCAAAGCTTGCTCCGTGCAGGCTCTCGAGTGCTTTCTTAACAACGCCGGGTCCACTGATGCCGACATTGATGACCGCCTCGCCTTCGCTCACGCCGTGGAAAGCGCCTGCCATGAAAGGATTGTCATCGGGTGCGTTACAGAAAACAACAAGCTTTGCGCAGCCCAGCGAATCCGTACCGTAGGAACGCTTGGCCGTATCTACGATGATCTCGCCCATCATCCTTACAGCGTCCATGTTGATGCCCGTTCTGGTAGAACCGACATTGACAGAGCTGCACACACTCCTTGTAACCTTAAGTGCCTCGGGGATCGAGCGAAGGAAAATCTTCTCATGATCCGTCATCCCCTTCGAGATGACAGCGCCGTAGCCGCCGATCAGGTTGACACCTGTCTCCTGAGCAGCCTTTTCGAGTGTGAGCGCGAGCTTCACGAAATCCTCCTCGCTCTTGCAGCACGAGGATCCGATGCTCGAAATGGGTGTTACGGCAATCCTTTTATTGACTACGGGTATCCCGTAGCTCTTCGAAATGTGCTCGCCGACCTCAACAAGACGACCGGCCTTTCTCACAATCTTTTCCAAAATCTTGTCCTGCACGCGCGACAGGTCTTCCCCCGCGCAGTCATACAGGCTGATACCCATGGTGATCGTTCTTACATCAAGGTTTTCCTTGTTGATCATCTCATTGGTCTCGGAAACTTCCGTTATATTTATCATGACTTCTACCTCTGCTCTCGGCTCAAATCCTGTGCATCATATTGAAGATCTCTTCGCGCTGCATGCGGATCACAACTCCGATCGAGCTGCCGAGTTCCTCAAGCTCCTTCGCGGTATCCTCAAAATGATTCTTGTCGAGCTGCCTGTCGGCAACCATCATCATGTTAAAATATCCCGAAACGATCGTCTGCGAAATATCGAGGATGTTGATCTGCTTTTCGGCAAGGTAAGTACAAACCTTGGCCATGATGCCTACACAGTCCTTTCCGACTACAGTGATAATCACTTTCTGCATAAAAACTCCATTCCGTGCCCGCATCTTCCCGCTTCCGCAAACAGCGGGACTCTTTGCTGTCCGGCACACTGTGCTAAATGATCCCAATATATCAGACGTTCTTTTTCCCCATCCGGTTCCAAAATCTGCCTCAAAATCTTTTTTTCATATATACGCACCGGATCCGTAATACTAGACCTCATAAACGTCAGTCGGTTTAAAACGGTCGGCCACCACTACCGTCGGTGCGTCGATCCCTCGCTCCGCAGCCGCCTCCGTAACGATCTGACTGACTGTCCGGTAAGCAAGCTCTTCAAAATTGTTGTCAACGCTTATATGGGCGAGCATGACAGTCCTTAGCTCCTGTGTCATGATCCTCGAGACCATCTCGCCGCATGCTTCGTTCGAGAGATGACCGAGAGGCGAGTCTATCCTGAGCTTGAGCTGATAAGGATAAGGTCCCATCATAAGCATGTTCTTGTTGTGGTTTGCTTCTACATAAAGCGCATTCGACCCGGCCAGATGGCCGAGCGTGTAGTCCGTGAATTCTCCGAGGTCCGTCGCCATACCGAGTTTCCTGTCTCCGTGGCGTATCGTATAGCACACGGGGTCGACGGCATCGTGCGAGATCCTGAACGGACAAACAGAAATATCGCCAATCGTCACTTCCCTGTCGGGTACAAGCTCATACATGAGCTCCCTCGGGACGTCCTTTTTGTCACTCAGGGCGATCGCCGTGAGTGTCCCGCCTGTCGCATATACGGGGATGCGAAACTTTCTCATCAGCAAAGGAACACCCTTGATATGATCGCTGTGATCGTGCGTCACAAAGCACGCTTTTATGTTACACGGGCTCTCTCCTATCTGTTCGAGTCCCTCGCAAACCTTCTTGCAACTGATACCTGCGTCAACCAGAATGGCCGTGTCTCCTGCCTTCAGATAAAGACAGTTGCCGCTGCTGCCGCTGGCAAGTGAACAAAACTTCAAAACTGATCCTTTCATTCCCAATAAAGATCGATGCGCTCTCCGCCGTACAGCTCATGAATGAAGTCGCTGTCGGCGCCGTTGATCCTGATGACCGCTCTGTCGCCCTGCGGATTCTTCGTGTCAAACGAAGGATAGACATCAAGCACATCCACAAGCCTGTAAACATCCTTGCCTGTCAGCGCAACAGGCAGACCGTTGACGACCACGGTGATGTTGTGAGGCCCTGCTGCGGGAGCCTTTTCTGCAACCGCCGGCTTGTCCACCTCAGGCTTCTTCTCTTCGGGTTTACTTGTGTCGGGTTCCGCTGTAATGTCAGAAACCCCAGTGTTTTCAACGGTTTGAACGGTTTCTGCCGGTTCTTCGTCCGCCTCGACACCTGATACATCTTGCATCATTTCACCCTGATTGTCAAGCGAACTGTCTTCGCCGGCCAGCTCAAAATCAATGGAGAAGTTCTCATAGACCTTGTCCTGCGGAAGGGCCGGTACGTTATTAATGCTAATGGTCCCTACAGCGGTGACATCCATGTATTCAAGCAGTCTTCCCGCTGTGTAGTAGTCTGCTTCCTCAATCTGATCGCCGTTCGTGACCATCATGCCGGGCTCGGCTTCGCGTCCGTTAACCAGCAGCAGTCTCGGTGCCGCAACCTTGCGACCGTTGACGATGAAGCAGATGCTCCTTGCGCCCTCGGCAAGACTCTCAACACTGACTTCGGCCGGAGTTCCCTTCGTGGAGGGAGTGATAACGACCTCGTCGCCCCTGACGATAGGGGTTGCGATCGATCCCTGCTGGCCGTTGACCTTGATGACCGCTCCTTCACCCGCTTCACCGCGCACAACGCGGCTCTTGCCGTTGAAGGTGAAAGAAACACCGTCTCCGCGTCTCGGGAAGAGCGAGCTCGTATCGATGCCGATACCCATGGCAGCGTCCATAACCGTTAAGTGACCGTTATCATAGAGCCTCAACAGCTCGCCGTTAACACGTGCAAATATAAAGTTGTTGTTCTGCTCGTAGTAGTTGAGACAGATACCGATCGGTGTGACGAGCATAGGATCCTTCTTGATGTTCTCTTCGAGGAAACGTACCTCGCCGAGTACCTCGGCTCCGCGCAGAGCGACACGCTCCGTAGGGATCTTGAGTGCTGCGGCGATCATGTCGGTGAAACCGGGTGTCTTGCCGCCACCGCCCACAAGGAATACAGCGCTCGGTGACTTGCCGCCGTTGAGTTCCTTTATTTTGTCCGCGATCATCTTCGCGAGTTCCTTCATCGGGTCGTTCAATGTTGCCTTAAGATCTTCCACAGGCACGCTCACCTTCGAACCGATGATATCTTTATATGAGATCTTCTTTTTCTTTCCCGAGATACCGATCTTCATGTCTTCCGCGGTCTTAAATTCCACGAGATATTTCTGCATGACGGATTCGGTGAGGAAATCTCCCGCTTTCGGGATCATTCCGTAGGCTGTAACAGAGCCTTCGCTCGTGATACAGATATCGCTTGTTCCGGCTCCGACATCGACAAGCGCGAGGTTGAGGAGTCTGAACTTCTGAGGGATCGCAATGTTTATGGCCGCGATAGGCTCGAGCGTAAGGTTGATGACTTCGAGTCCCGCTCTGTCGGTTGCGGCATAAAGGCCGTCGGTAACATCACGGGGAAGGAAAGTTGCGAGCAGATCGGCACCGATCGCCGTACCCTTATGACCCTCGAGGTTCATGATCGCAACATCGCCGAGGTAGTACTTTGTCACGGAGTATCCGACGCAGAAATAGTTTCCGCCGCCTTTTTCCTCACGACGAAGGACATCACTTGCCTTCTCGACACCCATGAGCTCCATGGTGTGGATCATGCCGTTGTCGATGACTGCCTCGCCCTCGAGATCGTAATCGATCCTGACCTGTCTTGTCTTGAGCACACGACCTGCGGCTGCGATACAGACTCCCGTGAGCCTGGTGTGAGTCTTGTTCTCAAGCTCACGCTTTACTTCACCTATCGTTGCGGCTACCGCACCGATATCGTGGATCTGACCGTCAAGCATCGCACGGGTCTCATGGAATCTCACGGACTGTGCGACCGCCACGAATTCACGAGCGGATGTTCTGTATCCGACTGTTCCGACAACACTGCGTGTTCCGATATCCAAGCCAAAGATCAAATTTTCTTTACCCGTATCCATGGAATCCTCCTCTGTTGAAGCGATTTTCTCACCTATATTTGTCACTTGTTAAGCAAAACTGTTAAACGCATGTTTCAAAAAATGCATATGTTTATGAACGAACTGTTTCTAAAGATGACATCACCCGGTATCACACACCGGCATTTAACACATGGTTTTTATCTTCTGTCTTTTATCTTCTGTCTTCTATCTTCTATCTTCTTTCATCATCATCATCTTCTTCTTCATCTTCATCTTCGGCATTTGTTTCCGGAATACCCATATCTTTCATTATTGACTTTATCTGCTCCAGAAGATCCGACTCGTCCGCGTCTTCTCCGTTCTTTATCTCATAGGTAGAAGTCTCTCTGTATCTCTCATCTGTCGGCTGGGAACCAAAGACGCTCTTTATCCTTGCTTCGTCGTAGCCGCGCTCGGTGAGCCTCTTCTTTCTGTCCTCCTCGGGTGCCGTCACGTACCAGACAGCGTCACAGAGCGGGCAGTATCCCGCATCCGCAAGTATCGCGGTCTCGATGAGCACGTGGCTGAAGAGTCCCTTCGAGCCCTCTATGAGTGACTCGACAGTCTCCCTGACATGCGGATGCGTGAGACTTTCAAGTTTCTCAAGCGCCTCACTGTCGTTAAAGACTCTCGCAGCAAGCGCCGCACGGTCTATCTCGGGCAGGTCCCCACTTGCTGAGTTGTCGGCTGTTTTTTCTTTTTTCGCCCCGATTATCTCTCCGTTTGTCTCATTGCTTACCACGGTGCTTATGTCACCCGACGTTTTCCGGTCATCAGGCACATTTCTACCGTGTTTGAGACAATCCGGGAAAGCCTGTGCCACTCCCGCGTACGAAGCTCCGCCCGGCATCATCTGCGTCCGCGCGAGCCTGTCCGTATCTATATGGAGCATGTCAAAGTTCTCTGCCGCGAGCTTCGCCACAAAAGACTTGCCCGAACCCGCTCCGCCTGTTATTCCGATCACAGCCATATATGCTTACCTTACTTCTCTGTTATTCCGTTTCAACCCACCATTCGGAGACCCGGCTTAGTGCGCATCTCCCCAGTTGGTTCCTGTTCCGATTCCGACCTCAAGCTCTACCGCAAGATCCGCGGAAGCCTTCATCTCCTCCTCAAGGATCTTAGCCGCTTTCTGCGCGTCTTTCTCGTCTACCTCGACAAGTAGCTCATCGTGAACCTGAAGGATGAGCTTTGCTTCGGGGAGCTCTTTCGCCAGCCGCCTGAACACCCTGATCATCGCGATCTTCATGATGTCGGCCGCCGTACCCTGGATCGGAGCATTCATCGCGATCCTCTCGCTGAAGCTGCGCTTCACAAAATTCGGAGACGAAATGTCGGCGATGGGCCTGCGTCTTCCGAACAGTGTCACCGAGTAGCCCTTGTCCCTTGCCGAAGCGATAAGTCCGTCAAGGTAGCTGCGAACCGTCGGGTATGTGAGGAAGTACGCATCTATATAGCTCTGCGCCTCCGCCCTCGAGATATCGAGTCCCGTGCCGAGTCCGAACGAACTGATGCCGTACACGATACCGAAGTTGACAGCCTTAGCACGGCTTCTTTCTTTGTCCGTAACCTTGTCAAGCGGCACATGGAATACCTCGGCCGCCGTCGCAGCGTGGATGTCCACATGGTTCTTATATGAAGCGATGAGCTTCTCATCGCCCGACATGGACGAAAGTATTCGAAGCTCTATCTGTGAGTAGTCGGCATCCACGAGCACCTTGCCCTTGCCCGCTACAAACGCCCTCCTGATGAGCCTTCCCTTGTCCGAACGGATCGGGATGTTCTGAAGGTTCGGGTCGCTGCTGCTGAGCCTGCCCGTGGCCGTCGCTGTCTGGTTGAAGCTCGTCCTGATCCTGCCGTCCGCGCCCATGTACCCGGGAAGCGCCGTCGCGTAGGTCGAGTTCAGCTTAAAGAGCTGCCTGTATGTGAGGATCATCTCGATGATCGGATCCTCAAGTCTGATCTTCTCAAGCACCTGAGCCGACGTCGAGTAGCCCGTCTTCGTCTTCTTGCCGCTCGGCAGTCTCATCTTCTCAAAGAGGATCGTACCGAGTGCCTTCGGAGAGTTGATGTTGAACTCTTCGCCCGCACGTTCGTATATCTTGCGCTGCGTCTCCTCGATGTCCTTTTCGAGGCTTGCGGCGAAATCACTCAAAGCCTGCGTGTCAAGGAGCACTCCCTCTTTTTCCATGCACGCGAGCACGTATGCAAGCGGCTTCTCGATCTCCTCGAGCACGAAGGTCATACCCGTGTCCGAGATTGCCTTTCTCTGCGGGAGCGCGTTTTCGGCATTCATCTTGGCCGCAGCGACGTAGTCCTTGTCAGAAAGCTCCTTTGCCTTGCTCTTCGAAGGCTTCGGCGAGGGTTCATCCTCGTCCTCACCTGAGTCCGCTCCCTCGGGGTTTAAGAGGTAGTCAGCAAGCTCCGTGTCGTGGACGTTTGTGAGTTCACCGGCACCCGTCATCTTGTAAAAGTTCTTGAGTCCTTTAACGCATATGAGCACTTTCTTAGCTATCCCGGCTATAAACGCCTCCGGTCCTTCCGCTCCAAACGCTTCGCGGCTTACCACAAAACCTTTGCCACCCGCCCAGAGTGCCAGACCCTTAAGGGAGCCATCCTCACCGGGGATCACCTCGAGCCCTGCAACCGCTTGTGAGTCTGAAACCGGATCACCTGTTTTTACGGCTTGATCGGTCTCCTTGCCG
>JAEEQC010000230.1 GCA_016285135.1 Lachnospiraceae bacterium
CTCTCCTGGTTTTCGGTGGGCGATTACAAAAAGCGCGCCAACGTTGTGGGTGGAAAAGAAACCTCTAAACCGTCAGAGGTACATAAGCATATGGAAGCACTGATCGACGCTTATAACCAAAAGCGGACGATCACGATTGAAGATATCATCGCATTCCATGCGGAGTTTGAAGCTATCCACCCGTTTCAGGACGGTAACGGCAGGGTGGGAAGACTTGTTGCGCTGAAGGAATGCCTCCGCCATAACGTGATACCTTTTATCATCGAAGACTCTAAGAAGAATTACTACTACAGAGGTCTTGCCGAATGGAAGACGGAGAAGGGGTATCTTCTGGAAACCTGCCTTGACGGGCAGGATACGTTCAAAAGGTTGCTTGAGATGCTGGAGATAAAATATTGAGAATCGTTTCTCGTGTGGTCCCTGGGGGACGGGGGTTGTGGGCCATGAATTCGATGGCCCACAACCCCCGTCCCCTAGGGACCACACAGTGATCAGTTATCGTATCTGTCGAGTATTTCAAATACCTCTTCCATAGACTCGCACGTATTTATCGTTCTCCGCAGAGCGGCGCTTCCCGGAAGGCCGGCAGTGTAGCAGGACATATGCGTGCGCATCTCACGGACTGCGGTCAGCGCACCCTTATGATCGGTGAGCATTTGGTAGTGGCGCTTGATCATCGCGAATATCTCATTGATTGACGGCTTTTCTTCGATAACGCCCGTATCCAGATATGTCTTTATGCGGTGGAAAATCCAGGGGTTACCCTGCGCGGCACGTGCGATCATAACGGCGTCGCAGCCGGTCTCTTCAAACATGCGTTTTGCGTCTTCGGGGGTCTTGATGTCACCGTTACCGATGACCGGTATCCCGACGGCTTCTTTAACATCCCTTATCACATCCCAGTCCGCTGTTCCGTGGTAGTATTGCTCACGTGTTCTGCCGTGAACCGTCAGTGCGTCGGCACCGTTTGCCTCGAGCACCTTGGCAAATTCGACAGCGTTCAGGCAGTTGTTATCGAATCCTTTTCTGAACTTGACCGTGACGGGTTTCTTCGTGGCACCCTTTACGGCCTTAACGATCTCGCCCGCAAGGGCGGGATTTTTCATGAGAGCGCTTCCCTCACCGTTATTAACGACTTTCGGCACGGGGCACCCCATGTTTATGTCATAAGCGTCAAAAGGGAGATCCTCGAGCTTGGCGGCGATCTCGGCCATGATCGCAGGGTCGCTGCCGAAAAGCTGCAGAGCTATCGGATGCTCGGCGGGGTTGCTTTCAAGCAGCAAGTTCGAGCCGGGACTGTTGTAATGAATGCCCTTCGCGCTCACCATCTCGGTGACCATAAAGTCAGCTCCCTGCTCTTTACACAGGAGCCTAAACGGCATGTCCGTAAAACCTGCCATAGGGCCGAGAGCAAGTCGGCCTATCTCGATATTTCCTATTCTCAAGAGTTTTTCCTTACGTAAGTATTATGATGATTATCTGGGCTTTCTCGCGTAATGCGATTCTGAATTATCAGGGTGACACAATGAAGTATTTCGTTTTGTATCGGTTCCTCATTAATCAGGCATATGCATTAACGATTCTTCTCGTATATGATATGCAGCCCCTTCATGGTGAGTGAGCGGTCATAGACGTCGATCTTGTCCGTTGCACCGGCGATGAGTTCACCGAGACCGCCTGTTGCGACAACCTTCATCTCGCTGATGCCGGCTTCCTTTTTCACGCGCTCGATGATGTACTCGGTCTGCCCGATGGTGCCGTAGAGAAGACCTGCCTGCATGCTTGAGATCGTGTCATTTGCGAGGATAGTGGGAGGCAGAGCAAGCTCAATCTCGGGGAGCTTCGCTGTGTCGTGCCAGAGCGCGTTCGCGCTGATCCTGATACCGGGACAGGTGAGGCCGTACATGAACGTGCCCGTCTCGTCTATAAGGTCGTACGTTGTAGCGGTGCCGAAGTCGATGACCATGACGGGTCCGCCGTAGAGGTTAAATCCCGCTGCGAGATCGACGATCCTGTCGGCTCCGACTTCTTTGGGGTTCGCGAGCTTGATTTTGACGCCTGTCTTGACGCCGGCACCGACCTCGAGGGGCTGGATGCCGAAGAGCTTGACGATACCGCCTTTGAGGTAGTACATGATCCCGGGCACAACGCTCGAGATGATGCACGCCTTGATATCCTCGTGCGAAATGCCGTTCACACGCATGAGCTCGCGGAACGTAGCGGCGTACTCGTCCGCCGTACGAGGCGTCTTCGTGGTGATCGCCATGTCCGACACGATCGTGTCGCCCTTAAATACGGCGAGATTCGTATTTGTATTTCCAACATCTATTGCAAGAAGCATGTGAATTCCTCCTTTTTTGATCGGGGTGTGGTCCCTTGGGGACGGGGGTTGTGGTGGTCCCTTGGGGACGGGGATCGTGGACCATGAACCCCAATGGTCCACCAACCCCCGTCCCCAAGGG
>JAEEQC010000231.1 GCA_016285135.1 Lachnospiraceae bacterium
TGGCCTTGAGCTCCTCGAGCTCGCCTGCGCGAACCTCCTCAAGCTTCTTCTTGCCGGCGATGATGTACATCGTGAGCTCCTTGTAGTACTTGAGGTTGAGCTCATACATCTGGTCGAAGGTCGCGATGTCCTTCATAAGGATGACCTGATGCTCCTCGAGCTTTTCAACGATCTTGTCGACATTGACCTCTGCCTTGGCATATGTGGCCTTAAGCTCCTCGATGTCCCTCTTTCTCTTCTGGAACCAGCCTGCGATGCCCTTCTTCTGGGGCTCGTCCATGGTCCTGAGCTGAACAACGAGCGAAGAAAGAGCCTCACCGATCGTGCCGAGATCCTGAGTCTTGACGTTTTTGAGCGCACTCTCCGAGAAATTGGCGATATGCTTCTGGGCTGCGGAGCCGTACGACATTACCTGGTTGGAATCCTTGATGTCAATCTGCTTGGCGAAGTCGGCAACGACCTTCTTCTCCTCTTCGGTGAGCATGCTCTCGTCGATCTTGACTGCGTTCTTGTCGCGCTCGTCCTGCGTAGCTGCCGGAGTCGAAGCTGCCTGTGCGCCGGCATCAAGAGTAAGACTGATGTCGGGTGCGCCGGGTGCCGCGATCGAAGCTGCGGAAAGGTCCGCGAGGCCGCCCTGCTGCGTCTCAGTTGTGGGATCAAGTGTCAATGTAGGTATCTGATTGTCTGTCATCTTCTCTTCTCCTTAGATCATTGAATTTTTGATTATCTCATCGTCTCCGGCAAGTCCCTCTTGTGCGAGAAGGCTTTCCATAACGCTTATATCTGACGAGATGTCCATCGCCTCATCGGTATAGAGCGAATCGAGCTGTCTGTCGAAAGCTTCGAGCGCCTTGTCCATCATGGCTTCGACCTTGCCCTTTGTCCCGTCAATGTTTATGCCCGAGATCCCGGCCTCGTCCATCCTGTCGTACGCATTCAGGAGCTTAAGTGTCGTGGGCAGGTAGTAGTTAAAGAACCTGCGGACCTGCGTCTTCTTGGCGGGATGCTCCACAACGTAGGTGACGATCTTTGATGTAACGTCCTCTAAATGGTCGATCTGACGCGAGAGCTTCTCATCGGGGATCGCCTCGTTGAGTCGCTTCATCTCGGCGATCGCCATCTCCTCATCATCGAGCATCTTGTCGATGGCACTGTCTCCGGTGCGCGGTCTCTTGTGGACCCCGGTCTCTTCCTTGGCGGTCTCTTTAGGTGTGTTCGTTTCTTCTTTCGGTGCTTCGAGTTCTTCCGGTTCCTCCTTGCCCTTGCCCGCGTACCCGAGCAGCAGCATCACCGCGGAGATACCGGAGAGTATCAGGTAATCGGTCACCTTATAGAGCGGCAGCAGCAGTGACCACGTAAGCCACGTCGCGGCTGTCAGGTATAAGGGAAGCACCCTCTTTTTTCTTTCTTTCTTAGCCATATATTCCTCTGATCTGTATGACATTATGTGCATTTGCCGAATGTGCCTCTTGGGCTGTCTGTCCGAAAAAGACAGCTTTTGCCGAACAAGCCGCACCGGCAGATTGTTTTACGACAAACCGGTCAATTATTTAACAGTTGTAATAATTTTAACTATTGCTTACTGAAAAGGCAAGTCGTTTATAAGGGGCGTCGCCTCTTTTATTTTGCTTTTTACTCAGCAATATCCGTGTCTTTTTCCTCTCCCTCGGACTTTGGATTCCTGATCGTGAGGACGCCTTCCTCAAAACCGACCGTAACCTTGTTGTCTTTGAGCTCAAGTTTTTTAAGGAGCTTCTCGGGGATCTGAAGGCGTCCGGCCCTGTCGAGGATCACGTACTCATCCTGTGTTTCCTCGTTACCCCACGAGATGTTGTCCGAAGTAAAGACATCCTTGTACTGCTCCCTTAGTATTCTTTCGCTGCTTATCCTGCCGTCCCGGATCGCCACGACTCTGTTGACCTTCTTTGAAAGCCTTACGTCATGAGTAACGATGACGACAGTCACTCCCATCTCGGTACTGAGCTTTCGGAAGATGTCGAAGATCCTGTCGGCAGTGTCCTTGTCGACCGAACCCGTGGGCTCGTCCGCGAGCAGGAGCTTGGGATTGTTTGCGAGCGCAATGGCTATAGCCACTCTCTGCTGCTCACCGCCCGAAAGCTCACCGAGCCTGCTGTTCTTTCTGTGGCTCATCCCGACGATATCGAGAAGCTCTTCGGCACGCTCGCGTCTCTTCTTCTCTTTCGTCAGGAGCATGGGCGTCATGACGTTCTCTATGGCGCTCAGGTAAGGGAAAAGATTACGCGCGTTGTTCTGCCACACGAACCCTACCGTCTCCCTCTTGTAGATCTCCTTCTGCCGTGCGGTCATCTCAAAGAGATTGCGTCCGTCCACGAACAGCTTGCCCGCACTCGGAGTATCGAGTCCGCCGAGCATGTTAAGGAACGTCGACTTGCCCGATCCGCTGTTGCCGATGACTGCCA
>JAEEQC010000232.1 GCA_016285135.1 Lachnospiraceae bacterium
ACTCAAGACTATGTTTGTAAACGAACTTGCCGCGATCGCCGGCACGCACATCAATGCGATAAAGCCCGGGGCGGACGGTTCCTTCAGTGAAGAAGAGGTCAGGAAGACTGCACCTCACATCGTGAGCTCGGGATTTGAAGGTGTCAGGGCGGAGGTGCTCCTCCATGCGCTCGAACAGTCGGGTATCTATGTTTCGTCGGGTTCCGCATGCTCAAGCAATCATCCCGGGATAAGCGGTACCTTAAAAGCTATCGGGGTCAAAAAGGAGCTGCTCGACTCGACGCTCCGGTTCAGCTTCTCTTTTGATACAACCCGCGAAGAACTTGAGAAAACCATTGAGGCACTCAAAGAACTGGTGCCCGTTTATGCAAGGTTCTCGAGAAAGTAAGCAGATAAAGGAATCTGAAAAAAGAGAACAGATAAAGATATTTAACAGATGTTTGGATTAAGGATTCTGTGAGAAAACGGAAAACGGGTTCGTAATACAAATGATCGACAGGAAGGAAACAGGCATGACATACAGTGCATTTTTGATTAAATACTCGGAGATCGGTATCAAGGGCAAGAACAGGTACGTCTTTGAAGAAGCGCTCTGCGCAAGGATCAACGAGAATCTCTCGCGTGTTGCCGAGGGCTTCAAAGTTGAGAGAGAGCAGGGCAGGATCTTTTTGTCGTGTCCCGAAGAATTCGACTATGACAGAACGGTCAGAGAGCTTAAGAAGATCTTCGGTGTCTGGGCTATCTGTCCCGTTAAGGTGATCCCCGACAACGATTTTGAGGTCATCAAAAAGAACGTGGGTGACTATGTTGCCGAGGTCTACGGTGACAAAGAGATCACTTTCAAGGTCGAGGCGCGCCGCGCGGACAAACGTTATCCGATCGAGTCCCCTCAGATCTGCTCCGATATGGGAGCGTATCTTCTTGAGAGATTTCCGAACCTCAAGGTGGATGTTCGCGAGCCTCAGGTCAGGATCCATGTTGAGATCCGTAATAATGCCTATGTGTTCTCGGAGATAATCCCCGGCCCCGGCGGAATGCCCGTGGGTGCCAACGGAAGGGCGATGCTCCTCCTTTCGGGCGGTATCGACAGTCCGGTTGCGGGATATATGATCGCCAAGCGCGGTGTTACAGTGGATGCCGTTTATTTCCATGCTCCGCCTTATACAAGTGAGAGGGCGCTTCAGAAGGTCATCGACCTCGCTCAGATCATCAGTGCCTATACAGGCCCCATCAGGCTTCATGTCGTTAACTTCACCGACATCCAGCTCGATATCATCGAGAAGTGCCCGAGAGACGAGCTGACCATCATCATGAGACGTTACATGATGAGACTTGCCGAGCATTTTGCCCGCGAGTGCGGTTCGCTCGGACTTGTTACGGGTGAGAGCATTGGACAGGTTGCGAGCCAGACCATGCAGAGCCTTAACTGTACAAATGCAGTATGTAAAATGCCTGTTTTCAGGCCTCTGATTGCTTTTGATAAGGATGATATAATTGCAATTTCCGAAAAAATCGGAAGCTATGAAACTTCTGTGCTTCCTTTCGAGGACTGCTGTACGATTTTTGTGGCTAAGCATCCGGTTACAAAGCCTGAAATTGCGCAGATAGAGAAGTCGGAGACGCTTCTTAGTGAGAAAATCGATGAGATGGTGCAGACTGCACTTGATACGAGAGAAGTTATACACATTAAATGAAAATAAAAAATGAAAAAACACCTCACGATGTTCGGTGTTTTATTGAACTAACTGCGCCAAGCGTCGCGCAGACCGACTGTCGTAACCCCTGCGGGCTTACGACATTAAAGGGAGAGCTTTCGCTCTCCCTTTCTTGTTTGTTATATAATACTTCTCTGAAACTATCCACTCCGTAGAGTTCAAGCAAGGCTATAAAGGTATCTGCCTGTGGAAGCGATTCGCCTCGTTCCCATTTATAGACAGCCTGGACAGAACAGAGCCTCAGATAGTCTTTTACGTATTCTGCCGAAAGTTTATTCTCGGTTCTCAGTCTCTTAAGGTTTCTGCCGATGGTGCGGAAATCATATTCGCTTCGGAAATTTGTCGGTAACATAAAACTGTCCTCGCTTTCTTTCTTAATTCTTGTCTATATTATAAAACACCGGAAAAAACTTTTTTTACCCGTTTTTTGTTGACACCAAAGCCCTGCTTTGCTATAGTTTAAATGTGCGGTTTAGCACAAGTGAAATTAAAAAGGATAATCCGGAATATGAAATATGACTGCCTGATAATTGATGATGAACAGACCCTTGCAGACAATACCTGCGAGTATTTTAACATGTTTGATGTAAAGACCAGGGCAGTCTACTCGATGAAAGAGGCGCTTGCTTTCTTTGAAAATGATGAAGCAAGAGTTGTCCTGCTTGACATTAATCTCTCAGACGGCAGCGGTTTTACGCTCTGTAAGACCATCAGGGAAAC
>JAEEQC010000055.1 GCA_016285135.1 Lachnospiraceae bacterium
TGCTTCTCTGCCCTCGTAAAGCGTAAAGACCGCGAACGTAAAGCTCTGCGTGCATGCGGAAAAGGAGTTCCCGGGTCTTCGGGCACCCCTCGCGAACACTGTGATCCTGCCCCTCTGCGCCGTGAGTACGACTAGTCGCCTGTCGTACTCCCCGCAGGGGGCGGAAAGCAGTACTATTCCCTGTGTTCTGATCTCTCCGTTCATGCTGTTGTCCTGTAACGCCTATATTATCTGTTCCTGTCTCACGACTTCCGTGTTGTTTTCTCCGCTTTTTTACTTCCGGCATTTGTCGTAAAGCCGGTTATCGTTTTCTCGTCCACCGTTTTTGCCGTGAAACCGGTTATCATTTTCCCTTCCGATATTTGCCTTAAAACCGGTTATCACTTATTCTTCGGACCCTCCGCGAATCCGTAGTCTTTGAGGAACATCTCGCTGTCTCTCCAGTCCTTCCTCACCTTCACGAACAGTTTGAGGAAGATCCTGCAGCCCATAAACGCTTCCATCTCAAGCCTTGCAGCCGTTCCGATCTTCTTGAGCATGGAGCCCTGTTTGCCGATTATGATGCCCTTGTGAGAATCCCTCTCGCAGATGATAGACGCTTCGATGTCGAAGATGCCTGTGCCTTCGCCTGAAACGATGCCCTCATCGTCGTCATACTCGACATACCCGCCACCCCTCGCTCGCTCCTTCATGAGTTCGACGCACACGGCGATCCCGTGGGGCACCTCGTCCTTCAGGAATTTGAGCGCATTTTCCCTCACAAGCTCGGCCGCGATCTGCTTTAAGGGCTGATCGGTGAGCTCGTCCTCGTCGTAATACATGGGGCCTTCGTCGAGCAGGTCGAAGATCACGTTCTTGAGCTCTTCCTCGTTCTCGCCCGTCGCGGCGCTCACCGGCACGACCTCATCAAAATCGGCGAGCGGCCTGTACATCTCGATAAGTCTCGGCAGCTCAGTCCTCGGCACCGTGTCGATCTTGTTTATGACGAGCACCTTTTTGGCCTTGCTGCCCTTAAGGAGCTGCGACACACGCTCGTCACCCGCTCCCGTCTTCTTCGACGGTTCAACGAGCCACAGCACGACATCCGCCTCACCGAGCGTACGCTTCGCCGTATCCTCCATGTGCTCGCCGAGCTTATGCTCGATCTTGTGTATGCCGGGCGTGTCGATAAAGATCATCTGCCCGCGCTCTTCCGTAAGGATCGTGCGTATGCTCGTGCGCGTGGTCTGCGGCTTGTTGCTCGTGATCGCGACCTTCTGCCCGATGAGCCTGTTCATAAGCGTCGATTTCCCGACATTCGTACGCCCTACTAATGCTATGAAGCCCGATTTAAACATTCACATCTCCATTCTATAATCTTCCTTGTTCAGGATTCTGTGTCATTTATATTTATACATGTCGGCCTCGATTCACCGCGACCGTATATCTTTCCGAAAACAATTCAGGCGTAGCGTTTTCGGGAAGATATACGTGGCAGGTGAATCCTTAGTAATCCCATATATAAATGTCACAGAATCCGTAACTTTAGTACAAGTTTCGTATCTCTGTAAAGAGTTTATTTTCGCGCTCTATATCGCTCTCGCTCCCCACAACGCATATATTCCCTGCCTCAGTAACCTTGCGGACAGCGCCCGCGAGCCTGCGGATGTCCTCGCACGAAGCCGAGAGGATCGCATCCCTGCGCCTCTGAACCCAGTCGCCGTCGACTCCGCTCATGTAGCACGAGAGCGAGAACCTGCCCTTCATGTCGGGCGTCATGGGTGTGTCGATCGCTCCGATCGTTCCGATGATGAACTTCGTCATCTCGCGCTCATCGACATCGAAGCTCTCGATGTAGTCGGGCGCCGACTTATAAGTCTCGAGCGTCTCTCCGATCGCGGGATCGCGGTACGAGTAGAACGCCATGCTTCCGCACTGTCTGCGGTACGAGAATCCGCACCCGTACGCGCCTCCGAGCACTCTGATGTTGTTCCAGAGGTACTCGTTCGAAAGGATCGACGCAAGTATGCAGAAGTGCCCGGCCTCTTCGGGCGATGAGCACTCATGGATCCCGGCAAGGGCGACGTAGTTGACGTCTCCCGCATTCTTAAAGGCGAGCTGCCTGCTGCCTGTCTCATACTTGGGGCCTCTTCCCTGAGGATCTCTTTTTCTGTCGTGTTTTTCACCCTCGCATCCGGCCTCTGCTCTCTCCGACTTGTTCTCTCCGGCGCATCTCTTTCCTGTATTCTCCGGCTTCTCTTCGCAGTCACATCCGGTTCCTGTGTCCGC
Source organism: Lachnospiraceae bacterium (assembly GCA_016285135.1). Classification (GTDB taxonomy): domain Bacteria; phylum Bacillota; class Clostridia; order Lachnospirales; family Lachnospiraceae; genus RUG11977. The sequence continues at coordinate 2,269 of JAEEQC010000055.1, forward strand.
CGGCTTGTTCTCTCCGGCACACCCGGTCCCTGTATTCTCCGGCTTCTCCTCGCAGTCACATCCGGTCCCTGTGTCCGCCGGCTTGTTCTCTCCGGCACACCCCTTTCCTGTATTCTCCGGCTTCTCTTCGCAGTCACGTCTGGTCCCTGTGTCCGCCGGCTTGTTCTCTCCGGCGCACCCGGTCTGTCCGGCAACTGCGGCCTGCGCCTCCCCGAATTCTTCTATCCTCTTGATATACCCAAGCAGCGCCTCCCCGAGCCCGTCGAAGATCTCACGGGTTGCCGTGATATTAAACGTAAGTCCGCTCTTGCGTACGATCCTGCCGAGCACTTTTCTCCCGCACTCGATCGCTTTCACGAGTTCTTCGTCCGTCGACGATTCAAGCCTGCACAAAAGCTCGTAATACTCTCTTCCCGAAAGCGCCGCCGTAAAAGCGTCCGAGCTCGAAACCGCAGCACGTGCCGACATCATTGCAACACGATGTCCCGCGCTCGCGAACACGCCTCTCATGTTCGTGATGCACTCCCCGATGACCTCCCGCGCCCTCGAAAGCGAGGAAAAGTCGGTGTCGAAGAATACCTCCGAAATGAGTGACATAAGCGCTGCCGCTTCGCGCGCGAAGGCTTTGCCCGACATCGAGAGTACGGGCCGGTAGTCATCCGTGCCGTCCACCACGTAGGTCGAGACCGAAGCTCCGATACCGCCCGTGTGGATGCCGCTTTCGTTGTCGAGTTCGAGATATGTGTAGTTTTTGGTGTCGAGGTTTCCGAGCAGGCGCAACATCAGCCCCAGGTACGGAACTTCCGCGGTTTCGATCCCGCTCACTTCAAACATCGCGTCGATGTAGAAGATCCCGTTCGTCTCGGTTTCGTGCAGCACCGTGGGCACCCCGTGCACCTCAAGTTCTTCGTTTATGGGCACGAATCCCTTGCGCTCTATATCCTCGCGCCTGAGCATCGGTACCGTCATGAGCTCCTCCGGCGTGGGTGGCGTCTGCTGGTAGTCCCTGAGGTGTTCCGTCATGCGGACCGTCTCCTCGATCTGCTCCTTTGAGAGGCTTTCTTTAAAGGCACGAAGCTCTTCCCCGAGCGCCTCATCCTCCTCGCGGTCGAGGCCTTTCTTGGGTTTCAGGACGCACCATACGCTCGACTCGCATTCGAGCATGTACTCGCGGACGAGATCCTCGTAGTAGTCGGTGTCTATAAGCGTTCTGAGCTCTTCAAACAGCTTCCTCACACAGAGTCCCGTAAAAGCGGCCCGGTCGTCGTAAAGCCAAGTCCCGAGCGACCTGAAGATGTAAATGAGGCCCTTGGGCATCGACCCGAAATCCTCTTCGCAGAAGGAGAATTCCATGCGCGTGAGGGCGCTTTGGAGCGAACGCTTATTTAACCCCTCCGCAACCACCTGCTTTAGTGCCGAGGTAACTGTCTGCTTTACTTCCGGGAGCTTGGCGGCGTCAATGTTACGGATTGAGAGTGTGCCGAAGGGCTCAAGGATCTCGTCCTCAACGATGAACGAAACCTCTTTGCCGAGGCCCTTCTTGACGAGCGCTTCCTTGACGGGCGCGCCGGTTATGTCGAAAAGCACCTGGCAGATGAGGCCGAGTGCCGTGTTTGTCTTGATGTCCCCGCAGTCCGCGAGTCTGAACGCCCAGTTGATAAAAGCGGCGTCCTCCTCGGGGTCGCCCTCGGCGAGCGGATAAATGCCCTCCGAGAACCTCTCACCGATCGGAGGCTGGCTCTTCATGCAGGGCGCAGGCTCTGTCGCGTCGAAGGCCGAAAGGTACTCCCTGTCGAGGAACTCGAGCCTCTCGGTGACATCGAGGTCGCCGTAAAGGCTGATGTAGCTGTTCGAGGGATGATAGTACTTTTTATGAAACTCAAGGAAATCCTCGTAGGTAAGGTTCGGGATCGCAGCCGGGTCACCCCCGCTCTCGTAAAAATAGGCGTTGTCAGGGAAAAGCTCCCTCATCGTGCGCCTCGCGAGCCTCTCCTCGGGTGACGAAAAGACCCCCTTCATCTCGCTGTACACGATACCGTTGAGTTCGAGATCGCTCTCCGCGTCCTCAAGCTCGTAGTGCCAGCCCTCCTGCATGAAGATCTCCCTGTGCTCATAGATCGCGGGGTAGAAAACGGCGTCGAGGTAGACGTCCATCAGATTTGCGAAGTCCTGCGCGTTGCAGCTTGCGACGGGGTAGCAGGTCTTGTCGGGATACGTGAGCGCGTTCAGATAAGTATTGAGCGAGCCCTTGGCCATCTCCATAAAGGGATCTTTGGGTTTAAACTTGCGCGAGCCGCAGAGCACGCTGTGCTCAAGGATGTGCGCCACTCCCGTGTCATCCTTCGGCGGCGTACGGAAAGCGATACAGAAGGACTTGTTGGGGTCGCTGTTGCTGATCACGGCGATACGCGCACCGCTCTTTTTATGTTTCAAAAGGTATCCCGTACCTCTGCAGTCGGGAACCTCTTCCATGCTTATAAGGGTGTATTTCGAGGGTAAAAGATCGATTTCCATGCAAGATCCTTTCGAATTAATGTTGAGCCCGAAAGCTTCTCGGACTATTTTATCCTTTCGTCGCGGATTTATCAATATTCCCGAGCCCCCGCAGAAAGCTTTCTTCAGTTCATTTTTGCTTAAAAAGCTGTGGTCGTCCCGTGATTTTCTTGTTTCTTTTTCACAAGTCATGAAACAAAGAATTTTATCTGCAAAAATGTTAACTTTTCTTTGACATTGGTTCGCGTGTATGATACATTAGTTTTTGGGTGTCGGAAGTCGATGCCCGTGTTGATTTTTATTTTTATGGAGGCAATTTATGAAGAAGGGTACTGTTAAGTGGTTCAATGCAAAAAAGGGTTTCGGATTCATCTCCGACGAGGAAGGTAACGATGTATTCGTTCATTTCTCAGCATTAAACATGGACGGCTTCAAGGTTCTCGAGGAGGGCGAGGCTGTAACATTTGATGTGGTTGAAGGCGAAAAAGGACCTCAGGCTGCGAACGTTACAAAGTGCTAATCACACTACTGGTTATGATCCGTCTACTAATCGGTTAGTTTATAACATACAGTTTATAAAATAATAATTAGATTTACAGGTTATAACAAGGGCCGGCCCGTAAGAGCCGGCTCTTTTCTTCCGAGGAGAAGTCCCGGGGTCAGAGGTACTGAAAGGACTCTGCCCGGAATCCCCGGGGTAAATGCGCTACAGAACGCACGTTTATAAAAGTCTTAAGAGAAGGAGTTGCCGGATGAACAGTATGAGAAAAGGTTTTTTTGACGGGCTGCCCATTGGCCTCGGCTATCTGGCAGTCTCCTTTTCGTTCGGTATTTTGGGCACAAGCTACGGGCTCAAGGTATGGCAGACCCTGCTCATCTCCATGACATGCGTGACTTCGGCAGGCCAGTTTGCGGGGCTCACGATCATGGTCGGCGCCGGCTCGCTCATCGAGATGCTCCTCTCTCAGCTCATCATCAACTCGAGGTACTCCCTGATGTCCGTCTCCCTCTCTCAGCAGGTGGACGACGGGTTTAGGACCCCTGCGCGCATCGCGCTCGGGCACTTCATCACCGACGAGATCTTCGCAGTGGCTTCTTCGCGGGGTGAAAAGGTCGGAAAGCGCTATTTTGCGGCGCTCGCCACACTCCCTTATCTCGGCTGGAGCCTGGGCACTCTGCTCGGGGCGATCTGCGGCGACATCCTCCCCGCTTCTATCTCGACAGCCCTCAACGTTGCTCTGTACGGAATGTTCATCGCCATCTTCATTCCTCCCATGAAAAAGTCGCGTAGCATCACCGTCGTCGTTCTCATAAGCGTTGCAGTCAGCGTTTTCCTGTACTACCAGCCTTTCTTTGAGATATCATCGGGTATCAGCGTGATAATCTGCGCCGTTGTTGCTTCCGTTGTCGGTGCGATCTTCTTCCCCGTTAAAGAGGAGGTGCACCATGGGTAACGAATTCTTCATCTATCTCGCTGTGATGGCCGTTTCGACCTACCTCGTGAGGACCGTTCCATTCGCACTCGTCAGCCGCAAGATCACGAACCGCTTCGTGCGCTCCTTCCTGACCTACGTGCCTTACGCGGTGCTCTCGGCCATGACAGTTCCCGCTATCTTTCATTCAACCGAAACGCTTATGTCGGCGACCGCAGGTTTCCTCGTTGCGCTCGTTCTTTCTTTGTTCGAACGCAGCCTCATCACGGTGGCCTTTTTCTCGTGCCTGGCCGTTTTCGTGGTCAGTCTTTTCTGAAGCACCGTTTTTCCACGTTTTTTGACTGTTTTTTCGCATAATATTCTTTATTTATCAGACATTTTTTGTTATAATTATGGGAAAGTTTCAATCAATCATGATCAGGAGGTTTACTTGTTATGTTCTGTGAAAATTGTGGAAGACAGCTTCAAGACGGTGAAGTCTGCACATGCACACAGCAGGCTCCCGCTGTGAACGAACAGCCGGCTCCCGAGACTCAGGCTCCTGCGGCTCCCCAGCCTCAGTATTATCAGCCTCAGCCCCAGCCCGCTTACCAGCCCACTCCGGCACCTGCGCCCGCTCCGGCTCCCGCTTATCAGCCCGCTCCGGCTCCCCAGCCCGCACCTCAGCCTCAGGCTTATCAGCCTCAGCCCGCACCTCAGCCTGTATACCAGCCTGCATATCAGCAGACTCAGCCTGCATACCAGCCTGTTTACCAGCCTGTTGCAAAACCCGTTGCTGAAAGGGCATACAGCTACGGCAAGCCTCGCTACAATCTGACGGCTCAGTTCCTTGCATCACCTACAATCCTTGTATTTGGCATACTTTACACGTTCAGCATTCTTTTCCAGCTGATCAGCGCTGCTACTTCGTTCAGTGTCGCCAGCGTTTTCGCTCTTATCTTCATACTGCTTGACTCGATGGTCGCTATCGGCGCATTCATCAGCTGGGCTTCCGCAAAAGGCTACATGTCGAAGGGTACTCCCATCTCGCCTGCCGGCCTTACCATGGCATCGGGTCTTTTCAAGGCATACGGTATCGTTTTTATCGTGATCAGCTCGCTCTATACCCTTCTTGTGCTGATCGCCTGCGGCATGGCTCATTCGGCTTATCCGATGATCACGCTGCTTGTCCCGATTACCTTGGTATTCTTCAAGGTTGCATTCTATTTCTCGCTCAGCAACGCATTTAAGTCCATCAGACACGAGATTGCGAACAATCACTACGGCTCCGGTATCTCCCTTTATCCCGTAGTCATCAAGTGCATCAGCACCGCATTCCAGTTTATCGGTCTTATCATCACCATCATACTCGCTTCCACTGCATCGGGTATTTATGGCTTCCTTTACGATAGCGGTGCATTAAGAGAACTCAGAAGAGAGCTTGGCCGCGATGTTTTTGACACAGTCATGGATTTCATTCTTCCTTCGAGCGGAGCGGTTGCGATCTCGATCATCGTATCCATCGTGGGACTTGCGATCTCTGTTCTTGCGATCATCATCCTTATCAAGGCAAGACAGACAAAAGCACAGACATACAGCATGAAAGAGTGATGACAATCGGTATCACAAGTGATATACTGTCTTTTGGGTGGTTAGAATTCTAAACTACGTATAATAGGTTATTGGAAAACAATTTTGAGGAGGTATCAATGGAAGAGAAAAGAAAAGACAAACGTCTGCCTATCACCATGACACTGGAGATTTCATCTCTCTTTAAGCAGGACAACATCCTTCTGAGCAATCTGGATGCTCCCATCACAGTTTTTAATGTCTCAAAAGGAGGACTTGGTTTTTCATCTGCTAACGATCTTCCTCTCGGATTCTACTTCAACGCATGCCTGACCATCGGCTCGAACGATGCGAAGCTCTACTGCGTAGTTAAGATCATCCGTAAAGAGCCCGGCAAGGACGGTGAGTTCACCTACGGTTGTGAGCTTGTCGGAATCGCTCCCGTGCTCGCTTACATCTTTGATGATTACGAGAAGACACTTTCAGATTGATTTTTCATTTTCCTTTCTGACAAAAGCCCCTCCGAAAAAGGAGAGGCTTTTGTTTTGTCTTTATACTGCTTTAACGCTTATCTGAAAAATTCGTCGATTCCGTCTGCGATGCCGAGTACGATCTTGTTCTGATAGTTGTCGTCGATCAGCTTTTCTTCTTCGTCCTTGTTGCTCATGTAGCCCATCTCAAGGATCGTTACGGGTACTTCCGCCCAGTTGATACCGGTCATGGTATCTGTTTCCCAAACGTATCTCTTCTTTGCTCCGGTGCTCGAAACAACGTTGTTGAGGATCGCGTCGGAAAGCTTTCTCGATGAGGTGTAGAGCTCTGCATTGTACTTGTTCTCGTTCGTCATGCAGATCGTCTCGACACCGTTTACACTCGTGTCAGACGAAGAGTTCGCATGGATCCTGACGAAGGCCTGCGCACCTGCATCTGCTGCGATCTTGGCTCTTTCGGCATTCGAGATGTCCACATCGTTGATCTCACGTGTCATAACAACCGTGTAGCCTCTTGCCACAAGCTCGTCACGGAGTTTAAGTGAAACCGTAAGATTGAGCTTGTACTCGGCGAGTCCGCTCGTGTTGCCGCTTGTTCCCGAAGAAACCTTTGCCTTCATCTCGCTCGAACCGGGTCCGAGAGGCTCTTTATCGCTGTTGCCCTTTGTCTGATGTCCGGGATCGATGCAGACGATGTGGCCGTTGGGAGTACCGACTCCCGTGGTGAGTGTAGCCGTGCCTGTCTGTGTGCTCGGAGCGGCGTTTCCGTCTTCAGTAGGCTCATCAAATGTTCCTGTTACGAGAGGTGTGTAAATGTAGCACTCCTTGTCCTCGTAGATGACTCTTGTCCATTCCTTGTTGTAGCCTGTACGCTTAAGTCGCTTTGCCGTCTTAAGGTTGGCCACTACATCGGTCTGTGTAGAAGGACCCTGTCTTAAGTTCACATCACTCTTTGTCTCAACGTAGTCGTCCTTGTCCTCAAACTCGAGAGCGACCGGCGCGGGTGTGGGGGTAGGTGTGGGATCGGGCTCCGCTTCCGTTTCGGGTTCGGGTTCGGGCTCGGGCTCGACTTCGGGCTCCGGTTCGGGGATCGGAGTAGGGTCGATCTCGATGTTCTCTTCGGGCTTGATCTCTGTCAGGGAAGCTCCCGAGTCAACGACCTTTGTATCCTTGCCCTCATCCGCGGTATCGATCCGGGTCTTGTCATCCGTCAGGTCGGACGATATCGTTTCGGCGTCCTTGTCGGCTGTCTTCTCAGAAACGACCTTCGTTTCCTTTTCTGAGCTGTCATCACCCAGCTTCATGAACACCAGTACCGCTATGAGCACCAGGATAAGTCCGCCGAGAACGTACGGCATTATCTTAAGAATCTTGTTGTTAAACACTGTGGTTTCCTCCTCGATGTTACTTATTCTATTCCCAGATATTCCTTCTGTTCTTTCGTGAGCGTATCGATACGCTTTCCGAGAGTTTCAAGCTTTCTCATGGCTACTGCCCTGTCAACTTCACGGGGAACGGGGATCAGTTTTTCTTTAAGATCTTTGCCGTGCTCGACAAGATATTTTGCACAAAGCGCCTGGATCGCGAAGCTCATGTCCATGATTTCCGCGGGGTGACCGTCTCCGGCAGCAAGATTGACAAGCCTGCCTTCGGCAAGGATGTTGATCCACTTGTCCTCTGCGATCCTGTAACTCATGATGTTGTTTCTCATCTCACGTGACTCTGTGGCCATAGCCTTTAAGCCCGCAACATCGACCTCAACATCGAAGTGTCCTGCATTACAGCAGATCGCGCCGTTCTTCATGACCTTGAAGTCCTCGGTCGTCACAACACCGCTGCAGCCCGTTACTGTTACGAAGAAATCACCGAGAGGTGCCGCTTCATGCATGGGCATTACATCAAATCCGTCCATAACGGCTTCGATAGCCTTAACAGGGTCTACCTCAGTCACGATGACTCTCGCGCCGAGGCCCTTCGCTCTCATCGCAACGCCCCTGCCGCACCAGCCGTAGCCTGCAACAACTACTATCTTTCCGCAGACGATCAGGTTGGTCGTTCTGTTGATACCGTCCCAAACCGACTGACCCGTTCCGTAACGGTTGTCGAAAAGATGCTTGCAGTCCGCGTCATTGACAAGGACCATCGGGAACTCGAGCTTGCCGTCCCTGTTCATTGCCTTAAGTCTCAAGATGCCCGTGGTCGTCTCCTCGCATCCGCCTATCACACCGGGCAGGAAATCCATGAAACGAGTGTGTAGTGCGTTTACGAGATCGCCGCCGTCATCGATCACGATCTGGGGCTTGCATGAAAGCACGTTATTGATGTGGGTGTTATACTCTTCTTCCGTAACTCCGTGCCATGCATGAACCTCGATCCCGCTGTCAACGAGCGCTGCAGCAACATCGTCCTGTGTCGAGAGAGGGTTGCTTCCGGTGACAAACATCTGCGCTCCGCCTGCCTTGAGTACCTTGCAAAGGTACGCGGTCTTGGCTTCAAGGTGGATGGAGAGTGCGATCCTGATGCCTTCAAACGGTTTGGTCTTCGAGAACTCTTCCATGAGTCCGGAGAGGAGTGGGCAGTTTCTGGCTACCCATTCTATCTTTCTGTGCCCTGAGGGGGCGAGGGTAAGGTCTTTGATTTCTGAATTTCCTGACATGTGATCTCCTTTCGGTGGTGCTTTGAGAATTAAAACACCACTTCCTAATAGAACAGTATAGCAGATGTTGGGATTGGGGCAAGGGGGAATGTTGGCGGAGGGAGCGAAGCACTAAGGTGTACTTTGGTGATAGTTGGACGCGGAGGGGATGCTTGAACACCGCATCCGGACAAAACGCATGACAGGCATGCGTTTTGTCCGGATGTGGCGGGGCGCGGGACATTCTGTTAAGCTTTCTTTTTTTATCCCATCAGAATCCATCACGTATGTTCAAAAGCCCGTAATTACGGACTTTTGAACATACGTGACCGTGGCATTGATCATGCCACTTACTCGAAAAGGAAGTTCATTATTCGTGCTGAAAGTAAACTTTCGCACGAATAATGAACTTCCTTTTCGAGGGATTCTGATAAATGTCATTATTTACAGATTGTTCATAATTAAGTCATTTTTTTCTCATATTTATGGGGTATGATGGGTTCAGATAAAAAATACAGCTTAACAGAATGTTGCTAATAACATTTTTTCATAAAACAAAGCCCGGCAGTTACCCTCCCCCTCTACCGGGCTTCTCCTCTGTCTTGAGGTTGGTTTTCGCAGTTCTGATCTTTCACATCAGTTCCTTTTCCACTTTGCCTTTCACATTGCCTTTAATCCTTGACCTCACTAGCGGCCTTAACCACTTCATTGATTATCCTGTTGACTTCATCATAATCAAATTCGTTGGCTGCATCGATGGCTTTTTCGAGTCTGCGGCGTTCGTTCCCCTTTAAGGATTTCTTGAGGTGATCGAGACCTTCGAGGATGAAGTCGATCTCGAATCTCTCGAGTGCCCGGCGTGTATAAGCAAGCACCTCTTCGAACTCTTCGGAAGAAAGAGGCTTCTCTGCTACCCTGTTGTACTTTTCTTCGTGTGCGATCCTGACATCGCGCTCGTAATCCGAAAGCGCATCCTCGAGCGCATCAGCCATGGCGGTCAGCTTTATCATATATGCGTCAAGGCCTTTCCTGAAGTCCTCGTTGCTTCTTCCCACAGGTTCGGCGAATTCCTTGACTGAAAGCTTCTCCATGAGTGCCGTCTCGAGTCTGAGATTCTCGATACCGATATTCGCGAAAACGCTCTTAAGGCTGTGGAGTGCGATCCTGACCTGCTCTCTGTCCGAAAGCTCGGGATAACATGCAAGGATCTTATTGTACTCTCTGATGTTTCCGATCGAAGCCTTGAGGAGTCTCTTGTAACCCTCGGTGTTGCCGATGATGTTCGTAAGGCCCACATTGTAGTCGAGCTGGGGGATCTTCTTTAAATATTCCTGCAGATCGATCTCGCCTGTCTTGTCGGCTCTGCTCGAACCCGTACCGTCTATCTTCTCGCGAAGGATGTCCGGGATCGTGTACTCCGATTCGGAAAGATTGTCTCTGATGATGTCGTAGAGTTCGCTGAGCTTGATGGGCTTGGTGAGCGCACCCGTCGCTCCGGCTTTCATGAATTCACGGAGAAGGTCCGCTCCGAGGTCGCCGGTCATGGCGTAGATCCTCATAAGCGGTTTTATCCTGCAGATAAGACGCGTCGCTTCGATACCGTCCATCTCGGGCATGACGTAGTCCATCAGGATGAAGATATAATCATTGTTGGAGACCATGTCTATGGCCTGCTCGGCCGACTCTGCGATGTCCGAATCGATCGAGAAGCCCTCCAGAAGGTCATGGATGAGCATTGCGTTGATCTCGTTATCGTCTACTACGAGTGTTTTTAAAGCCATTCCGACCTCCTCTGTTTTGCGGACTGCTTCCACCGGCTCCGGTGTTCTCTGTTTTGCGGATTGCATCCACCGGTTCCGGTGTCTTGGTTTTCTGTCCGTGACGCACCGGAACATCGACCTGTGATACTACTTCTTGCGTGACTTACTCAGATAATCTATCAGATGGAAATTCTCATTCTTATGAGCAACGAACAGGGTTCCGACCTTTTCGCCGCTGATGATCCTGTTTATGATGCTCATGTCGCTGCCTGCGGCAATGATCATGTCGGCTCCCGAGTCGGTCGCGATGCGGGCAGCTTCGATCTTGGTGCACATTCCGCCGGTGCCCACGACACTTCCGGCGCCCTTGCCCATGGCGAGGATCTCGTCGTCGATCTTCTCAACAACATCTATAAAACGCGCGTCTTTGCTTGTTCTGGGGTCGTCGGTGTAGAGGCCCTCA
>JAEEQC010000056.1 GCA_016285135.1 Lachnospiraceae bacterium
GTTGGTGGTGACCCATCGGGGACGGGGGTTGTGGACCATGAATCCCAATGGTCCACCAACCCCCGTCCCCAGGTGGGTCACCACCAACCCCCGTCCCCAGGGGACCACCCCGTGTGTCACCTTGAGTAATCATTCATCCCAGTTATGATATACGTTCTGCACATCATCATCGTCATCGAGAAGATCAAGCGTCCTGTTGATCATCTTGATGTCGTTCTCATCGGTAAGTGTTACGTAGGTCTGAGGGATCATAGTAACATCTGCCTCGAGCATGGGGATCTTAGCAGCTTCGAGAGCCTCACGAACAGCCTCGAAATCAGCGGGTGCCGTGATAACCTCGTAGGAATCCTCTTCGTCGGAGAAGTCCTCTGCTCCTGCGTCGAGAGCGAGCATCATGAGCTCATCCGCATCCATCTCACACTCTTCCTTGTCGATGATGATCTGACCCTTCTCATCGAACATGTAGCTCACGCAGCCCTGTGTTCCGACACTTCCGCCGCCCTTTGTGAAGGCGTTGCGCACATTGGCTGCCGTCCTGTTTTTGTTGTCTGTAAGAGCTACAACGATGATAGCCGAGCCTGAAGGGCCGTATCCCTCGTATGTAACCTTCTCGTAATTAACCGAGCCCACATCACCGGCTGCCTTCTTGATCGAGCGCTCGATGGTGTCGTTTGTCATGTTGTTGGCCTTTGCCTTAGCAACTACAGCCTTAAGTCTTGAATTGTTGTTAACATCGGGGCCGCCCTCTTTAACTGCTACAGCGATCTCACGACCGAGCTGGGTAAAGATTCTTCCCTTGGCTGCATCGTTCTTCTCTTTCTTGTGCTTGATATTCGCAAATTTGGAATGTCCTGACATCTTTTTATCTCCTTATGTGTTTTTTTATCTCGTCTCCCGTATTATGTCCTTAATCATGGCCACAATATGTGCCGTGTCTGCGCCTGTCTTGACGGCACACATGATTGTGTCGTCTCCGGCGATACATCCCACCATTCCGGGAGGGTGCAGCTCATCGATGGCGGCTGCGACAGCCATTGCCATCCCGGCCACGGTTTTGATCACAAGTATCCTGTGAGCTGTGTCCATGGATACAAAACCGTCCGAAAGAACTCTTTTATATTTGCCCTGCGGGGAAGGAGGCTGCGGAGTTTCGCCGAGCATCGCATACTTTTGTCCCCCGTCGTGGGTTGTGACCTTGGTCAGCTTGAGCTGTCTGATGTCGCGTGAGATGGTCGCTTGTGTTACGTTGTAACCGGCCTTACGGAGGAGCTCACCGAGCTCTTCCTGTGTTTCGATCTCATGCTTGCCGATCAGCTCAATAATCTTCAAGTGTCTCTCATTCTTCATGAAACCCCCTGTCCGCAGTATCAGATCCTGACACTGTCTCAGTTGTGCTAAAGTACCCTTATCAATAAGCCTTCCGATAAACACCCAACCGTTACGACTGTATCATTTTGACGGATTGTCCACAGTTCCGAGCTTTCTGTCCAGCACATCGAAGAAGCTGGTATCGTCAAACCTTACAAGCTTTGCCGTCTTCTCATATCTGCCGATAACAAGCTCGTCATCGGAATCCATCGTAAGAACGTCCTGTCCGTCAACGGTTATAACGGCTGTTTCATCTGCCGAACCGTCCTTGGAATTTATCGAGAGACTGATCTTGTCATCTCCGCCGATCACGATGCTCCTCGAATTGAACGAGTGAGGGCATATGGGCGTTATTATCATAAGATCCGCCGCAGGTGTAACGATCGGTCCGCCGGCCGAAAGGCTGTATCCCGTCGATCCTGTCGGCGTAGAGACGATCACACCGTCGCCGAGGAAGGATGCGGCCTGCACTCCGTTCACCTTTACACTCACGGAGATAAGCCTCGAACGTCCGCTTCTTGTAACGACTATATCATTAAGTGCAAGAAGTCCTTTAAACGCGTTCTGTCCGGGAAGTCCGGCTTTTATCATCAGTCTGTCTTCAACTCTGTAGTTCCCGGAAAGTATGTTACTAAGAGCACTGTCAATGTCGGATCTTTCCACTACCGAAAGGAATCCGAGCATGCCGAGGTTGATACCCACAACAGGGACCGATCTTGCGCTCACAACTCTGGAAGTCCTGATGAGCGTCCCGTCACCGCCCAGCACAATGCAGCATTTACAGGACTGGTCTACCGGCTCAAGGCCGCGAAGAACCTCAGCAGAATCACCCTGGAAATCAATGTCCTTGATCACTACGCATTCGTGACCCGCATTTCTGATCCGCTCGGCGATCTGTGTTGTGACTGTAAGTCCCTTGTCTTTTGTTGCATTCGTAACCAGACAGTACTTATCCTTCACGGTTCCTCCTCATCATGTGTTTTAAACAATACGTATCCGGTACAAAAACTTTTCGCCATTGATCATATGTATGACGGGATCAGAGTTCGGAATGAGCTTGTTCCACCGTCTCTTTGATCATTTCGGCTATTTCGGGAGCAACACTGAGTTCTTCATCCCGTACCGACATTTCCGATCCTTCATCCGATATGTCGATGTTACCGATTTCGTCCGCTCCTGTCTCCGGCGCAGTACCATCGTCTTCCGAAGCCTCGTACCCTTTAGCTGTTTCGAAGAGCGCAAGGTACTCGATGTTTCCCTCGGGTCCCTTTATCGGAGAAAACGAAAGGTTTTTGAATTCAAAGCCATGAGCTAACGCATATGTGATAACTTTTGTTATTACTTCTATATGTGTGGAACTTTCGCGCACAACGCCCTTCTTGCCGACCTTTTCGCGGCCCGCCTCGAACTGGGGCTTTATAAGCGTTACAATGCTTGCTCCCTCCTCGCAAAGCGCTCTCACCGGTGAGAGAACTTTTGTGAGTGAAATAAACGAAACGTCGATAGATACGGTCTGTACTTTCTCCGGGATCTGCCCGGCTGTCACGTAGCGGATGTTCGTCTGCTCCATCGAAACGACTCTCGGATCGCTCCTGAGCTTCCATGCGAGCTGGTTCGTGCCCGAATCGATCGCATAGACACGCACGGCTCCGTTCTGGAGCATGCAGTCCGTAAAACCGCCCGTCGAAGAGCCGACATCCATGCAGACCCTTCCGTCAAGAGGGACCTGCCAGAGCTCTACCGCCTTTTCAAGCTTAAAACCACCGCGGCTGACATACTTGCTCGCGATCCCCTTTAGCTCGATCTCGCAATCTTCTTTGACCATTGTTCCGGCTTTGTCCTCGCGGACACCGTTCACGAACACATTACCGGCCATGATATAAGCTTTTGCTTTTTCTCTCGAGTCCGCCAGTCTTCTTTCAACGACCAGCACATCAAGTCGTACCTTACCGGCCATAGTGAATCAGTCCTTTATCTGTCCCATGACGATGTCAACTGCAGCAGCGACTGCCTTTTCAATACCTGCAGGGTTCTTACCGCCTGCCTGTGCCATGTTCGGGCGTCCGCCTCCGCCGCCTCCGACGAGTACAGCTGCCTCTTTGATGAGGTTGCCTGCATGGGCACCCTTCGCGATCGCTCCATCTGTTGCCATAGCAAGCAGGCATGCCTTGCCGTCGATCGAAGAAGCAAGGAATACAACACCTTCGCCGATCTGAGCCTTGAGCTTGTCACCAAGGTCTCTGAGGCCGTTCATATCAACATCCTTGACACTTGTCGAGATGAGCTTGACACCCTTGCAGTCAACTGTCTTGTCTGACATATCTCCGAGCTTTGCGCTGTTGAGCTTGGCCTTAAGCTTCTCGTTCTCGGACATGAGGGCTTTGATCTCTTCCTGCATGGATGCAATTTTCGCGGGAAGCGAAGCGATATCCGACTTGGCTGCGGCTGCTGCCGCGTAAAGGATATCCTCTTCTTTCTGATAATGCTCTGCCACATGTCTGCCCGTGATGGCTTCTATTCTTCTGACACCCGCAGCAACACCCGACTCCGAAAGAATCTTGAATGCTGCGATGTCGCCTGTGTTCTTAACATGTGTACCACCGCAAAGTTCCTTGGAGAAGTCGCCCATCGAAACAACTCTGACAGAGTCGCCGTACTTCTCGCCGAAGAGTGCCATGGCACCGGTCTTCTTGGCCTCGTCGATGCTCATCACATCGGTCGTAACCTGCAGATCCTGCTCGATCTTGTCGTTAACGATAGCCTCAACCTTAGCGATCTGCTCTTTGGTCAGGCCCTGCCCATAAGAGAAGTCGAAACGTGTTCTCTCAGGATCCTGGAAAGATCCTGCCTGATGAGCGTCATTACCGAGTACCTCACGGAGCGCTGCCTGCAGAAGGTGTGTTGCGGAATGGTTTCTGCAAGTCTTTGCGCGGTTTTCTTTATCAACATTAAGTGATACTTTGTCCGAATTCTTAAATTCTCCTGAAACCACCTTGCCGACATGAGCTGTTCTTCCGCCCGCAACATGGATAGTCTCGGTTACAACGAACTTCGATCCGTCAGTCCCAAGGATCTCGCCGATATCGCCAACCTGACCGCCCATTGTTCCGTAGAAGGTCGTCTTGTCTGTGATGATCGTTCCTTCCTGTCCTTCTTTGAGTTCGCCCACAAGTGCGCCTTCCGATGCGATCGCAACAATCTTGCCGTCGCATCCGAGTGCGTCGTAGCCGAGGAACGTAGTGGTGATCGACTCGTCAAGAGAATCAAACACGCTTGATGTATCCTTCTGTGAGAAGCTCTTGCCTTTTCTTGCAAGTTCCTTCTGATCGTTCATGGAAGCCTCAAAGCCCTTCTCATCAACAGTAAGGCCTTCTTCGCCTGCCATCTCGATCGTGAGCTCAAGCGGGAATCCGAATGTATCGTAGAGGTAGAATGCCTCTTTTCCGCTCACTGTCTTGTCGCCCGACTCTTTCTTGGCACCGAGGATCTTGGTGAGCTCCTTCATGCCGTTCTCAAGTGTGCTCTCGAAACGCTCGATCTCTTTCTTCAGCTCATCGAGCACGAAGGAACGTGCCGTAACAAGGTTCGGATAGCTCTCGCTGTAGATCTCGTCAATGTATATGGCTGCGCACTTGATAAGGTCGTCTCTCTTGATCCCGACTACACGCGCATGTCTTACGGCACGACGGATAAGTCTTCTGAGGACGTAACCGGGGCCTGCGTTTGAAGGAGTGAGTCTAGCCTCGTCACCGATCAGCATGACTGCCGTTCTGATGTGGTCGGCGATGATCCTCATCGATCTTGTGATCGCGGGATCCGTATCATATGTCTTGCCGCTTGCTTTCTCAATATAAGCGATGGTTGCGGCATGAATATCTGTCTTATAAACGTCACTGGTTCCGTTGAGGAATGCGAGATTTCTCTCAAGTCCCCAGCCTGTGTCGACGTTCTTCTTAGCGAGAGGGGTAAGTGTGCCGTCCTGATGCTTCTCGTACTGCATGAACACGTCGTTACCGATCTCGGTGTACTTTCCGCAGTGGCATCCGGGTCCGCAGTCAGGGCCGCAGTCCGGAACATCCTTTACATAGAACATCTCGGAGTCGGGGCCGCAAGGTCCGAACTCGAGTCCCCACCAGTTATCCTCTGCGGGAAGGTAGAAAATGCGGTCTTTCCTGAAACCGGAAGCGATACGGCACGCAGCTCCCTCTTCGTCACGGGGTGCGTTCTCATCGCCTGCGAACACTGTTGCGGCAAGATGGTCGGCATCAAAGCCGAACACTTCGGTCAAGAGCTCAAAGCTCCACTTACAACGCTCCTCTTTAAAGTAATCGCCGAGTGACCAGCTGCCCATCATCTCGAAGAATGTTCCGTGGCTCTGATCACCGACGGAATCGATATCGTTGGTACGAACACAGCCCTGAATGTTGCAGAGCCTTGTTCCGAGAGGATGCTTCTTACCGAGGAGGTAAGGCATCAGCGGCTGCATGCCGGCAACGTTGAACATAACGCCCGTTGAGCCGTCGGATACAAGCGATACTGCCTTGCAGTCAACGTGTCCTCTCTTTGTATAAAAATCTATCCAAGCTTTTCTGAGCTCGTTTGATGTGATCTTCTTCATTTCTGCTCCTTTTCTTTCAGGCAAGTGTCTTTAAGAATGTTTCTATCCTGTCAAGTCCCTTCTTGATCGTCTCAAGCGATGTTGCGTAAGAGAGACGTATATGTGTCGGGAATCCGAAATCACTGCAGGGGATGACTGCGACATCATATTCATTAAGAAGAATATCTGCGAGTCCGAAAACATCCTTAACTGCCGTTCCCTTGTGGGACATCCCAAATGTTTCGCTCACGTCCACAAACGCATAGAAAGCACCTGTGGGCTTTATCATCGAAACATGAGGCATCGCGTCGATCCTTTCGAAGGTGTAGACGCTTCTCTTCTTGAACTCCTCTTTCATGGCTGCGACTGTATCCTGAGGTCCTCTAAGAGCCTCTACGGCAGCTTTCTGAGCGATCGAGTTGGGGTTGCTGGTCTGGTGTGACTGGATGCTTCCCATCGCCTTTGCTATCTCTTTCGAAGAACCGGTGTAACCGATCCTCCAACCGGTCATCGAGTAGCTCTTGGCCATACCGCTGACGGTGATCGTCCTCTTATATATCTCATCGGAAAGAGATGCGATGCTCACGAACTCCTCGTCTGTGTAGACAAGGTTCTCATACATCTCATCCGCGATGCAGTAGATGTCTTTCTTGATGACCACATCGGCAAGAGCCTGAAGCTCTTCTCTCGAGTAAAGCATACCGGTGGGGTTATTGGGTGTGTTGAGTACAAATGCCTTTGTACGGGGAGTGATGGCAGCCTCAAGCTCAGCGGCGCTGATCTTGTAGCCGTTTTCCTTGCGGCACTGTACATAGACGGGAGTTCCGCCCACGAGCTTGATCATCTCGGGATACGAAAGCCAGTAAGGCGAAGGGATGATCACCTCTTCCCCGGGATCCACGATCGCAGAGAAAACGTTGGTGAGCGAGTGCTTTCCACCGTTGCTGATAACGATCTGCGAAGGCTCGTAATCTATCTTGTTGAACTTCTTGAATTTCTCGCAGATTGCCTCCTTGAGTTCAACGATTCCCGAAGCTGCAGTGTACTTTGTAAAACCGTCATTGATCGCCTTGACCGCGGCGTCACAGATATTCTTCGGAGTAGGGAAATCAGGCTCTCCCGCACCGAAGCTGACAACGTCTCTTCCGGCTGCCCTAAGCTGTTTTGCCTTGTCGCTGATGGCAAGTGTTGACGAAGGTTTTACCCCTGCTGCTCTTTTTGACAATTCAAGTGACATTTGTGATACACCCTTTCCTCACCCCTGTGCAGGGATGTTAATAACTAATATTTATGCATATAAGCGCTTATGTGCGCTCTTGTGCTACCGGCCCCAGAGGTGTTCTTAAGAATCGGTACCCTGTCAGATACTCTGTCTCCCTCAAGTCGGCATAGTTCAACATATTTTACTGTATATGCTCAAATATTACAACATTAAATTTTATTTGAAATAAATTTGCGGATGAATTTTTATTCATAGATGCCCTGTGTGTTTTCCCCGGGCTTTCCCGATCATGAAACGGTTCCTTACATTAGCGGTTCATTACACGGATTATTTCCGAATACAAAATATCTCCGCACATGAAATTTCCCCGTACAAATTTCGTACGGGGAAAGCTTTTTTCATTTTGCGTAATCGGTTACTCTTGATTCCCTGATGACGTTGACCTTTATCTGTCCGGGGTATTCAAGCTCCGCTTCGATCTTCTTGGAGATGTCACGTGCAAGTAATACCATGTTGTCATCGTTGATCTGTTCGGGAACGACCATAACTCTTACTTCTCTTCCGGCCTGGATGGCGAAAGATTTCTCGACTCCCTTGAAGCTTCCGGAAATATCCTCGAGCTGCTTGAGCCTTGTTGTGTAGGTCTCAAGGGTCTCTTTTCTCGCTCCCGGTCTTGCGGCCGAGATAGCGTCTGCTGCCTGAACTATGCATGCGATAAGCGACTGGAATTCAACATCACCGTGATGTGCCTCAACGGCATTGATAACGATAGCTGATTCCTTATACTTCCGGCAAAGGTCGACACCGATCTGGACATGGGTTCCTTCCATCTCCTGATCGATCGACTTACCGATATCATGCAAGAGTCCGGCACGCTTCGCAAGTCTCACGTCAAGGCCGAGCTCTCCTGCGAGCTGTCCCGCAAGAAGTGCAACCTCAACAGAATGCTTGAGTGCGTTTTGACCATAGCTGGTACGGAATTTCATCTTACCAAGAAGCTTGATAAGCTCGGGATGAATGTTGTGAACACCTGCTTCGAGAGCAGCGTTCTCTCCGGCTTCCTTAATGGACTGTTCAACTTCTTTTCTGGCTTTTTCAACCAT
This sequence comes from Lachnospiraceae bacterium, assembly GCA_016285135.1. Classification (GTDB taxonomy): domain Bacteria; phylum Bacillota; class Clostridia; order Lachnospirales; family Lachnospiraceae; genus RUG11977. Next base: position 8,291 of record JAEEQC010000056.1, read on the forward strand.
CTCTTCGATCCTTGTGGGGTGTATGCGCCCGTCCACAATAAGCTTCTCGAGAGCGATCCTTGCGATCTCTCTTCTGATGGGATCAAAACCTGAAATAACAACAGCCTCAGGTGTATCATCGATGATAAGATCGATGCCCGTGAGTGTTTCAAGGGTACGGATGTTGCGGCCTTCACGACCGATAATGCGTCCCTTCATCTCATCGCTTGGTAACTGTACAACCGAGATGGTAGCTTCTGCGACATGATCCGCAGCAGTCTTCTGAATTGCGTTGATGACTAATTCCTTAGCCTTCTTGTCTGCTTCGTCCTTTGCTTTCTGCTCAAGATCCTTGATAAGGACAGCGGTTTCATGCTGTACTTCATCCTCGACTGTCTTGATAAGATATTCCTTGGCTTGTTCGGAGGTCATTGACGAGATCTTCTCTAATTCCTGAATCTGTCTGTCACGAGCTTCTTCCTGTTCGCTCATAACACGTTCGAGTTCCAGTTCTTTAGCGGCGATCTTCGCTTCTTTCTTTTCTACGGCTTCGAGCTTGCGATCAAGGTTTTCTTCCTTCTTTAACACGCGCTGTTCGTAATGCTGAACCTCAGCGTTGCGTTGTCTGATCTCTCTGTCGAGTTCTTTCTTAGCGCGGATAGATTCTTCCTTGACTTCGACCAAAGCCTCGCGTTTTTTGGCTTCGCCGGCCTTAGTGGCTTCGTCGATGATCTCCTTGGCTCTGCTCTGCGCAGTTCCGATCGTTGCTTCGTCCTCTTTATTCTTACGGGCGATAACAACCTTTGAGGCGATCAGCCATGCTGCCACTGCTCCAACGATGAGACCGCAAACGCCGCAAATAGCGTAAATCAAGAACAAGTCCCTCCTGGAAAATATTTTGTTGTCATTATAGTGGTATCACCACTACAACATTTTTATTCTATATTTAATTTTTGGGGGTGTCAAGATAAATTAGGATTTTTATTGATAAATGAAAAAGCTCTCCGATAAACATCGGAGAGCTCCGGTAGTGACGAATAGGGGAATCGAACCCCTGTTTCCGCCGTGAGAGGGCGGCGTCTTAGCCTCTTGACCAATTCGCCATCTCGCTGTGCTTTCGCGTCAGCAAGTAGTATACTATCACACCATAAACAGGATTGCAAGACTTTTTTTCAAAATCATACTCCGAGATCAAACATATCCGAAAACGAGATCTGATCCGTGTCGGGAAGCTCATCGAGGAGCCCCAGTCCGCTCATGAGCTGAACGATCGTGTCGCTCACTTTGCAGCTTCTCTTAAAGTCATCCTTCGAAAGGAACTTTTTCTTCGATGCGGTGTCTTCGATCATCTCGGCAGCTTTTTCACCGAGTCCCTGAAGAGTTACGAGCGAAGGCATGAGTGCCCCGTCGACTATGGTGAAGTGGCGGGCTTTTGCCTTGTAAATGTCTATGGGCACGAACTTAAAGCCTCTCGCATAAAACTCAAGCACGAGATGCATATCGTCAAGCTCCTTGTCATCCCTGGCTGTTCTGTTCACCTTCGGAACACTCTTGTTGAGAGCGAGCCTTCTCTGAAGCTCTTCCCTTCCGAGTGCCATCTTTTCATAATCAAAGCCCGTGGCTCTGATACTGAAGAATGCAGCGTAATAAGCAAGAGGATGATAAACCTTAAAATGCGCTATTCTGAACGCCATGACCATATATGCGCATGCATGCGCCTTCGGGAACATGTACTTTATCTTCTTGCACGAATCGATGTACCACTGAGGAACATCGTTATCGATCATCGCCTGCTCCATCTCGGGCTGAAGTCCCTTGCCCTTACGAACTGACTCCATCGTTTTGAAGGCCAGACCCGGTTCAAGCCCCTTTGAGATAAGGTAGATCATGATATCGTCACGGGTACAGATCGCAGTCTCGATGGTACAGTCTCCGTTCTTAATGTAATCACTCGCGTTGTTCGTCCAAACATCGGTACCGTGTGAAAGGCCTGAGATCTTAACCATGTCGGAGAAGGTCTTCGGCTTCGCCTCCTTAAGCATCTGCATAACGAAGTTTGTTCCGAGCTCGGGCAGTCCGAGGCATCCGAGATCTATCCCGTCTATATCCTTGGGGTCCGCGCCGATGGCTTCGGTTGACGCAAAGAGTGAAAGCACCTTGGGGTCGTCCATGGGTATCGTTTTTACATCGATCCCCGTGAGATCCTCGAGCATCCTGACCATGGTCGGATCGTCGTGCCCGAGTATATCAAGCTTCAAAAGGTTATGATCTATCTTATGATAATCAAAGTGGGTTGTTATGATCGTTGATTCCGGATCATCAGCAGGGTGCTGTGTGGGCGTGAAGGAATTGATATCCTCACCATCCGGAAGCACCACTATACCGCCGGGATGCTGGCCTGTCGAGTTCTTAACACCCATTATCCCGCCTGCCACACGGTCAAGCTCTGCTGCCCTCTTTGGCATATCCATCAGTTCATAGTATTCCTTAACGATTCCGTATGCGTTCTTGTCTGCAAGGGTACCTACCGTACCTGCCTTGTATGTCTGGCCGGCACCGAAGATAACTTCCGTGTATTTATGAGCTTTGGACTGATACTCACTCGAAAAGTTAAGGTCTATATCAGGCTCTTTATCTCCATCAAAACCTAAGAATGTTTCAAATGGTATATCCATTCCATCTTTATCTAATTTATGTCCACACTTCGGGCAATTTTTATCTGGTAAATCAAACCCATTTTTATATCCATAGTCTGTAAAATCAGAATATTTGCAATTTGGACATCTGTAATGTGGTTTCAAGGAATTTACTTCAGTTATTCCAGTCATATTTGCAACAAATGATGAACCTACAGAACCTCTAGAGCCAACTAAATACCCATCTTCGTTAGATTTCCATACCAATTTTTGAGCTATAATATACATAACAGAAAATCCGTTTTTTATAATTGAATTTAGTTCTTTATCTAATCTTGATTGCACAATTTCAGGAAGCGGATCTCCATATAATTCAATTGCTCTACTATATGCAATATTTCTAATTGTCTCTTCGCATCCATCTATGTGAGGTGCACATTTTTCTGGAGATATTGGACTTATTTTTTCGCACATATCTGAAATTTTATTGGTGTTTGTTACAACAACTTCATAAGCCTTCTCTTCCCCTAGATATTGAAATTCTTTAAGCATCTCTTCAGTAGTACGTAAATATAACGGTGCTTGTTCATCTGCATCATCAAATCCTTGTCCGCGCTAAAAGAATTCTACGGTATATTTCATCTTGTGGATCCATGAAGTGTACATCACATGTTGCTACAACAGGTTTTCCAAGTTTTTCCCCTAAATTAACAATTTTACGGTTTATATCTTCAAGTGCTTCTACATTTGGTAATGTTCCATTTCTTACCATGAACATATTATTCCCATTTGGTTGAATTTCTAAGTAATCGTAATCACTTGCTATTCTTTCAATTTCTGCATCAGATTTTCCGGCAATAATTGCTCTATAAAGCTCTCCTGCTTCACATGCGCTTCCTAAAATTAATCCCTCAGAGTACTTTTTATATAAACTTTTTAATATCCTAGGCTTTTTGTAAAAATAGTTTAAGTGAGAAAAAGAAATTAATTTATACAAATTTTTAAGTCCAACATAATCTTTGGCAAGTATTATAGCATGGTAACTTGGTAATTTTTTGTAATCAGCTTTTCCGCTCTTCTGTTTTATCTATATCTTCTACTGTTTTAACGCCCTTTTCCTTAAGCATTTTAAGCATTATGCGAAATACTTTAACAAGAGTATCTACATCATCTAATGCTCTATGTGCTACTTCTACAGTAATTCCAAGATTTTCAGCAATAATTCCTAATTTATATTTTTTATAGTCTGGGAATAAATCTTTAGCAAGCCTTAATGTATCTATATATGTATTGTTTAATCTTAGACCCAGTAATTCACAGTTATATTTTATAAAACCTATATCAAAATCTGCATTATGAGCAACCAGTATAGAATCTCCTATAAAGTCCAGAACTTTTGGCAAAACTTTATCTATTGTTTCAGCATCTTTAACCATTTCATCTGTAATATGAGTTATATTCACTACTTCTTCTGGTATAGGTTTTTCTGGATTTACAAAACATTCAAATTCATCTATTACTTCACCATTTTTGTATTTCATAATTCCAATTTCTGTTATTTTCTCTGTTCTAAATGAAAGGCCAGTTGTTTCTATGTCTAATACACAGTATTCAGAATCAATATCCTGTTTTTTAGGAAATGCAACACATGCATCTTTGTCTGGAACTAAATAAGCCTCAACACCATAAATAACTTTAATATCAGCTTTTGTTTTTTGCAAGTATTTGTGTGCATCCGGAAATGCTTGTACAACACCATGATCTGTAATTGCTATGGACTTCCAGCCCCAACTCACTGCTTTTTTTATTAAATCTACGCAAGGTGTTACAGCGTCCATTTGGCTCATTTGTGTGTGCATGTGAAGTTCAACTCTCTTTTCTTTTGCTTCATCCATGCGCTTTTCTTTTTTTATTCCTTGTGTTTCCAATATAGTATTACCAATTATGCCAATTTCTTTTGAAAATGAATCATATTGTGCAGTACCGTCTACCCTTACACCTTTTGCATTTTTTATTCTTTCTATTACTTTGTCGGCTTTTTCTTTAGGCACAAAAATCTTACACACTATAGTACTTGTCCCATCATATACCTTAAACG
>JAEEQC010000057.1 GCA_016285135.1 Lachnospiraceae bacterium
AGGTACACAAAGATCAGATGGAAGCTCATGGCTGCATTCGTTCTGCCCGTGATCCTGATCGTCGTCGTTGGTCTTGTTTCTTATAACATGGCTTCCGAAACAGTTATCAGCAAGTGTAACCTCAGCGTTTCGAGTACCATGTCGGCTACGGACAAGTACTTAAAGCTCATGCTCACATCCGTTAAGAACAAGGCGGCTACCCTTTCCACGGATGCTGACGTTACAAACTATTACTACAACCTCTACGATCGTAACATTACGGATCCGACAACCAAGAAAGCATACAACTCTACATACAACTCCATGGGCGGCTACATCAAGCAGACCGATTACCTTGAGGATTATTACATCCTTTGTAATCAGGGAAGGCCCACATTCTCCTACAAGAAGACTGAGGCGCAGACAAGAACTGCCACACCCGAGATGTTCATCCCTTACTGGAACACCGAAGAAGCAAAGCCTTTTGCCGAAGGTAAGAGTGCTTTCTGGACACTTTCTCATCCCTTCATCGATGAAACCTTCTGGGGTGAGCCCGATTCGTATTGCATGACCTTCGTCAGACTCATGAAGAATAAGGACGGTATCATCGCTTTTGATATCAAGAAGGACAGCATGCATTCGACACTCGGAGGCACCGGCCTCGGTGACGGAAGTATCGTAGGTCTCGTATTTAACGATCACGAAGAGCTTAATGTTTCGCAGTCGCTCGATAAGGAAGGTAATATCGTAGCCGGTGAGATCATGAACGATGTGGTGTTCAATGACCCTAATCTCTCCGAATATGTTATGAATGCCGAACTCGACGGTGTTACGACCGAGATCAGCTACGACGGAGACACATATCTTTTCTACAGGTCGGCACTCGGTGATTCGGACATCATCCTTTGTGCGCTTGTTCCCGAAGAGAACCTTGCTTCGGAGCTTACCACGATCAGGATCATCACCTTCGTGTTCGTGCTCGTAGGTGCCGCAGTCGCACTCGGAACCGGAATGCTCATCTCCTCGGGTATCGCCAGAACCTTGAAGAGAGCATGTATCAACCTTGCCAAGGTTGCAGACGGTGACCTTTCTCAGGAGTTCGTTACAGAGCGTACGGACGAGATCGGACAGCTCACCGACACCATTGACAAGACGGTACTCGGTATCCACTCGATCGTTGAGGACGTTACCAGGTTCAGTGAGGAAGTCAACACTTCGTCGGCACGAGTTGCCAAGACGAGCAAACGTCTTGTTTCCTCCATGAAGGTCGTTTCCGGATCGCTCGGCGACGTTTATTCACAGGTTCAGGGTCAGGCTGTCGATACCGACACCTCGGCTGAGAAGATGGCCATCCTTTCAAGACGTATCGATGCCATCAATGATAATACCCGACAGATCGATGCAACCGTTGACAGAACGGTCGACATCTCCGAGAAGGGTCGAAAGACTATCGCGAGTCTTAACGAACAGAACAGCAGGACCACAGACAATATCAACCATCTCGTTACCGATATCGACAGCGTTGTCAAGAAGGCTATGGGTATCTCGAAGATCACCGAGACCATGAACGAGATCGCCGAACAGACCAACCTCCTTTCACTCAATGCTTCGATAGAGGCAGCACGTGCGGGAGAGCAGGGACGCGGATTCTCGGTTGTTGCGGAAGAGATCCACAAGCTTGCCGACGAATCCATCAAGGCAGGCGAGCAGATCAACATGATCATTGCCGAGATCAACGAGAGCACTCAGAACGCCGTAAGCTCGGCTAAGATGACCAACAAGCTCGTTGCCGACCAGAGCAGGATCCTTATCGAGACCAACTCCGTATTCGGACAGATCAATGATTGCATCGATGAGATGGCTAACCAGCTTGAACTGATCATGAGACAGCTCCATGAGATGACAAGCGACAAGGACGCAGTTTCTTCATCGATCAAGAATATAGTTGATGTTGCGGCCCGTGTTTCGGAGGCAACCAAGGATCTCGGAACGCAGGTTGAGGATCAGGTTCGAATGATGGAGATCCTTGCCGACAAGACGGCCGGTCTGAGTACACAGGCTACGGAGCTCAATCAGAACATGGAAAGCTTCATACTTTGATACTGACAGGAAACACAGATTGTTTTTCAGGCTCAGGATTCTTCCTGAGCCTTGATTGTTGAATAGGGCGGATTTACCGGGGAACAAACATACAAGAGGAGATTTAAGGTTTTGGGAAAGTACCTGTACATTGCGGAGAAACCGAGCGTGGCGGCTGAATTTGCCAAGGCTCTCGGAACGAATTTTACGAAGCGTGACGGCTACATGGAGTCGCCGGATGCGGTAGTGACATGGTGTGTCGGACATCTTGTCACGATGACATATCCGGAGGGCTACGATCCCGCGCTCAAGCGCTGGGCTTTTAACACACTTCCGTTCATACCGGATGAGTTTAAGTATGAGATCATCCCCGCTGTGGCCAAACAGTTCAATATAGTAAAGGGACTCTTAAACAGGGCCGATGTGGAACGTATCTACGTCTGCACCGACTCGGGACGAGAGGGAGAGTACATTTACAGGCTTGTCGATATGATGGCGGGAGTACCTGCCGAGCGGGATAAGCGTCGTGTATGGATCGATTCGCAGACGGAGGAAGAGATCCTGCGCGGCATCAGGGAAGCCAAGCCGCTTTCCGCTTATGACGATCTCTCGGACGCTGCCTATCTCCGTGCAAAAGAAGACTATCTGATGGGCATCAATTTCTCACGTGTGCTCACTCTCAAGTACGGTAACGGTATCAGCAAAGGTGAGAAGCGTAGTGCGATCTCGGTCGGACGTGTCATGACCTGCGTCCTCGGAATGGTGGTCAGGCGCGAGCGCGAGATCAGGGATTTTGTGAAGACTCCTTTTTACAGGGTCATCGCAACACTTGATGTCGGCGGAAGTCCTGTCGATGCCGAGTTTAAGGCGGTGGAGGGCTCGCGGTATTTCGGCAGTCCGAAGCTCTATAAGGACAACGGCTTCCTCGATGAGAAGGACGCTCAGGAACTCATCGACACCGTGAGCGGTTCAAAGGCAGTCATCACCTCGCTCGAAAAGAAGAAGGAAGTCAAAAAGCCGCCCCTGCTTTTTAATCTCGCGGAGCTTCAGAACGAATGCTCGAGATTGTTCAAGATCAGCCCCGACGAGACTCTTGCGATCACGCAGGAGCTTTATGAAAAGAAGCTTGTAACGTACCCCAGAACCGATGCGAGAGTGCTTTCTACAGCTGTAGCAAAGGAAATAGTCAAGAATATTAGCGGCCTCAAGAGCATCGGACAGTTTGCACCCTTTGCTCAGAAGATACTTGACGAGGGAACTTATAAGGGCCTGGCCAAGACCAGGTACGTCAACGACAAACAGATCACGGATCACTACGCGATCATCCCCACGGGACAGGGATTCTCGGCGCTTGCCTCGCTTAAACCCCTTGCGGGCCGTGTTTATGAGCTCATCGGCAGGAGGTTCCTCGCTATCTTCTTCCCGCCGGCGACTTACAGAAGGATCTCACTTGCCACCGATATAAACGGCGAGTGCTTCACTGTTTCTCTTAAGGCTCTCGAGGATGAGGGATTCCTTTCCGTGTATCCCTTTGCGGCGGGCAAAAAGACTTCCGAGGGGAAGGCAAAGAACGGCAAACAGGAAGACGTCTCCGACACGGAAGGCGCAGCAGCGGGCGAATCCGCGGGCGAAGAGCAGGACACCGAAGTCGGAGTCGGAAGTATCGAGGCGGTGAGTGCGTTAAAGAAAGGACTCGAGCTTGATGTCACGGATCTGAAGATCAAGCCGGGAGAGACTTCACCGCCCAAGCGTTACAACTCGGGATCCATGATACTTGCCATGGAGAACGCGGGGCAGCTGATCGAAGACGAAGAACTTCGTGCACAGATCAAGTCGAGCGGTATCGGTACAAGCGCCACCAGAGCCGAGATCCTCGGAAAGCTTTTCAAGATCGGGTACATGTCCCTCAACAAGAAGACTCAGATCATCACGCCCACACTTCAGGGCGAGCTCATCTACGAGGTCGTCAACGCAAGTGTTCGCGCGCTCCTCAACCCGGAGCTTACAGCCAGCTGGGAGAAGGGACTCTCAAAAGTTGCGGACGGTGAGATCTCTCAGGAGGAGTACATGCTCAAACTCAGGGATTTTGTGCAGAAGAGGACGGATGCGGTCAAGAACTCCGGACCGATCCCGCAGCTCTCTCACAATCTCCGCGTGATCGAAACGATATACGCATCGCAGGGTACCAAAAACAAGTAAATGTTGCTAAATTCTGATAATATGATACAATTTAGCTATAATCACGGAATGACTGATCATATCGGTTTTTTGTGCGATAATCATGTGAGGATTCACAGAACGAGGGCACTATTAGTTTTTTGGGAGGTTTTTTATGCCGGACTTCAGAAGATCGGAGAGAATTTCTATAAGTCGGGCGATCCCCGGGATGGAGCTTGCCAAGGATATCTATTCCAGAAGCAATCAGGTCATCCTTAACGCGGGATCTATTCTTGATGCAACCAAGATTTCAAAGATCATGTTCTACAGCATCGACACCATCTGGGTTTATCCAATGCCGGGTGCGAGCACGGCTCCCGAAACCCTGTCCCAGCAGCTTAAAAACAGTGTCGAGTTCAGAGAGTTCTCCAAGAGGTACGACGAGACAGTTACAGTCCTTAAGGATTCCTTTGTCAGGATCATGGCCGATGAAGGTGAGCTTGACGAGGATCTCCTTCTCAACGAAGTCGATACCATCATCAACGAATGTGGCGGCAAAGCGAGGATCTTCGGAATGCTCCACTGCATCCGTGACTACGACGAGCTTACATACATGCACAGTGTCAACGTGGCCATCGTTTCGAACTGTTTCGGCAGATGGCTCAACATGTCCGATGACGACATCAGACAGCTCACGCTTGCCGGTCTTTTACATGACATCGGCAAGACAGCGATCCCCAAGGAGATCCTCCTTAAACCCGAGGCACTCACCGTTGACGAGTACAACATAGTCAAGAGACACACGCTTCTCGGTTACGACATGCTCAAGGACAAGTCTATCGATGACAGAGTCAAGATGGTTGCCCTTCAGCACCATGAGAGAGCGGACGGAAGCGGCTATCCCTTCGGCAAGACGGCGGAGCAGCTTGAGTCCTTCTCAATGATCGTATCGATCGCAGATGTGTACGACGCACTCACATGTGATCGTGTGTACAGAAGCAGGATCTGTCCTTTCGCCGTTATACAGAGCCTTGAAGGAACGGAGCGACTCAAGTACAACCCGCAGTACCTTATCCCGCTTCTCGCCAACATCACCGAAACATACATGAATCATTCTGTCAGACTTTCGGACGGTTCGGTCGGAAAGATCGTTCTCATGAACAGATCCGAGCTCTCGAAGCCCATAGTGCAGGTTGATGATATCTTTGTGGACCTTTCGAGGGAGCGTAATATCAACATAGAGGAGATCATCTGAAGATGCAGCTGACAGGAGCACAGATAATAATAGAATGTCTTAAAGAGCAGAGGACGCAGACCCTGTTTGGTTATCCCGGGGGAACGGTCCTTTCTGTTTATGATGCGCTCCGTGAGCGCGGCGACGGGATCCGTCACATCCTCACGACACACGAGCAGGGTGCTGCGCATGCAGCGGATGGTTACGCGCGTGCGACGGGCAGGACGGGTGTCTGCCTCGTGACTTCAGGCCCCGGAGCGACCAATCTTGTAACCGGTATAGCCACGGCATACATGGATTCTTCGCCCGTAGTGGCGATCACGATCAACGTCCCGGTAGGGAGTCTCGGACGTGACAGCTTCCAGGAGATAGACATCGCGGGCATCACGATGCCCGTCACAAAGCACAACTTCATAGTTAAGGACATTTCGCAGCTCGCCGACGTGATCAGACGGGCTTTCAGAGTTGCGGCTTCGGGGCGTCCCGGCCCCGTGCTTGTTGATATCGCGAGGGATGTTACGGAGAACGTTTTTGAATATGAGCCTGTGACTGTGGCTGCGAGCGCAGAGCAAGAGTACCCCGGATTCACTTCGGCGGTGGGCAGGATCGCCACGGCTTTCATTCATGCCAAAAGGCCCGTCATCGTAGCCGGTGGCGGATGCATCAGAAGCGGAGCGGGAGAGTCTCTTTCCGGATTCGTAAAGGAGTTCGGTATCCCTGTCGTTGACACGATGATGGGCAGGGGCGCGATCCCGGGAAGCTCGCCCTGTTCGCTCGGGATGGGCGGAGAGTACGGAACAAGGGCCGCGGCCCGGGCAATGAGTGAGTGTGACCTGATGGTCGCTGTGGGATGCCGCTTCAGCGACAGACTGACGGGAGAGAACTGCGAGTTTTTGGGAAAATGCAAGATCGTTCATATAGACATTGACAAGGCAGAGCTCAACAAGAACGTGTGTGCCGATATCGCGCTTCAGGCCGATGCGGACAGGTTCTTTAAGGCGATCCGTGCGACTCTTAAGAAGAGGTCGGCGGGCAAGACTCCCGATTACAAAAAGTGGATGAAGTCCCTTACGGAGACAGAGGCCTCTGACGCTTATATCACCGGTCGGGGTCTTCCGGATGACACTTTACTCACCGGAGATATCGTAGCGAAGGTAGCCGGCGAGGAAGCCGGAAGCGAAGCGATCTTCGTTACCGAAGTGGGCGAGTGCCAGATCAGCGCCGTCAATGCGATCAGCTACGAGCGTCCCGGCAGTCTTATCACATCCGGCGGACTCGGGACCATGGGATTCGGACTCGGAGCGGCGATCGGAGCGAAGGCCGGATGTCCCGGCCGAAAGGTCATCAATTTTGCGGGCGACGGGTCGTTCCGTATGAACATGGCTGAGATCATGACGGCAGTGACGAATGAGCTGCCCGTTATAGAGATAGTGTTTGACAACGGAATCCTCGGTATGGTCCACACCATGCAGAAGGAGAGGTTCGGGGGCCGCTACGTGGCAACGGAGCTCGACGACACCTTTGATTATGTGGGGCTGGCAAGAGCCATGAAGGCACGTGCGCACGACTGCCGTGATGTAAAAGAATTAAGGGCCGCCCTTCGGGAAGCCCTTAAAGATAAGAAACCTGATGTTCATGTTATAGTTTGTCATCTGACCTGACTTTTTGTCGGGTCTTCTTTATCACGGGATCCCGGCTGACAATCGTTTGTTTCGGATCTTGATCGCCGGGTCGATGTTGTATTGTTTAAAATCATCCGGGAATCTCATCCGGATCGTCCGGAACGGGAGCTTCGGCGTTCTCAATGGCTTCCTGTGCTTCGAGAGCCGCAAGCTCTTCGGGAGGAAGATCACGCGGACCCATGTGAGGAGTGGGCTCGGGGGCCTGAGCGGGCTCGCCGCTCATGTTCCTCTGCCAGAAAGCAAGGAGATCTTCGTCGCTCTTAAGGGCCTCGTTGATCTCCTTTTGGGTTGAGGAGATCAGAGCCGTAACATCGGCATCACTGCGGAGCTTGACAAGCTCGTCGTGAGTGGAGTTCTGGATCTCTCCCATAAAGATCAGGGGGTCGCCCATCTCGTCGTACTGGATCAAAAGCTCGTCAAGCGAAAGCACGGGAGTGTCGATCGTGACGATATCCATGTAGTATCTGACATAGCAGACAAGATCGATCTCGCCGACTCCTTTCTTGGTATAACATGTGATGTCGGTAAAGGCTGTGACAGCTGAGGTCTTGGCCTGGATCTCATCCATGTTGATGTAGGAGATATCGGTAACGAGATTTCTGAATGCTTCTTTATCTACCTCGAGCTTGGCGTCGTAGTAGCTCTTGATGAGATCGTGAATCTCGGGATACGCCTCTTCGAGCAGGATGTTGGGCTCCGGAGTGGGCGTGGGGGTCGCGGTTATCACAGCAACGGGTGCAGCCGGTGCTACCTGAACCTTACTAGGGGTGTCCATCGAACCGGAAACGTGGAATCCGCCGGAACTGATCTGAAAGGTGCTCAGTCCGATCATCATGATCCCGGTGAAGAGGATTATGGACATTCGTTTGTAAACCTTCATAGCAAATCCTTAATCTAAGCCTCCGTCTGACAACGAGCAAAACCGCGCGGGGGAACGGCCTCGGAGGCTGGCGGTCGTTCGGCGCTTCACGAAAACAAAACACATCATACCACAAATTTTCGAAAATAGCAAGTCCGGCCCGAAACGCCCTCCGGACAGCACGAATCTATTGAGAAAATGCCGATTTTGTAGTATTATATAAGTTACGGATTTTGTGTCCGGGACCCGTGAAACCATAACTTCCCCAGAGGAGTATTTGATGGAAAATCTGCTTGAAAACATTCTGTTCGCGACAGCGCTTTGTGACATAGTGTTTGCGGTGAACATGCTAATGGGCGAGCGACGAAAGCTTCGCAGCAACAAGCTCTTTGCGGCCTATGCGATCGCCGGCGCGATATGGAGCTTTTGCTTTGCTACGCTGATCACGCAGGAGAACGAAGAAACAGCTTATCTTCTGCGTTGTATCGGTATGTTCGGCGTGTTCATGAGCCTTATCCTTCTGGCCATACTGATATTGGGCTGGGTCGACATCAAGCAGTCGGTCAAAAGTATCATCAAGATCTTTGCCATGAGCTTCCTGATCATCTATCCTTTCAACATCAGGCGTGAGAGCGTAACGTTTTACCGCACGCCGTGGGGGATGTCATATACATTTAATTTTGATTTCTTCGGACTCCTTTATGTGATCATAACGATCGTCTTTTCGATCATCTATTTTGCTATGGTCTTCAAGCTCCTTTCAAAAAAGAGCTCTCCGAGGAACAGATTCATCGGGAAGAGAGTGTTTATCGCTCTTGGCGGACTCGTGCTCGGAAATATCTTCGATACTATCCTTCCGAGCCTCGGTTACGTGGCGATACCACTGAGCACATACTTCCAGTTTATCTGTACGGTCTGCATCTATACGATCGCCGTGGCGGTGGACGAGTCACAGCTGACACAGGCCAATGCCGGCAAGTACATCTTCCACCTCGTCAGTACTTCGATGCTCATCTACGACAACAACAAGGTCCTTGTGCAGGCCAGTGAGGAGGCGGTCAGATTCCTCGGCCTTGAGGACTGTATCGGCAAGGAGCTTCCTCTCACGCAGCTTTTTAAGATCAAAGAGGACGAGCTGCCGATGTGGGAGGCGGATACCGCGAGCTTTGAAGCACCGGCGAGAGGCAACGGGAGACATTGTCTCGTTACCGTACACATCATGCGTGATGTCTTCGGTGAGAAAACAGGTAATCTTGTGAGCGTCAACGACGTCACCGAGCGCTACAGGATCATGGAAGAGTACGAAAAAGAGCGTAAGAGAGCCGACGAGGCCAACAATGCCAAGTCCGAGTTCCTTGCCAGGATGAGTCACGAGATCAGGACTCCCATAAATACCGTGCTCGGTATGAACGAGATGATAAAGAGAGAGAGTCTCGACAGGCAGATCCTTCACTACGCGGGCAATATCGAAGCAGCCGGCGAAACGCTTCTTTCCATAATCAACGACATACTGGACGTTTCGAAGGTTGAGGCGGGTCAGATGAAGATCGTGTGTGCGGAGTACGAGACGCGCACGATGTTCGAAAGCCTTATTGACATGTTTGCGCTTCGCTGCGCCGACAAAGGGCTCGAGTTTGAGACCGAGATCGACCCCAAGATCCCCGTGCGTCTCTACGGCGACGAAGTCAGGGTCAACCAGATCCTTGTCAATCTCCTGAGCAACGCGGTCAAGTACACTCACGAAGGCAAAGTCCGTCTTAAAGCAAGCGGCCGCACGCATGACAGTAAATGCGAGCTGACGCTCGCCGTTGAGGACACCGGTATCGGCATCAGCGAGGAAGATCAGAAGACACTCTTTGATCCTTTCACAAGGTTTGACGATGCGAAAAACCGCGGCATCGAAGGTACGGGCCTCGGATTGTCGATCGTGAGCTCGCTATGTGGTCTCATGGATGCCCACATAAGCGTTAAGAGCCAAAAGGGCGTGGGCAGCGAGTTTACGGTAGTCATAGATCAGGATATCATCGACCCTCAGGCAGTCGGGATCATAAACGTAAGCGAGGGAAGAGACCGTATGACCGGCGAATACAGGCCGTCGTTTACTGCAGCGGGCGCGCATATCCTTGTTACGGATGACAACAGGATGAACCTTGAGGTTATCAGGGGACTCCTCAAGAAGACGAAAGTGACCGTTGACACAGCGGGCTCCGGCGAGGAGTGCATCAGGATGATCCGCGAGAAAAAGTACGATATCGTCTTTATCGATCACATGATGCCCGGGATGGACGGCATAGAGACACTCGACGGGATCAGGAAGCTTCCCGAGGGCGAGAACAAGTCCGCGGACGCGACCTATATCATGATGACGGCCAATGCGCTGAAAGGTGCAAGAGAGTTTTATGTATCTCACGGATATGACGACTACCTCTCGAAACCGGTCGAGGCCGTCACGCTTGAAAGGATGGTGGCATCATATTTGCCTGCAAAGATGCTTGAAACAGAGACTGCAACTGACGATCTCGAGGTTGTCCGCGCCGACGACAGGGTCGAGGAATGTGCGCGCATCCTCAAAGAGTTCGGCATAGACATGTTCAAGGGACTTGAGTACACGGGCGACTTTGACGGTTATTCCGATACAGTCCGCTCCTACCTCGAGAGCTATACGGATGAGAAGAACGATCTTGAAGCGCTTCGCGAAAAGCGCGATATCGAAAACTACAGGATCCTCATCCACGGTATCAAGTCGAACGCGAGGACATTCGGCTACGACGCATTATTTGAGTACGCATATGCGCAAGAAATGGCTTGCGCGAACGGTGTGTTTGATGGTATTGTGAGCGACGGACCACGTCCCGAGGCATATCTCGATACGCTTGCGAGCGCTTTTTCGGCCGCATTCGGGTTCGATACCGCTCCTCAAGGGGGCGAAAAGCAGGGCGGAACGCTTCCCATCACGACCGATGAGATCTGGGAGACCAGAAACAGGCTCGTCGATCTTCTCGAGAACTTTGAGGAGACACGTGCGAGAGAGCTCGCAGAGAAGTTGCTCACGCATGACATCGGCAAGGAAAACGTGCAGTCCGCCACGGACATCATCAAGTACCTCAAACGCTACGACTACGACAACGCGCTCGAATGTGCGCGAAAACTCAGATAAATTCAGATATATTCAGATAAGGTAACTGTTTTATGATTAGCAACGATCAAAGACCCGAGAAAGTGATACTCGTCTGTGTCGCCACCGAGGGCAGCGAGGATCCCGAGATACTCCTCGACGAGCTTGCCGAGCTTGTGGAAACGGCCGGCGGGCAGGAGGTCGGCAGGGTGATCCAGAACAGGGAGAACGCCTCACCCGCCACGTATGTCGGCAAGGGCAAGATCGAAGAGATCGAGGCGTACGCACAGGCGCAGGGTGCGACCGGCATCGTCTGCGACGATGAGCTTTCACCGTCTCAGATGAGGAATCTCTCGGAAGCGCTTGAGCCGCTCAGAGTCCTTGACAGGACGATGGTGATACTCGACATATTTGCGGATCACGCATCAAGCAGCGAAGGCAAGCTGGAAGTGGAGCTGGCACAGCTCAAGTACAGGGCTGCCAGGATCAGAAGCCTCGCCGGAAGTTTTGACAGACAGTACGGTATGGGCATGCGCGGCCCCGGCGAAAAGAAGCTTGAGACCGACCGAAGGCTCATCAGGGACAGGATCTCGGTCCTCACAAGCGAGCTCAAAAACGTTTCGCGTACGAGGGATGTCACCAGGGCACAGAGAAGCAGGAAGAACCTTCCTCTTGTTTCGATAGTGGGCTACACAAATGCCGGGAAGTCCACACTCCTCAACAAGCTCACGGGTTCGGAGGTCCTCGAGGAGGACAAGCTTTTCGCGACACTCGATACGACGGTCAGGAACTTTGTCTCTCAGACCGGTCAGGAGATCCTTTTCTCAGACACCGTCGGGTTCATCAGAAAGCTGCCCCACCACCTTGTGGAAGCGTTCAGATCGACACTCGACGAGGCGAGGTACGCCGACATCATACTTCAGGTGGCGGATGCATCGGATCCCGAGATCAGGGCGAAGATGAGAGTCGTCCGCGACACTCTTGAGAAGCTCGGCATCAGCGACAAGCCGGTGATAACCGTTTTCAACAAGTGTGACAAGATACACCTTGTCGACCTGAGGGACCCCGAGGCCGACGCGAGCATCATGATCAGTGCGAAGACGGGCGAAGGACTGGAGCTTCTCACGGAGCAGGTCGAGAAGATCCTCTCGGAACGCAGGCATTGCTTTAACGGTATCATACCGTACACAGCGGGATCACTTGCATCCGACATCCGGACACGCGGACAGCTCCTCTCCGAGGAATATGTCCCCGAAGGCATCAAGATCAGTGCGTTTGTTCCTCCGGAACTCGCCGGCAGGCTTAAGGAATTCGAAGATTAAAACCCGTCACCCCCTACATCCGGGTCAACGACAGGTTAACACAAAGTAAAATACTCATCTATAAAGGAGACGACATATGAGATACGGCTATTTTGACGCAGAAAACAGAGAGTACGTTATCACCCGCCCCGATACCCCCACGGCATGGGCAAACTACCTCGGTTCGCCCGATTACGGTGCGATCATTTCGGGAAATGCCGGCGGCTACAGCTTTGAAAAATCAGGCGCGAACGGCAGGATCATCCGCTACAGGTTCAACGGCGTGCCGCTCGATCAGCCCGGACGTTATATCTACATCAGGGACAACGAGGACGGAGACTACTGGTCGGCTTCGTGGGCGCCTGTGTGCAAGCCTCTCGAAGACTACAAGAGCGAGTGCCGCCACGGAACGGCGTACACCCTCATCACCGGAACATATCGCGATATTGAGGCAGAGGCTCTTTACTATGTTCCCAAGGGCGCTTCCTACGAGGTCTGGAGATGCAAAGTCACCAACAAAGGTGACAAACCGAGGAACCTCTCGGTTATAGGTTACTGCGAGTTTG
>JAEEQC010000233.1 GCA_016285135.1 Lachnospiraceae bacterium
TTATGTCGATCGCTGCACCATAGGCATGAGCGCTCATACACGTAACCGTCTCAAGAAACGGACCCGAGACTTCGCCGCGCGAGTTCCAACGGAAGCCGACCAGAGTGTTGATCGGGAACTTCTCGGGGAGGGCGTAGATCTCATCGAAGATCTGCTTCACATCCTCAGCGAGCGCCTTATGAACGGTTATGTTCCTCGAGGAAGGATACTTCGTGCCCCTTGAATCAATGAGATAACACGGAACTTTCACTGTCGTCATGTTGCCGAGCGCCGCCGCCTTCGTTTCGAAGCCTGCCGGCTTATCATCGACCGTAAAGAGCTTCTTTTCCGTTCCGAAGAGGAGTTTATAGCGCTCTTCGTCCGTGTAATCCGCAAGGGACTTTTTCTGTGAACCGCTTGTGTCGGCGGTGTAAGATACTGTATTTTCCCCGGTTTCGTACGTTGTCAAAGATATATTCGCACGGGCGGGAACCGCACCCGAAAGAAGAAGCAAGATGCTTCCCACAGTCACAAGTGCAGTTCCGAACCCGTGTTTTTTCATGTTAACTCTCCTGCTTTTCAAGAGCTTCGTTCTTCTTAATGTACTGAGTCCACTTGATGTTGCCGTATGTCGTGTTTGTAAAGTATCCGATGTCATAAACAAGGAGTACCCACTGTCCCGAAAGGATCCTGACAACTGTATCGACAGCGGTAAAGATGTGCCATGTCCACCAGGAATCCCTCGAACGGCAGAACATCAGAATTCCGTCTATTACCGCCATAACAAACAGCGAAGAATCAAGGTATGCTATTACGTTCTGAAGCGTTTCGTTGCCCTCATAATAATCTGTTTCGGGGCCGTACTTGGCAAGAAGATATCCGCCGATCAGCGTGATCGCTACAGTCGAGATCATGATAAGCGCGGTCTGCCACTTCTTAAGTCTCCTGATAACTGTGATCTTCTTGTCTCTCTTGTCTTTATGTTTATTCCAAGCGAAATATCCGAGCGTATGTGCGGGGATCCAGTAAATAAGCGCCGCGAACATCGAGAAGTACTGTGTTTTGGTCATTAAATAATATGCCACGGTCACTACTTCGACTGCATTATAAATAAGGAATGCCGACCTCCTCTGCTTTGAGAACAAAAGCTCACAAAACAGTCCGACGATCGTGATGAAGATGCACATCACGTTAAGGAGCGTTCCGCTCCATCCGTTTGAATCCTCCTCGGGCCAGATAAGGCCGGCGCCGACGGCGAGGATCACCATCGCAAGCATCCACAGTTTTTCATATGTGGAAAAATCGTTTTTTATCTTCATTATCAATTTTTTCATGTTTATTCACCTGTAATTATAGTTTATTTTTCTATATACGCCAAACAACGGTATCACGGAATCCGTCATACCGATACACCGATACTGCCGCGAAGAGATTTTCTCTTTCCCGGCAATGATCATAAACTATAATCACAGGGCGGGGAATTGGGGCGTCTTGCTCTTCCTGTTCCCGGTCCGTGAAAGCGTTTGCCGTGCGATCCGTGGTTTAGATCGTGGTTCTTTCGTCTGCAAAGCATTCCCATAGTGACGCTCCTACCGCGAGTTCAGGATCTTCGAGAACGCGTTTATCATCCCGATCCTGCCGTATTCGTACGTGAGCCCGCCCTGAATATACACACGGAACGGCTCTACTACGGGTGCGTCACATGTGAGCTCTATGGTAGAGCCCTGCGCGAAGGTTCCTGCCGACATGATCTCGTCATGAGGATATCCGGGCATCTCGCACGGAACAGCCTCAAACATGGAATCTACGGGCGAAACCGATTGCAGCGCCTGACAGAAAGCGATAAGTTCATCCGCCGAGCGCAGGTTAAAGGTCTGAATAAGGTCACTGTGCTTCTCCGCAGAACCGGGTTTGACGCTCTCAAACCCGAGCTCTTCAGCGAGGAACGCGGCAAACACAGCAGTCTTTACAGCATTCGCAACTGTACGGGGTGCCATGTAAAGACCCTTTAAGAATTTAAGGTTCTGGTTATAGTTCGCACCGAGGAACTTGCCGATCCCGGGTGCCGTAAGCCTGTCCGCAACCTGTGCGATGAGATCCGCACGTCCTGCCACATAACCGCCGGAGGTCGCGATCCCGCCGCCGAGATTGTGCATGAGCGAACCGGCCATAACATCTACTCCGACTTCTGTCGGCTCCTCTTTGCAGACAAGCTCGCCGTAGCAATTGTCGCACATGATGATAGTTTCGGGCGAAACTCTCTTAACAAGCTCGCATGCCTCTTTGATCTTTTCGAGAGAAAGACCGCGTCTGTGGGAATAACCGCATGAGCGCTGGATCTCGACCATGCTCACGCCGCCCTTCTTAAGTCTTGCTTCGATAGCGGCGAGGTCAAAGTCGTCACCGATAA
>JAEEQC010000234.1 GCA_016285135.1 Lachnospiraceae bacterium
GTCATGGTACAGATGAATGAGCTTGGGATGGATCCGGAGTGTCTGTACAGACCGTTCGGGACCTTAAGCTACGGTGAGCGAACGAGAGTAATGCTGGCTGTTTTGTTTGCCGATGAGAACGAGTTCCTTCTGATCGACGAACCGACTAACCACCTGGACAGTGCGGCACGCGACATTGTAAAGGAGTATCTCGCGGCGAAGAAAGGCTTTATACTTGTGTCGCATGATCGCGACCTGCTTGACGGAATCTGTGATCACGTTCTTGTGTTAAATCGCACTAGCGTGGAAGTTCAGGCGGGTAATTTCTCGACATGGTGGGAAAACAAAGAGAAAACCGACGCTTTCAGACAGGCCGAGAACGAAAAGCACATGAAAGAGATCGGGAAACTGAAGAGCGCTGCGGACAGGACCGGTAAATGGGCCGAGAAAAGCGAAGGTTCCAAGATCGGCTTTGATCCGGTCAAAGAGCATGACAGGAGTATTGCAACAAGATCCTTTATCGGAGCCAAGACCAAAAAGATGCAGGCAAGGGTCAAGGCTGTGGAAAAGCGCATTGACAGAGAGATCACGGAGAAAGAAGGCTTGCTGCAGGATATCGAGCGTGTGAATGACCTCAAGCTTCAGCCGCTTCGCTATCATAAAGAAGTGCTGATCAACGCTTATGACCTCTCGCTCAGGTACGCTGACGCGGACCGGGAACTCTTCCGGGGCTTAAGATTTCAGGTCAGACGCGGTGAAAGAGTGGTACTTTCGGGGGATAACGGATGCGGAAAATCAAGCGTCCTGAAGGCAATACTCAGAAAGAACGATCCGGAGGGACATGAGTCTGAGAACAAGCTTATTACAGAAGGTACCTTAGATGTCGCATCGGGACTTATCGTATCCTATGTCAATCAGGATACGTCCTTCCTCCGAGGTACACTTCGTGAATTCTGTAAGAAGAGAGGACTTGAAGAAAGCATGTTCCTTGCGGTCCTCAGACAGCTCGACATGCAGCGGGAGCAGTTTGTCAAGAACATGGAGGATTTCTCCGAAGGTCAGAAGAAGAAGGTGCTTATAGCCGCGAGCCTGATCACTCCGGCACATCTTTATATCTGGGATGAACCGCTCAATTACATAGACGTGTTTTCACGGATGCAGATCGAAAAGCTTATCTCCGAGTTCGAACCGACCATGTTGCTCGTAGAGCATGATGTGAGTTTCCGTAAGAAAGTGGCAACAAATGTGGTCGTTCTATAGGTTTCTGCACCCCGGAAGCAGTTTGAAACTCTAAAAACGAAGAAATATGTTCAGGAAAGATTTGACATCTGAAACACGCTGACTTAAAATAAATACAAATAAATACGAATAAATAGAATAAATACAAATAAATAAGAATAAATAAGAATAAATAAGAATAAACAACTATTATTGCAATAAATAAGGAGTATGTTATGTCACAAGGGAATCCGTTTATACTGTCATCAGGTAAAATACCGACTCTGTACATCGATCGTCTGATTCAAAAAAAGAGGATTATCGATGATTTTACCGATGCAATTCCATCAAATCAGATTTATATGCTGACAGGGATTCGCGGCTCGGGAAAAACGGTTATGATGACCGATATTGAGAAGACGCTCGAAGCGACAGGTGATTTCATTGTTTTAAACCTCAGTATAGACGGTAATCTCATCGAACAGTGGGCAAGTGAGCTTTATGAGCATCCGCTCGTGAAAGCAAAATTTCTCAGTGTAAAGCTTGATCTGTCTCTACTTGGAATCGGTGTTTCTATTGAAAAATCCGAACCTGTATCTGACATAAAAGTTGCACTCGATAAAATGCTTTCGGTTGTTAAGAAAATGAAGAAAAATGTGCTCATTGCAATAGATGAAGCAATCAATAATGAGGAAATGAGAAAGTTCGGAAGTCTGTTCTCGATTTTCTTAAGGACGGAGCAACCGGTATTCTTATTGATGACCGGTCTTCCTCAAAACATATACAATGTGATCAATTCAAAGACTTTGACATTCTTCAGCAGAGCGCCCAGAATTGTACTTGAACCCATTAATTACACAATGATCAGGAGCTCCTATAAGAAAGTCTTTAAAATCAGCGACGAAGAAAGTGAAAAAATGGCGTTACTTACGAAGGGGTATTCATTTGGTTTTCAGCTTCTTGGCTATCTGTTCTGGGAACGTAGAAACAGTACCCCTGACGCAAGAATAGAAGAAGTAATTGAAGAATATGATGCGAGACTTGCAGAAGGTGCATACGATAAAATCTGGAACGATCTGTCGGACAACGATGTTGTGATCTGCAAAGCCATGTCGGAAACTGATAGTAATAAAGTGGAGGATATCAGAGAAAAAACAGATTTCTCACCTCAGATGTTCAACCAGTACAG
>JAEEQC010000235.1 GCA_016285135.1 Lachnospiraceae bacterium
CAGATATATGGATATAGCAAAATTGCACAAAAAATTACAAAATCGTAAAAAAAGTGCTCGCGTTTTAACATCAGAAACAGTTTTTTGCAAGCACTTTTTTGTATAAATTGTCAAAAACGGTGTTAAACGGACTTGGAAGCCAGATACTTGACCGCCGAAAGTGCCGCAGTTAAGCCTTCTCCGGCCGCTTTTACCAGCTGGAAGGGTTCGCCCGCGATGTCCCCCGCAGCGAACAGTCCGGGTATGTTCGTGGACATATTTCGTTCACATTTTACCGCACTCCCCTCCGTTTCGAGTCCCGGAACGAGGGATGAAGGGGCTATCTGATCCCTTAAAATGAAGAGTCCGTCAAAGGAAAGCTCGCCGGAATCGGTGACCAGAGTGTTCGCCTTCATCTTTCCCTTGATCTCCGCGGGCTTTGCGGACTGAACATCAATATTCTCCAGAGCAAGGCCGGGCGCATCATACATGGGAATGTAGATCACTTCCGATGCGTACTTTCTCAGAAACAGAGCCTCTTCCTCGTAGTCCTTCGAATATGACACCACTATCGTTTTCTTTTCTTTATATATAGCGGCGTCGCATGTAGCGCAGTAGCTGACTCCGCGTCCGAGGAACTCCGTCTCTCCGGGGATGGTCTTTGCGGGTGCAACGCCTGCACAGAGAATTACGGAAGATGCTTCTATCATCTCCTCTCCGCACTGCAGAGCGAAGTATTCTCCGTAAGGATAGATCATGCTCACCTTGGTATCATTTATCTCCACGCCCATCTGTGCGGCATGGTCAAGCATTCTGTCGGCAAGCTCGGAGCCGCTCACAGCGGGGATTCCGAGGTAGTTGTCTATCTTCTCTGCGAGTCTTACCTTCGCGCTTGAATCTTTTTTCCCGAAAAGAATGATGTTCTTTTTTCTTATCTTAAGAGTGATCGCAGCTTCGAGTCCCGCAGGACCACTGCCTATTATCGCTACATCATATCTCATGGATCGTTCTCCTTATCAGTTTCCGTAATCAAGTACTCCCGCGAAAAGAAGTACGGTCACAGCCAGTGCGGGAATGATGCAGACGGCGCTTCCGAGCGCTGCGGCACGGATCGCACTCTCCGATATAGCACCTCCCAAAATGGCATTGTTTGCAACGGATAACAGTGTGCTTAGGGTGATGATCCTCCACAGATTATCTCCTATGATCAGAAGGCCTGCGATTATGGCCTTGTTCCTTTCAAGCCTGTTACCGAGGAAATACAAAAGAAGCGCCGCGTGTCCCAAGAGGCTCACGATGACATTCACGACAGATGAAGATGTGTGGACATCCGAAAGTACAAGTCCCAATATCTCCGCCAGCATGACCGCGCCGATCGCACCGGCAAACATCTCCCTGTCTTTTCCGAGATCCATAAAGCACACCAGGCCTATCGTTGCACATGCGATCACAACGATGAACATTGAAAAGCCTGCTCCCGCCATGATAACTCCGAAACCGCCGAGTGCGGCAAGTATGCAGAGCACCCCTACGATCTTGGTCACGATACTGTCTCTGTTCAATCCTTCATCAAACATTTTCTCTCCCTCCATAAAACAGAAACGCTATGTATAAGTATACTGAATAATCCCGCAAAAGAAAAACAAAAAAATATCCGCACCCTTTCGGATGCGGATATCTGTTTATGACGATAATGTCATGTTTGCATATCGTGTTGATGTGTGATTACTTCTCAGCCATAGCCTTCTTGATGGACTCGGTGAGCTCGGGAACGATCTTGTTGAGATCGCCTACGATACCGTAATCAGCTACATCGAAGATGGGAGCATCTTCATCCTTGTTGATGGCGATGATGATGTCTGACTCTTCCATACCTGCAACGTGCTGGATGGCACCTGAGATACCGATTGCGAAGTATACGTGAGGTCTTACGGTCTTACCGGTCTGACCAACCTGGAGATCCTTGGGCTTCCAGCCTGAATCTACAACTGCTCTTGAGCAGGAAACTTCTCCGCCGATAGCTGCTGCGAGATCCTCGAGGATCTTGAAGTTCTCGGGTGATCCTACTCCACGTCCGCCGGATACGAGGATCTTGGCGTTCATGATATCAACGGTATCGGAAACAGCCTTTACGACTTCCTTTACGGTTACGTATCTGTTGTCGGGAGTAAATCCGGGATTGTAATCTACAACCTCTGCCTTAGCACCCTTGACAGGCTCTACTTTTTGCATAACGCCGGGACGAACGGTTGCCATCTGGGGTCTGTTGTTGGGGCATGCGATGGTAGCGATGGTATTTCCGCCGAATGCGGGACGGGTCATGAGAAGCTGATTGTGCTTCTGCTCTGACTCCTTGCCGGGGATTGCAACGAGAGGGAAATCACCGATGTCAAGCTGTGT
>JAEEQC010000236.1 GCA_016285135.1 Lachnospiraceae bacterium
CAACGCGGCTATTATTTAGCACTTTGTTTCCCCGTTTTTACTGTTTTTGGGTAGTAGACATATGTCTACGTCCTAGAAATTATTCAAGAAATTTCAAGGTTGTTTCATTATTCGATTATCAAGGTACACTTTGCAATCGTGTTTTTCGATTGCGTTTCCTCGTACCGGTCTTAACCGAAGTACCAGGTTTACATCTGATGCGCTCTTTTTTATTGCCCTTTGGCGCGTCAGCGAATGCTATTATATCACCCGCTTTTTGGTGTGTCAACAACAAATTGTGTTTTTTTTGTATAAATTTTTCACATGTCGAAAAGCCGCTAAAATAGCGGCTTTCCTGCATTTCAGATATTGAATTTTCAGAATTATCCTTGTTTTTTAGACAATTTTCAAACACGGATCACAGCTTATACTCCGAAATGTTCTGATTAAGGCTTCTTGCTTCCTCGTTGTTCTTCGATGCCTTATCGGTCAGATCGTTCATGTTTTCTTCAAGGACGGCGCTTCCCTTGGCAACGGAATCGATCTTGCCGGATCCTTCCTCGATAACAGAGTTGATCGAATCCGCTCTGTTCCTGATCATGTTCATGCTTTCATTGACTTTGGCAAGGCTGTCATTGATCTCCTTAAGCGCTCCGGACATATCCGACATGTTCGAACTGTAGTCGGCACCCATCCGGCTGAACTCACGATAGTCGGGAAGAACCTCGTCGCTGAGGAAACCTGTTGTCTCATTAACATTTTGGATAAGGTCCTCAACCGAAACTATAACCTGTTCATTTGTCTGACGTATGTTCTCAACAAGGTCGGTGATCTGACCGCTCAGGTCCTGGACATCTCCCGCGATGATCGCAAATCCTCTTCCTGCCTCGCCGGCTCTCGCAGCCTCGATACTTGCATTAAGTGAAAGCATCTTTGTGGTGCTCGAAACCTTTAATATCTTGTCGGCGAGCTCTTCTATTTCATGAACCGCCTGACACTTGAGGGCAGCTTCCTCGAGTCTCTGTTTGAGGCTCTCTACCATCTTTGTTGCGTTCTCGGTCTTCTCTGTGATCTTCTTTTCCTTATCGCTGGCCTCAACGCTAATCTCCCCTGCGTCGTCTGCCTTCTTCTTTGAATTCTCAAATGCACGGCTCACGATATCTCCCGAATCGTTAATACCGTCAAGGATCGCCGATGTATCACCGGTAGTGTTCTTCATTGTATCGCTGAGCTTTTGAAGATCTGTCGCAATGTCACTCAGACTGCTGCGGCATTCCTCAACAAGATTCTCCATAGCTTCGCTGTTTTCCGCCACAACATCCGATGTTCCGGCTGCGGTCACCATCTGGTCATGTATATGTGATATGAAGAGATTGATCTCATCGGCTATGGTCTCAAGCTCATCACCGCTGCCAATAACGATCTGTTTTGTAAGGTCTGCTTCTCCGCTGTTGAGATCGCGTACTTTTGAATAAAGCCTCTTAAGGTCTCTTCCGAGTATAAACCCGATCCCGAGCGAAATCCCCACAAACGCAAGGAGGAATATTCCTATAAGAAGAATAATGAGTTTCCCGACAACGGCGATATCTCTCTCCATTTCTTCAAGAGAAACATCTACTCCGACGAGGCCGACGACGCTTCCGGCACTGTTAAAGATGGGAGCGTAGCCCGAAATAAAAGTGCCCCACTCGTCTTCAGTCAGCTCCTCGTCCCAAGCAGCTTCACCGCCGTAAACGGTTTCAAAGATATCAAGCCACTCGTACTCTTCGCCTATCTCACCCGGTTCATCGGGATCGGTATCGACAACAAACACCGAAGTGTTCGTTCCTGTCTTTTTCATGGTGTAGATATACTCAACAACACTGCTCTCCCTGTATTTTACGAGTAAATCATACGTCTCAATAAAAGCTTCGTCATCCACAGACTCGATTGTAACATATGCGTCACCGTCGACCTCCGATGCGGCAATCTCAGCAATATGAAGAGCTTCAGCTCTGATCTGCTCTATGAGCTCCTTACTGATCCTCTGATAAGAGACTACTCCAAAAATACAGAAGCAGACGATACTGGATAATGCGATAACAAGTGTGATCTTGGTTCTGAGGCTTAAGCGTCTGGTTTTCATGGTTTGCTCCCTTCCTTTTGCGGGCCATTTGTTTTTGTGTAGTTTCAATAAACAGGTCGTATGTCCTTGTTTATTTAATTCTTGTTTCTTGATATTATATTCCTAATTTTGGCATTTCGCAACTATTATTTTACTTCTTTTTAGCAAAATCGAGTAGGCTGACTCCTACTCGATGCGACGGGACATCTCGCGTACAAGTCCGCCATTGGAAGGGCTACGCCCTTCTGAGATGTCCGTTCACTCAGCCGTCTGTTCACAAACAAGCTTGCAAC
>JAEEQC010000237.1 GCA_016285135.1 Lachnospiraceae bacterium
GGATCAACGAGATGAAGGAGATTTTCGCTCATGAGCTTACTGAGCTCGTGCACGGCAAGGAGGAGGCCGATAAGGCTCTTGCTGCGGCAAAAGCGCTCTTCGCAGGAGGCGGGGACGACAGCAACATGCCCACCACACAGATCCCTGCAGACAAAGCAGCTGACGGAATGACGATCATGGAGCTCCTTGAGGCTTGCTCACTCATCCCTTCGAGAAGCGAAGGCCGTCGTCTTATCGAGCAGGGAGGCGTGAGCGTTGACGGTGAGAAGGTTACTTCCATCAACGACCGCATCAGCAAGGAACAGCTCGAAGCAGGCGTTAAGATCAAGAAGGGTAAGAAGACCTTTCATAAGGCCATCATCGGGTAAAGATGAAAACGCTTTGATAAAAAAAGTACTGATGCTTATTCTGTGCAGCTCACAGGTCCTCGGACTTGTGAGCTGCTCGCGGTGTCGGCAAAAAATCACTTGAATATCTTCTCGGTATTTGATAAAATTGCGGTGTTGCGAATCAATAAGCCGGCGTGATGGAATTGGCAGACGTGCAAGACTCAAAATCTTGTGTCCGCGAGGACGTGCGGGTTCGACCCCCGCCGCCGGCACGAAAACGACCCGAACTTAGCGTTCGGGTCGTCCTTTTTTACGATTTACGCTAAAAAACACTTAACTGAGAAACCAATATTTCTTCAGGCTTCCACTCTCTCAAACGTTACTGTATCACTGACTCCGGATTTCTTGAGAAGCTCTACGATCCTTTCAAAGTCTTCTTCAGAAGCCTTTATTACAAACTTCGCGTTCTCAGCTATGCCCTTGAAAGCGTTCTTGTAAATCTTCTTTACTGAACCCGTGAACTCTATAAGTTCAAGGTTCTTGCAGTTTCTAAATGCACCCGTGCAGATCGTCGTGATGTTCTCTCCAAGCACGACTTCTTTCACGGTCTTGTTGCCCTTCATGGCATTCTTTCCGATCGCTTTGTCGACTCTCGTCATCCCGTCAAGTTCGATGCTCTCGGGGATAGTGAGTTTCTCTCCGTCTGTCGAAAGAGATGTGAGCTTCAATCTTCCGTTAACCGACAAAGAGTACTGTCTTTCCTCTTTAACAGTTATCGCCGTTTTTCCGTCAGCTCCGGCGCCGTTATAAGTGCTCTTCTCTGAGATGGTTGCGTCTCCGAGGACACCCACAAGAGCTGTAGTCTTAATCGTTTCCGTGTTACCTTCGGCGTCGGTCTTCTTTTCGGTTATGGTTACCTTTTTGATATTGTCAGCGTTCGGATCACGTTTATAAGTCTTCTGTGTTTTCTCAGACACTGAGCCATCTGAGTTCTTTGTTGTGGACTTAATGGTTTCGGTCCCTTTTTTGTTGACTTTGATCGTTCCTTCTGTCTTGCTTAAAAGATTACCTTCAGCGTCTTTCTTTTCGATCTTTAGTGTTCCGTTGCCCTTTGCATCACGGGTTTCTTCTTTGACTATTGTGGTTCCGTCAGCCAGCTTAGTTTCATTGATAACGGTCGTGGTTCCGTCAGCATTCCAAATAATCTCTATCTTTGTTTCGGAACCGTCTTTATTCTTACGAGTGAAAATACTCGGCTCCGGTACTTCATTAGCTTTCTCTACTACAGGCTCCGGAGTATAAACAGGAGTCACAGGTGCGGGTGCGGGATCTGTTGTAGTACCCGTGTTTGACTGCGTGGGATCAGAATCCGTCGTAGTGTTTGAAGCCTGCTCTTTGATAACCACTTTGACAGGTTCAAACGAATCAGCTCCTGCCCAATTCTGATCTCCTTCGACCCTGTACCAAACATAATACGTTCCCGCTTCGGCTTTTGAAGGAATTTCTATGTCCCATCCTGATGTAGGCGCAGTAGTTGCATCCGTACCGACTGCGTATTGCAAAGTTCCACCGGTTGTGGATCCTGCATCAACAAGCAGAAGTGCTGACCCGGAAGCGGTCAATGTCTTCGCAGTCGGTGCTGTAACAACCGGAGTTGCCTTGTTGATGGTCACTGTCACCTCTTTGGTTCCCTGAGTAGCGGTAGCATTCTCTGCCGTTGTAACAACTACATAGGCCATGCCGTCCGCAGGAACTTTTTTTATCGTCAGTGCGCCGGTAGTTGCGTGTACATCAATATAATCTTCACTTCCGGATTTCACGGCATAGCTCATATCGCCTCCTGCTATGGATCCGATCACAGTGCCACTCATACTCTTGTCAGTATCCCCGTAGGTAACTGTTATGTCTTCGGCACTGATGGTTGGTACGCCTTTGATCCACAGAGTTACTTCATCAGACTCATAAGTCGAATCTGTTGCTTTTACACGAACATAATACGTTCCGGGAACTAGCCCTGTGATATTGCTTCCCGTTCCGGTAGTC
>JAEEQC010000058.1 GCA_016285135.1 Lachnospiraceae bacterium
CAATACTCGACTATGATTTTAATCGCATTTTTTACAAGCTCAATCCTTTTTATTTATATTCGGGATACGTTACGATCACTTCATCGGTATACTTCCGTTCCATATCATGACGTTTTTTACGGTTCTCCACCGAGTCAAAGATGATAGAGAAATCATAATCTTCCGGATACAGTTCTTCGGCCTTGACATGAAGCTTTACGCGCTTTTGATTGATCCATATTTTCCGGCCCGCTATCTGGACTCTGAGCACTCCCTTATCGTTTTCCGGCTCGCAGACTATGCCTATCTTCTTATCAGGATATACCATTACGCTGTCGCCTATACTGAACTGCGGCGACAATTTCGGATTATTGGTCGGCTTTTTATACCTTTGAACCTTCCTGTTTTCACTTTTGGAGATGTCGGCGTTTTTCCCAAAGCTATACGTTTTCAGAGCCTCCCGGCCATATGCGGCTTCCACTGCTGTCTTCAGCATGCTCTCCGGCATCCCGAGGCGGTCCGCGATATAGAAAGCACAGCTTTCTCCGGCCTCTCCGATCACCATTTTGTATGTAGGCATCAAAGTTCCACGGTCAAAAGTCATTCTGGCGTTTATGATCCCTTCATGTTTTGCCGCATATTCCTTGATCTCGGGATAATGCGTCGTCACCAGGAAATCAGCCCCACTTTTGCGTAATTCTTCAAGAATCGCGGTTGCTATTCCCATGCCTTCGGTCGGGTCGGTACCGGAGCCTAACTCGTCCATTATAACAAGGCTTTCCCTGTTCACTTTTCGAAGTATCTCGAGCACATTTTCGATATGTGCAGAGAATGTGGACAGATTTTCAGAAATATTCTGTCCGTCTCCAATATCACACAAATAGCCGGAATTCATACAGATATCCGCTTCGCCGCAAGGGACGTGGAGTCCGCACTGTGCCATATATGCGTTTATCATAACCGTTTTTATCGATACGGTCTTGCCTCCCGTATTGGGTCCGGTGATAATGATCCCGCGGATCGGTTTCCTGCCTTTCTCATCAACACCGAGACTGAAATCGAGCGGCACGTTTATCTTCCTGTCCATCAGGGGATGCCTTGCTTCTTTTAAGACTATCCTTCTTTCAAGATTAATCTTCGGTTCCACGCAGTCAAGGTCAATGCTGAGCTTTCCCTTGGAAAATATGAAATCCAGTTTTTCCATCATTCTTATATTTTCTTCCATGGCAGGAATGGCATCCGACACAAGTGCCGAAAGGGTATACAGTATCTTGTAAACCTCGTTTTCTTCTTCCACACGCAGCAGCTGCAGTTCTTCGTAGTATTTACCAAGGGCGGCAGGTTCTATGAAAACCGTGTTTCCGGTGGCAGACTTATCCAAAACGGTGCCGTCGATCCTGTACCGATATTCTTTTTTGACCGGAACGCAGACTCTTCCGTTTCTCAATGTATAGAAGGTATCCGCCATGCAGTCTTTGTTGTTCCTTATGACCTGCTCAGCCTTCTGTTTTATGTTTTCCTCGGCATGGATCATCCGGGTCCTTACATCATACAGGACGTTAGACGCATGGTCATCCACCTCTTCACATCTGATCTGCCTGCATATATTCTCTCGCAGATCATTTAATCCATCAAGGTTTTCATCATAATATGCAAGCGGATTCTCATACTGCCTGCCTCCGGCGAGATAATACTTTAATCGCTCTACTGCCACCAGAACTTTTTCCACGCGTTCAAGCTGATAAGGAGTAAGACACGCTCCTTTACCCGCTTCCGTCAGGATCTTCCTGACCTCTGTCACATCCTGCAGCGGAGGATTCCCAAGTTTTTCCATCATTTCCCTGCTGTTGGTGGTTTCGCGAAGCTTTACGTTCAGCTCCGCTTCATCAAGGATTACAGACGTATTCGCTATTTCCTCTTTGGCAGCTCCCGTAACCGCAAGCTGCGCCCATATTTCTTTTATTTTATCAAATTCTATCTGTTGTTCTGTATTCATTTCTGTTTCTCCGATGTTATATCATAATCTTAATGTGTTTTGCGTATGACAATACCGATGAATGACAGATATTCGCCCAGCCCCCTGTCGAAATATCCTTTATCTTTTATTCCGTACTCGTGTCCGGACTCAAACCAGTCATTCCATGCTTCATCGAAGCAGTCAAGATCAAAATCCATGACCACCTCATAGTCATCGCTGTTGTCAAATAAGTTCATCCACCATTTTCTTGAGTGGAATGTATCAAGATCGTCTCTGTTACCTTCAAACCACTCGAGTAAAACTTCTTCCTGCTCTGCGTTAAGTTCTTCCTTAAGACCGGGCATAGCCACTACCAGTACTCCGTCCTTTTTCAGGAAAGGAAGCACCCTCTCTTCGAGAACGCCCTTCTTTGCCGCAAAATAGTGGAACGCGTCAATACTCACAATCGCATCAAAATACCCATGTGCATAAGGCAGATTGCGGGCGTCGGCATGAATGGGGATGATTCGGTCTTCAACGCCCCATTTCCTAAAATTCTCAGCATTTTGTTCAGCCGGGATCCAAAGGTCTGTGGCAAAAACGTTCACCTCAGCTTCCTTTACCAGAAACAGGCTGGTGATGCCCATTCCGCATCCCAGATCCATAACGCGGCCGCCTTCCTTCAACGGATATTTTTCAAGCATTTCATCCAGCAGTCTTAAGCTGTTCGGTCCCATTAAATATTCCTTCGTAAAAAATTCCCTATAATTCTCACATCTTGTGTTAGTATTCGTTTTCATTTTTACCTCCAAAAATCGAGTAGGCTGACTCCTACTCGATGCGACGGACATCTCGCGTACTAGTCCGCCATTGGAAGGGCTACGCCCTTCTGAGATGACCGTTCACTCAGCCATCTGTTCGCAAACAAGCTTGCAACAGATGGCATTCGTTTATCGCACAAAAAGCCATGACATCTTTACGCAAAGATATCATGGCTTTGAAATTATAATATATACAATTATCCGCACAGAGAGGAAAGCCTCTCTATGAACGAGGTATGTATCCATGATATTAAGCGTACAAAAACAAAGTCAATGGCAACCATACCATTAACCCAATTATCACTGATCCTCTTAGTTCAGAAAAATCAGCAATAGTTATCTAACCACGCTTAACATAAAATACCTCGTCTTACTTTAGTTATTTACTGCAATCCCTTTATAACACGAAAACGGGATGTTGTCAATTTCTCTTCATTGTCCTTTGGTCAGAACGGTTCGTAAGCCTTGCCCTCGAGGATGTCCGCGATCCTCTCGGAGGCATGACCGTCGCCGTAGGGATTGCAGGCCTTGCTCATCTTTTCGTATTCCGCTTTGTTTTCAAGAAGTTCTTTGAATGCTTTATAGATGGTCTCCTCATCGGTTCCGACCAACCTCAGGGTCCCTGCCTTGATCCCCTCGGGGCGCTCGGTCGTGTCACGCATCACGAGCACAGGAACGCCGTAGCTCGGGCATTCTTCCTGGATCCCACCGGAATCGGTAAGGCACAGATAAGCCCTGCTCTCAAAGTTGTGGCAGTCGAAGACCTCGATCGGATCGATAATGTGGATCCTCTCACATCCATCAAGCTCTGCCTTTGCCGCCTCCCTGACCACGGGATTCATGTGGATCGGATAAACGGCCTTGCAGTCCTCATGCTCGTCAAGAACACGTCTGATAGCCCTGAACATGTTGTGCATGGGGGCTCCGAGGTTTTCACGTCTGTGGGCTGTGATAAAGATCAGCTTGCAATCGCCGACCCATTCAAGCTCGGGATGTGTATAGTCGGGACGGACAGTGTGCGCCATAGCGTCAATGACCGTGTTCCCCGTGATATAAATACTCTCCGGTTTCTTTCCCTCTTTCAGGAGGTTGGATGCCGCAAGCTGAGTCGGAGCGAAATTATAGGCGCTCACGATGCCGACCGCCTCCCTGTTGAACTCCTCAGGGTACGGGCTGTAGATGTTGTAGGTGCGCAGACCCGCCTCGACATGAGCTACCGGGATCTGCAGATAAAAGGCTGCAAGCGCCGTCACAAAGGTCGTACTTGTGTCGCCGTGAACAAGCACGATGTCGGGCTTAACCTCCTCAAGAACTGCTTTGACGCCGGTCAGAACATTGACGGTTATATCAAAAAGCGTCTGTCGTTCCTTCATGATATTAAGATCGTAGTCCGGCACGATCCCAAAGGTCGTAAGCACCTGATCGAGCATCTGACGGTGCTGTGCCGAAACGCAGACAAATGTCTCAAGCGTCTCTCTTTTTTTGCACTCAAGGATGAGTGGCGCCATCTTAATGGCTTCCGGTCTTGTTCCGAATACAAATAATAATCTCTTCATAATCTGTCCCTGCTTCCATGCTTATGCAGTCATGGTTTTTTGTCCGTTCCTTCGTATACTAAAACATCTTTCCGGTTTTCACAATAATAATTTAAGTAAAAAGCCGTACTAAGAATAACACCCTGTATAATACACAATTTTAGGGTATTGAAAAAAAAAGGCATTTCCAATAACATGGGATATGTGTATTTTTCGGAGCCCCTCAAGAGGGATCCGGTAGGGAAGGGATATAAACATGAACTGGACTGTTGTAATTCAGACAATAGGCTTTATTCTTATTGTCCTTTATCTGTTCTGCGGACTCGATGATGTGATCTGGTTCGTAGTGTCAAGAATAGTCGGACTGATCCGTCACTGCACGACCACCGACGATAACCTGAGTTTCGAAAAGCTTCGTAACACTCCCCCGAAAATGCTTGCCATCTCGATCGCTGCCTGGCATGAGTCCGGCGTTATCGGTAACGTTATCGCCAATTTTATCAACACAGCCGATTATCCCAAGTCTATGTATCACCTTTTTGTGGGTGTTTATCCGAACGACCCCGAAACCATCGAGGCAGTCGAGGAAGTGACCAGGGTTTTCCCCAATGTTCATATGATCATAAACTGCAAGAAAGGCCCTACTACAAAAGCCCAGAACATCAACCATATGATCCGACGTATCAAGGAATACGAAAAAGACAACGGCATAAGCTTCGCTTCGCTGACTGTCCACGATTCCGAGGACGTGATCCACACCTACGAGCTTCTCGCTACCAATTATCTGATCGATAATCACGATGCTCTTCAGTTCCCCGTTTTCCCGATCATGAAGATGCCGAAATTCTCAAATTTCTTCAAACAGCTCACGACTGCCACATATGCCGACGAATTTGCCGAGAACCATTACATATCCATGGTTGAGCGCAGGAACATGAACGCCTTTGTTCCCTGTGCCGGAACCGGCTTTGCGATCTCCATGAAGAGGATAAGAGAGTTTGGCAACGGTGATGTTCTTCCTTCTGAAAGCCTTACGGAAGACTATCTTCTCTCGCTTTCAATGTTCAAAAAGGGCATCTCCTTCACTTACGTGCTGAACAGACTTCCCCGCGTTATGGCTAACGGTAAGGTCCGCAAGGACTACATTACGACCAGATCCCTCTTCCCCCACACCTTTAAGGCTGCCGTTAAGCAGAAAACGCGCTGGACTTACGGGATCACGATGCAGTCCATAAGCATAAAGGACGTTTTCACAAAACAGAAGATTTCTTTTGCCGGAAGATACTCATTTTACAAAGATCTTAAGGCAAAACTCATAAACCTTGTTCCGATACTCGGCTACTCGGTTTCGTTTTACTGCATATTGACCATGATCTTCAGTGATCTGCCTCCGATCTATACGAACGACTCGGCGACCTATTATATGTCTATGATAGTTTTCGCGATAATGATACTCAGGCAGGTATTCCGCGGTTACGCGCTGTACCACGTCTACGGAATGCGTAGCGTGTTCTTCGGATGCCTGCTGCCTCCCCTTCTTCCGATAAGGCTTATCTACGGCAACATCATAAACCTTACCGCCACGATCCGGGCCTTCAGGATGAAGCTTTTCGGGGAGAATTCGGCTAAGAAGACAAAAGCGGTCAAACAAAAGACCGAAAAGAAGAAGAGCGTGAGCTGGTCGAAAACAGATCACGAGTTTTTGTCGGGTGACCAGCTCAGAGTTTACAGACGTATGCTCGGCGACACGCTGATCGTTCAGCGTTACCTGACAGCGAAGCAGTTTAACGAGGCGTTAAAAAACGATGATAAGGAAAACGGTGAGCCCATCGGTGCTTATCTGATAAGAAAGGGCTTTATCACCGAAGAACAGATGGTCAGAGCCCTCGGAACGGTCAAGCACGTCCAGTTCATCAATGACGAGGTGGTAAGAAAGATTGTCAGCAACAGTGTTCTGAACAACTTTGACAGAGATACGCTCCTTGAGTACAAGATCCTGCCCCTCACATACGAGGATGACAGATGTGTCATAGGGATCTGCAACGAGACCAAAAGTGAAGATATCGAGAAGTTTTCATCGGATCACGGCCTTAAGACAAAGCCCATGTTCGTCATGGAGCCGGTGCTTAAGGAAGTTCTCCTCTCTCACCCGGAATCACCCGCAGCAAAGCCTTTGTCGTCACTGAAGCTTTACTATGAGGGTAAGATAAGCTTTGAACAGGCTGTGATCATCGGCAACTTCGCTCTTCTCTCCGGGAAGAGTGAGCGAGAGATCCGTCGCTACATGGGACTTGAGTACCATACCCACGACACCGATAAGGCCGCGATCTGACGGCACCTCTCACTGCTCGTAAAATCTGGAAGCATTCCGGTGTCTGTCGCTGTGAACATTAATATTGACATGTTTTGATTATATGTCTATAATAATAAACACGTAAAAGAAAAGAGGGGCATTATGGCCAGAATGACAAACACGAAAAAGGCAGTTTTAGCGCCTGTATTGCAGAAAATCCTGTCGACTGTCGGAGAGCAGATAAGGCTTGCAAGGCTCAGAAGAAGGATGTCTGCGGAGATCGTATCGGAGAAGGCAGGTATCAGCAGGGCGACTCTCTGGAAGATAGAAAAAGGAGATGCAACGGTGGCTTTTGGGCTTTATGCAAAGGTTCTCAATTCACTGAATCTGGAAAAGAGCCTGCTTGAGATAGCGAAGGACGATGAGTTGGGGAGGTTGCTCCAGGACGCCGAGCTAAGCAAAAAATACAGATAAACAAGGAACCGAGGAAAAGGTGATATGGACAAAACGGATTCGTTTCAGGTGATCGCCGGGTGGATACCCGAAGAAGAGAGTATTATTGGAACCTGTGACATAAACAGAGCCCGAGGAAGAGAGGTTATTTCTTTTATGTATGATGAGACCTGGATAAGGAAACATCCCGGTCTTGTTTTGGATCCATCGCTTATCCCGACAACCGGACGACAGTACTCGCCACATGATGGAGTTCCTTTCGGTTTTTTGTCAGATATTGCGCCTGACAGGTGGGGGCGAAGACTCATGGAACGAAAGGAAGCGGAAGATGCCCGGAATGAGGAACGTTCAAAAAGAACGCTTATGGAAAGTGATTATATTCTCATGGTTTCAGACGAGGGCAGACAGGGTGGTATACGGATCAAAACCGATGGAGTCTGGCAGAGCCCGTCTTCGCCGGGTGGAATTCCCCCCATGACAGATATCAGAACACTTGAGGCGGCTTCGCAGGCACTTGAGGATCATCAGAGCGATGTTAAAAAGTGGCTTCGTCAGCTAATTGTACCCGGATCATCTTTGGGTGGAGCTCGACCCAAAGCAAATGTTATGGATCCTAACGGAAGCCTTTGGATAGCCAAGTTCCCTTCTCTGAACGATGAAACAGATGTGGGAGCATGGGAAAAGACGGCACATGATCTTGCCGGCCTTTGTGGATTGAGGGTTTCTGAGTCTAAGATCATGAAGCTTTCACCCAGAGGAACCACTTTCGTTACCAAACGATTTGACAGGTACGTCAGTAGTCAGGGAAATTCCCTTACGCGGCGTCATTTTGCCTCTGCAATGACGATGCTTGAAAAGACTGACAGTGATCCGGAACCTGCCGGTTACCTCGATATCGCGAATGTAATAGAAAAGATCTGTGGCCACTCCGCGACTGAAAACCTTAAGGAGTTATGGCGACGTATTGTTTTCAATATATTGATAAGCAATACAGACGATCATTTGAGAAACCACGGCTTTCTTCTTTGTAAAGATGATTCATGGGAGTTGTCGCCGGCTTATGATCTTAATCCATCCCTCGAAAAGGACAGCCTGTCTTTGAATATCGATTTTGATAATAACGATAAAGATCCGGAGCTTGCGCTTTCTGTGTGCGAGATGTTTCGAATGAGCAGGACGGAGGCAGAAAAAGAAGTTCGGGAAATGAAAAGCCTGATTGCCGATAATTGGCGCTTTATCGCATCGGAAAACGGAATCTCAAAAAGAGAACAGGACTATATGGAACGATGTTTCTTGCTTTAACGCTTATGACCCACTACCCCCGTCCCCGGTGGGGCATACCAGACAATCCTCATTATCATTTTGTGCGACAAACAGCAATCGCTGCGCTAATGCATATAACAGTAGGTCTTCAGTCTTTTTTCTGTTGCTAAAGTAAACAGTTCCCAACTCTGTATTCTGCAATATATCTACGCAGAGATCGACATCTTTTTCCTCTGCCTCTTTTATTACAACGTTCAACTATTCCACCTCCATAAAGGTACATGGCATCTTCATCTCCGATCAAATCAATACCTGACTATGATTATAATCTCACTTTTTGTTTCTTAAAAGTACCCGGTACTTTTACGCTATTCTTTAATATCATCAGGTATTATCAACGGCCACGAAACCAATTTATTTTCAATGTCTCCCCATTTTCCCGAACTCTGAGAATAGACCTGCCTGAAATCATCAAAACTCCCGCTGCCTTCTATTGAGTAAAACAGTTCTATATCACCATCGTAAAATGTGACTCGCTTGCCGAGAACATTAAAACCGGTGATCTCGACATCTTCGTCAGGATTGAATTTGTCAGCTTCGTCATATTCAAAGCTCATCGATACAACATATTTACCATTCTTTATATCGATGGTGCTTTCCGTAATCCTGGAAGTTTGGACGTTCATATAATTAGCATAGGCAGGATATTTAACCCTTTCCTCGTCATATGACATGCTGCCATAATCCGATCTGTCACATATTTCTTTATCGAAAACGGCCACAACGCTTTTTTCAAACACAACAACTTTTTCAAGGCCGAACATATTATCATTGGGACAGATATAAGTTTTAATGCTTTCTTCTTCATTTTCCACCCTGTAAGTCCCGCATGATGACAACACAAAAAGACATATACATGACAAAATGATTACAATCCCGGGCAATACTCTCTTCATCATTTTTCAATCCCTCCATTGATAATATTCCATTCTTAAAGGTACACGGTCCCCCCAATCCGTCCCCGGGTGGGTCATCACAGTCATCACGCGAGTAGATCTCCCAGGGTGTCTTCGGTCTCAACCGGTTGCCAGTGGCCTTCAACACACGTAACTGCACCGGTTGAACGGATCTTGTCTGCCAGTTCTTTAGCCCGGTTCATGTTCTTGGGACCGTTCGGGTACTCGCTACAGGTAGCGTCCCCGACAAAGAGCGTCTTGTCTTCGCACACATAAACAAGGGTGGAGTCGTCGGTGTGCGGCGCAATTGTCTGCAGAAATCTGACCGTGCAGCCGCCGAGATCGATCGCGATGTCTCCCTCAAAAACGATATCCGCCGGCACAACGATCATCTCTCTCCCGCCCTCATATTCTTTCCTGATGCTTTCACTGATCTTCAGGAATGCTTCAGGGCCGTTCTCTTCGATCTTCTTCCGGCATTCCAGAAGGTGTTCGTTCGTCCTTTTGTTTGCCAGAGTGAGGCCGTTCACGGCATGCATCGCAAATGTGTGATCCCAGTGCCAGTGCGTAAGCACAGTAAGTGAAGGGAGCGGCAGGCCTTCCTTCCGAATAAGATCGTAAAACTCCGCGATGTGCGCCTCGGAGTGTCCCGCGTCTATCGCAAGGCTCCTGTTACTGCCCATGATATACCCAAGGTTCGGACGGTCTCGCTCCTCCTCAAAAGGCATGTACCATATATGTTCTGATAGTTTTTTAAGTTCCATGAGGTTTTCCTCGCTTTCTTATCTCTCCATGCTTCGATCTTGCTGCTTAAAGGTACACGGTCCCCCGATTTTTAAATAAATGTTTAGGAACTTCAATATTATACTACACAATTTTCAAACATTCAACTATTGTTCACGAACCAAGGTTTATTTTTTCACGCTTATGTGATATAATCGGAACAGATATTACGAAAGGGGACGAGACTGCTTATGAAGAAACATGTCACAACCACCATCTCGATCGTACTCATCATCGTGCTCGCCTGCTCTGTGCTCATTTCCTGCTCGGGGGAAGCTCCTGCTGTTGAGACGCCGGCTCCGACCGCTTCCGTTACTCCCGAACCGCAGCCGACACCGGTGAAGACTCCCGCCCCGCGACCCGTCACTGACACAGGCGAGACCGACTGGGAGGCAGTACTCGAGCGGAGCAGTGCTGTCGTCTACCTCACGATCAACCCCGAAGTGGCTCTCTATGTAGATGAGAACAATTTCGTGATCTGTGGCGATTGTCTCAATGACGATGCCCGCGACGCATATTCGAACATCAATTTCTACGGCGCGACCATAGACGAGTGTACCAAACTCGTCATCGAAGCGGCTATCGACCGGAATTACCTGACCTCGAACAAGGATGTCAAGGTCGATGTCGCGGCACTTAACGACAGTGCCGACACTCAGGCGATCAAGAAAACTACCCGGGAATCCGTGAACGAAACCGCTGCCGGTCACAATATGTCCGTGAACGTAGTGGTCTCCGACTTCGACGGACAGGGCAAGGTCATCTGCTTCGATTGTGACGGCACAGGCAAGTGTGCCTACTGCGACACCTGTCCTCCCTGCGCTAAATGCCGGGGCACCGGCAACATGGTCTGCGAGTTATGTCACGAGGGTTATCTCACATGCTCTTTCTGCAACGGCGTTACGGAATCCGAGCAGTTCATCACCGAAGTCATGGAGACAGATGTTGAGTATTGCAAGGTCTGCGGTTTCCCGACAAGTGAAAAGGATCATATATGCCCCATCTGTCATGGTTCAGGCAAGGTGCCCTGCCATATGTGCGGAGGCGTGGGCCGAACCTTCTGTACCGAGTGTAACGGCAAGGGCTACCATATACTCGACAAAGACAACTCCAAAAGCGAATGCCTGCGTTGCGGCGGCACGGGCCTCAATCACTGCAACGAGTGTGACGGCACAGGTTACGAACCCAGACCCTGTCCCGTTTACTGCGATCACCCCGGAAACATGCATGAATTCCGACACGAACTCGCCGAAGTGCAGATCGACAATCCCAACTGGTGTCGTTACTGCCAGGGCCAGGGCACTTTCCTCTGCGATGTATGTAAAGGAGACTATAGTAGAACCTGCGACGGCTGCGAAGGCACAGGGATCACTCCCTGCGGGATGTGCATGGAGAACGGACCGCACAAGAAGGGTGTCTGCGCGGTCTGCTACGGAGAAGGGATGATAACTCCGTGAAAAGGAACAGACAAGTAAAGACAAGATAACAATACCCCGGAGCAAACAGACTCCGGGGTGTGTCCGAGAGTATGATCTTAAAGGTACACGGTCCCCCGATTGCGATCCCCCGATTGCTGACCATTTGATCTTTACATTGTGACGTTCATCTGCCCCACTAAAAACTCATTCATCTCTTCATACGAATCGGTAAAGCCACTCGGAAGTTTTATCTTTGTATATGAAAAGGCTTTTATAATGAGTTTTATAAAGGCATCACAGCTTATATTATTTCTGTTCTTTATCCATTCTTCGTTTATATAGCACATTTCGTGTGCGGCAAGATTTCTGTTGTTCCTTTCAAAGTTTCGTATATTTTCAACAGTGGTTTTTATTGTATCGTCTTGCTCTAAACCAGAAATGACACAGGCAAGATTATCAGTTTCAATATTGCCTAGTTTTAGAGGACCTTTATATGAGTACCTTGCGCTCAACAGTTGATAAACATGGGGTGCATTTTGGGATAGTTTAGCGGCATCCCACCTATAGCCTTTTAAATCACCGGTATTCTTAGCATTTGTTTTTACCACCTCACATATTCTGTAATCGTCCACAACAAAACCACACCTATCCTTTAATATTTTCTCAAATAGATTCGATACCAATGGTGTTATGCTTCTTAAAAAATCGGCATATTCCCGTCTCTTCACACGAATATATACTCGGAGAAAGTACTCGATGAGCAGTCTGTCGTTATCGTCCGCAGCCAAAAGAGTGTATCCATTTTGACGAAAGACAGAATCTGCCTTTTTGTATTCGAGGTTACTTCTGTCAACTGCGGCGCGTATGAGTTCTACGTTAGATTTTCCAATTGCTTCCTCCATGTTTTTAGTTGCTTCATAGGCGCCCGCGTAATCATAGTCCTTAATAAGGCCGGCAACAATCTGCTTTTTTACTTCAGTAACGAAATTAGTATTATGGGCTTCTTCGCAACGGTTTTTAGAGAGATTGTTATCCTCGTTGCATTCCCATTGTCCTTTTGTATCATAGTTAAGTTTTTCCTCTACGCGCGGATTGCTGGCTCTTTCAGGAGTAGCAACTTGGATAGGAGTTAATTTAAAATCACAAAAGGACGCAACAACCCAAAGAGCACTTTTCATGGCAGGAGTTCCAGATGATACATTCAGATAGAGCGTTGCCTCCGGATAATCGGAATGTATTCTCTCTACAATATTTCGGTATTCGTTTATCATATCGTCAAATACATGTACTTCTGTGAGGTCTTCTTTTTTGATAAGTTCGTGCTCTATCTTTCTGCCCAGGGTTTGTCCCAAC
>JAEEQC010000238.1 GCA_016285135.1 Lachnospiraceae bacterium
CACTCTGTTCTTGAAACGCTCTGTTCTGAAGAACTCGGGCATATCTGCAGCATCTGTGCTGATCATGTGGTTTCCCACGATATCCTTGGTAAGATCAAAGAAAAACTTTGACATCTGGGTGAGCACCGCTCCTTTTCCCGACACGATGTTGTCAAGGATCACATCGAAACAGCTGATACGGTCTGTTGCAGCGATCACAAGGCTGTCGCCGAGATCGTAGATCTCACGCACTTTTCCTTCTTTTACGGGTTTGAATTCCTTCATTTCTTTCTTCCTCTCTTGCATAAGAAGCGTTTCTCGCGCTTCATTTGTAACACTTCCCTGGCGCTATGCGGGTCGCAATCGAGTAGGCTGACTCCTACTCGATTCGACGGGACATCTCGCGTACAAGTCCGCTCGATCTCCGTTCACTCAGCCGTCTGTTCACAAACAAGCTTGTAACAGACGGCTTTCGTTTATCGCACAAAAAAACTTTCCGCACGATCCCTCCACGCGGAAAGTTATTATATACCAAATGTATTTTTGTAACAAGTACAATTATTTGATCTTGAGTGTTTTCAGGTAATTCTTCTACTCCGGCGTTCTCCCCATTTCAATGCCGATATTCTCTGAACAACTCCTACACATATTAGAATATCAGAAAAAGGGATTATTTCAACTTATATTCAGCCTCGACCATTCAATCATTTATTCTCGGGATTACTCTTTCTGTCGGGGATCACGAAGTCGGGGTGTTCCCCAAGCCAAGCCGTCTGAGGCATGCAGGAAAGTAAAGAGATTTCGTCTTCCGTCAGCTCAAAATCATAAACGTCAAGGTTCGAGAGCATGTGCGAGCGCGAGGTTGCCTTCGGGATGGGAAGGATACCTTTTTGCAGTAGGAACCTCAGGTTTATCTGCTGGATGCTCTTCCCGTACTTCTCGGCTAAGCGGACAAGGATCGCGTTTCCGATCGTTGCGTTTTCGCGGCCGCGACCAAGGGGACTCCACGCCATCGGAAGCACATCATGCTCACGGCAGTATGCAACCGCCGCTTCCTGCGAATATCCGGGATGAAGCTCAAGCTGGTCGACAACCGGCTTAATAGTGCAGGTGTCAAGAATGTTCTTCAGGTGATGCGGCAGGAAATTGCTGAGGCCGAGCCTTTTAACCTTCCCTGCGGCGACCATCTCTTCCATCGCTTTCCACGTCTCCGTGTCGAGAGTCTTCCAGTCCTCGCTGTCAGCGCCGGTCTGCCTGGGCCAGTGCATCATATAAATGTCTATATAATCGGTCTGCAGGCGACAGAGCGACTTGTCGAGCGCCTTCCACGCGTTCTCGGCACCCATCTCGTCGATCCAGAGCTTCGTTTCGATGATGACGTTCTCCCTGCCGACTCCGCTCTCTTTGATCGCATTCCCGAGCGACCTCTCCGTCTCGTAAAGAGACGCGGTGTCAAAGAACCTGTAGCCGCAGTCGATGGCCGTGAGGATCGCCTCTTTGTTGTCTTTAAACTCCTCGTTATATGTTCCGAAACCGATCTGCGGAAGCTTCGAACCATCATTTAATATGAATTCTCTCATATGAATTCCTTTCAATTTTCCAAGAAAAGATACAGCAGCCTGTATAATTCCTTCGCATCTTTTTCGGTAAGGTTTACTCCTTTTTTCGCGATCTCAAGCGGAATATCCTTACATTTCTCTTTCAGATCATTGCCCTTTTGTGTGATCCTTATTTCGGTAACACGCTCATCTTCTTTTGAACGCTCCCTGGTGATGTAACCCTCTTTCTCCAGTGTTTTCAGCAAGGGTGTGAGCGTCCCGGCATCGAGCTTAAGACTGCTTCCGAGCTGTCCGACCGTCACGCATTCCTTTTCCCACAGGACCATAAAAACTATGTACTGGGTGTACGTGAGACCAAGCGGCTTCAGATAGGGCGTGTACGCCGCCACGATCTTCCTGCCGCATGCATAAAGAGGAAAACACAATTGATTTTTCAGCAATAACTGCTCATATTCCTGTGCCATACCGGTTCACCTGCCGTTTTATTATATCATAACAAACCTTCCACAAATTTATCA
Source organism: Lachnospiraceae bacterium (assembly GCA_016285135.1). GTDB lineage: Bacteria > Bacillota > Clostridia > Lachnospirales > Lachnospiraceae > RUG11977. The sequence goes on from JAEEQC010000238.1 coordinate 2,057, forward strand.
ATCGTTTCCATCTTAACGGTGGGTTCAAATCTGGCAACAACATTTCCTTCGCGGTCAATCACAAACTTGGTGAAGTTCCACTTGATCTCGGAATTGTTCTTGTAATCCTTGTCCATTTTTTTGAGAAGTGCGCTCATGGCCAGTGCCTTGGGTCCCTTGCCGAAGCCCTCAAAGCCCTTCTGTTCTTTGAGATACTTAAAAAGCGGGATTGCGGTTTCGCCGTTCACATCCGACTTCTTCATCTGCGGGAACTGCGTATTGTACTTCAACGTACAGAACTCATGGATCTCCTC
>JAEEQC010000059.1 GCA_016285135.1 Lachnospiraceae bacterium
GGTTGGTGGTGGTCCCTTGGGGACGGGGGTTGGTGGACCATTGGGGTTCATGGTCCACAACCCCCGTCCCCAAGGGACCACCACCAACCCCCGTCCCCCCTGGTCCACTTTTCTGTACCGGAACGTTATCACCCGGCCTTGGTTATGAGCGAAACGAATTCTTCGCTGGGTATGGGACGTGAGAAGTAATAGCCCTGAATGAAGTCGATGTGCTCCGAACGCATGGACTCGAGCTCGTGCTCACTTTCGATACCTTCCGCCACGACATGAAGTCCGAGGTCGTGAGCCATCTTGACAGTGGTGGCCACAACGTGCTTGGCTTTGTTCTCCACGAAGTATGCTTTGATCATGTCCATATCAAGCTTGATTATGGACACGGGCATCTCAACAACGTACATGAGGTTACTCTGGCCTTTTCCGAAGTCGTCGAGCGAGAAAGAAACACCGTGCTCGAGGAAAAGCTTCATCGTGTCGAGAAGAGTGTTCTTTGCATCGATCGAAGCGGTCTCGGTGATCTCAAGGTTGATCTTGGCGGGATCAACACCGTAGCGAGATGTGATCTCGACGAATTTATCAAAGAGGTCCGCCTGCTTAAACTGTGCCACCGAGAGGTTGACCTCGATATAATCGAGTGTCTCGGAGACTTCCTTGCGGTTTGAGAGGAGTGAGCAGACCTTTTCGAGGACGCGGTCGCCGATCCTGATGATCAGACCGGTATCCTCGGCTACGGGGATGAACTCACCGGGTGATATGAGCGATCCGTCAGCGCGTCTGATACGTGCAAGTGCTTCGCAGGAGACGTAGCAGTTACGTTCCGTAGAGAAGATGGGCTGGTAGAAGACTTCAAGCCTGTCCTCATCAAGTGCGCTTCTGATCTCGGCCGCAACTTCGTGATAACGGTAATATTTCATGAGGTGTTCGTCGTCCACGTTCTGGATGACGAGGCTTGCGGTCGATGAGGATGCCTCACGTGTCATGTGGATAAGCGAGAACAGCGAGTCTGAGTTCTTGACGAGCGTACAATCGGGAAGAGTCACAACAGAAACTCTTGCTTTGGTACGCGAGCGTTCTTTGGCGATGCGTGCGAGGTTGGCGCGGTAATAATCACGGTACTCGGTAACAACCTTCTCTGCGATATCCTTGGTCCTCGAGAGCATGACCAGTTCGTTCTCGATGTTCTTGTATACGGCGATGTTACGGTACCGGCGAAGGAATGTTGCTGTATTCATCATGATGTCGGAGGAGGTTCCCACCGTCGCATCGTTTACTGTATCTTCAAAATAGAAAGATGTCACGCAGTAATCCTCGGATCTTTCAAAGACCTGATCGAGGAAGAGCAGAAGAGCGTGGGAGTTAAAGCAGCCCACACGCTTATCGTGCAACGAGGCTGGATTCTCAAGCAGGAAGAAGAGGATGAGCACACCGAGCATCATCGAAAATCCGATGATCAGAAGTCCCGAATTAAGGAACTGGACGGTTGCGGTGACAAGCCAGAGAACCATCCACGATGAAGTTGCGATAAAGCGCCGTTTGTTGAGTTTGTCGCGCTTGGTGAGGATAAGGTAGATCGTCGTGAGTATATAAATGAAGGCGAATACGTACGTAACCGTAGTTGCGGGACCCATGCTGTACACTACTCTGTCTTTGTGGTACCAGGAAATGGGTGTCATGAGAACTGTGATCGCCTGGATGGGCAGAATGGTGAATACTATACGGATAGCTTTGTGATATGTGGCCTCGGCGAGCAGTTCCGTCAGAATATAATCAAGTCCCGCGAATGCCATGCATATGATGGACGCAAGATAAAGCTTGCATGATGCTTCAACGAGCCAGTAGGGGAGAGTGTCATCATTGCAGATGAAGATAACCGAGAGGATGTCGAGAAGCAGGCAGACGAATGCGCCGATAAGGATACGGGCAAATACGCGCTCGGTAAAAAGGCCGATCTTCCTGCTGCAGAAGAAGAACAGCATGATCAATACGATGACAAGGATCGAGCTTGTCTGCACCTGAATGTTATACACGACCATTTCCGCCTTTCAGTCATTTTCTCCCACTATTACTGATAATAATACCATTAGGATTACGAAAATACAAGCGCGAAAACAAGAGAAAAGCATACTCGGCTCCACGAATCGAAAGTTTGCCGCGAGACACACCCGAAACGTGAAAAATCATTAAAACGCCGGTCTGTATGACATGAAGAAGGGATGTCTGTTCACCTTGCGCGCCTCAGTTATCAAAGAGCTGCATGTCCGTTTCTGTGCGAGCACCTGATATCGCGATCTGTATGTCTGTATCCTTGCAGGCCTCTGATATTTCGATCGGTGTGTCGGTATCCTTGCAAGCTCCTGATATCGCAGATCGGAAAATCGTGCTTGACTACGGAAGCGCCACGTTGTATATTAGACGGGAAATCAAAGTTTATGAATCCGGGAGTTACCATGAGAGGACGTTCATTTACAAACTACAGCTTTTTCTTCGCCTTTAGCAACAACAATCTAAAGGCTTTTGTGCTGTAGACTGATTTCACATAAACATGAGACATCGGGACTGTGCAGTACAGAGCGTGCTGGACAGTTATTTTTTTACCGATCCGAAACTGATCGGATGCGTCCGGAGGGCTCTGTCACCGGTACCGGATCAGAAACAGAGAAAATTTCAGGAGGAAGAACTATGAATCTTAAGGATTACAGAACAAAGATCGACGGGATCGACAAACAGCTCGTGGAGCTTTTCAGACAGAGACTCGAGGTCTGCAAGGAGATCGGTGAGTACAAGGCACAGAACGGGATGCCTCTTTCCGATCCGGCCAGAGAGCGCGAGAAGCTTTACGAAGTATCGGGTCTTGTTGAGGAGGATCTTCAGCGCTATACCTCACAGCTTTACTCCACGATCTTCGATCTGAGCAAGGCTTACCAGTCACGCTCACTTGCCGCTACGGGCGAGCTTGAGAAGAAGATCCTTGAAGCCATTGAAAAGACACCCAAGGAGTTCCCCGAGCGTGCCATGATCGCTTGCCAGGGCGTAGAGGGTGCATTCTCCCAGATCGCGTGCGAGAGACTCTTTAATCTCCCCGGGATCATGTACTTCGAGAATTTCAATGCTGTTTTTACCGCTATCGAAAAGGGTCTGTGCAAGTACGGAGTTCTTCCTATTGAAAACAGCACCGCCGGTTCGGTAAACAAGGTGTATGACCTTATGATGAAGCATCGCTTCAGTATCGTGCGCTCGATCCGGATCAAGGTTGAGCACTGCCTTGTTGCAAAGAAGGGCACAAAGCTTTCCGAGATCAAGGAGATCATCTCCCACGAACAGGCGATAAACCAGAGCAGTGAGTTCATTAAGAGTCTCGGCAATGTCAAGGTTACCGTATATGAGAACACCGCCGCTGCCGCAAAAGCAGTTAAAGAGTCTGACCGCAACGATATCGCGGCGATCTGCTCACACAGATGTGCCGAGCTTTACGGGCTCGAGAGCCTCAAGGACAATATCCAGGACAGCAATAACAACTTCACCCGCTTCATCTGTATCTCGCGTGAGCTCGAGATCTACCCCGGAGCCGACAGGACGAGTATCATGGCTGTCACCACACATACACCCGGAGCCCTTTGCAAGCTCCTTGCCCGTTTCTACGCTTTCGGTGTCAACCTGACCAAGCTCGAGAGCCGTCCTCTGCCCGACAAGAGCTTCGAGTTCATGTTCTACTTCGATATCGAAAAGAGCGTTTATTCACCCGATTTCGTAAGGATGCTTTCCGAGATCGCGAGTCTGTGCGACAAGTTCGACTACCTGGGAAGTTACAACGAGATCGTATAACAGGAATGTTTGCATTATATCCGTGTATTGAGAAAGAATGTTTGCATGGGTAGTTTTGATTGACAATTGACACACGATGCTCTATACTCGTAACCGCATGAATTTTGGATTAGCCGGGAGTAATTCGCTCGACCGGTATTCATAGAACAAAACATATCTAACAGGAGGTTTCTCAATGTCAACAAAAGCTATGTACAAGATTAGCGAGATCGGCAAGGGAAAAGTTGGTTTCTCAACAACCCGTTCGATCATTGAAGCAGCTTTCTACGGCAACAACGTAGTTAAAGTCAACACATTAAAGGAAGCTTACAACCTTGCTAAGAATTCACCCGGAACAGTCGTTACCGACATGCCCATCTACAGAGGCGAAGAGTTCGGTCTTGACAGCGATGCAAAGGTTCTTCTTTTCAACGACGGTGCAGTTACAGGCCGTTACGCAGTAGCACGCCGTATCAAGGGCGAGCCCGGTGTGGATGAGAAGAAGCTCGATAAGGTTGTTATGGACGCAATCTACAAGACACGCTGGAAGAAGATGTACCATGCAACTTGCTACGTTGGACTTGATCCCGAGTTCATGGCAAAGGCTCACCTTCTTATTCCCGAAGGCGAGGAGAATCTTCTTTACAACTGGATGCTCAACTTCCAGTACATGTCTGACAGCTACAACAAGATGTACAAAGAGTCCAAGCCCATCGCTGACGGCAATGAGCCCGACATCTACATCTTCTCGGATCCCCAGTGGGCACCCGTTCCCGCTCCCGATGTTGATTACAGCTGCTTAAGCGATGATCTTACACTCTGCTACTTCGATACAAACGCTAACTGCGCTGCTATCCTTGGTATGAAGTACTTCGGCGAGCACAAGAAGGGCACTCTTACAATGGCATGGGCACTTGCAAACCGTAACGGTTACGCTTCCTGCCACGGCGGACAGAAGGAGTACTCACTTGAGGGCGGCAAGAAGTTCGTTGCTTCCGTATACGGTCTTTCGGGATCAGGTAAGTCTACTCTTACACATGCTAAGCATGGTGGAAAGTACGACGCATTCGGCGGCATCAAGGTTCTTCATGATGACGCATTCATCATCAACTCAGACACATGTGCATCTATCGCACTTGAGCCTACATACTTCGACAAGACAAACGACTATCCTACAGGCTGTCCTGACAACAAGTACCTCCTTACAGTTCAGAACTGCTCATGTACAATGGATGAGGATGGCAAGATCCAGCTCGTAACCGAGGATATCCGTAACGGTAACGGCCGTGCTATCAAGTCAAAGCTTTGGTCACCCAACCGCGTTGACAAGATCGACAGCCCCGTTAACGCAATCTTCTGGATCATGAAGGATCCTACACTTCCTCCCATCGTTAAGCTTAAGGGCTCGGCTCTTGCAGCTGTTATGGGTGCTACACTTGCTACAAAGACATCAAGTGCAGAGCGTGTTAAGGCCGGCACAGATATGAACGCTATCCGTATCGTACCTTATGCAAATCCTTTCAGAACATATCCTCTTGCCAACGACTACGAGAAGTTCTTCAAGCTCGTTGATGAGAAGAACGTAGCTTGCTACATCGTTAACACAGGTGACTTCATGGGCAAGAAGTGCCAGAAGGAAGACACACTCGGAATCCTTGAGACCATCGTTGAAGGCAAGGGCAAGTTCGAGCAGTGGGGACCTTTCGAGGACATCGAGATCATGAATGACTGGGCAGGCAAGACAGGTGACTTCACACCTGACTTCAACGACGCTGATTACAAGGCACAGCTTAAGGCTTCCCTTCAGACCAGAGTTGACGCCGTTAAGGGCTTCGCTGAGAAGAAGGAAGGCTATGACAAGCTTCCCGATGCAGCACTTGCAGCACTCGAGAAACTCGTTAAAGCTCTTGACTGATCTTTAGAATAAGATTACCTAAGGGATGGACCCTTGGGGACGGGGGTTATGGACCATTGAAGTGCATGGTCCACAACCCCCGTCCCCAGGGGTCCATCTTGTGATACTGTAAAAATTCCTATAAAAAATGAAATACTTCCCTTGTAAAAACAGAAATTCAGGATTAGAATGCTAATAAGAATGATAAATTCGGTAACTAAATTAATTGAAAGGAAGCAGTATGGGAACAGAAAGGAAAACATTTCTCCCGTTACTGATCGACATGGGAAAGGCACATAAAAAGTATTGCATGAGCCGGTTCTCGCAGCTCGGTCTTACGACGGGACAGCCTAAGGTCCTGACGGTTTTGTCGGCCAAGGAGGGGTATCTTCAGAAGGAGCTTGCAGCGAGGTGTGCGGTTGAACCCGCGACGATGACCTCGCTCCTTAATAACATGGAACGCAAGGATCTCATCAAACGCGAGACTGTTTATGTCTCCGGCGGTAAGAGAGCGTTCGCGATCTATCTTACCGACCACGGTAAGGAAGTGGCAGAGGAAGTGGCTGCCATAGCAAAAGAAGCAGAAGAGAAGTCGTTCGAAGGAGTAGAAGACAAGAAGGAAGGATTCCTTTCGGTTATGTCTGAGATAATCAAGAACCTGTCCCTGATCCTGCTTGTTGCGGTTGTATCGATCTCGCTTTCGGCATGCTCGGGATCGGACAAAGCACAAACACAGGACAAAACACCCGAGACAACCACTCAAAAGGAAGACACCATGACTACAGACAATAAGGCCGATACAGAAACAGTTCAGCCGGAAGTAAATGAGCCGGCTCCCACAGAGGCTCCCGCAACACCCACGCCTACTCCCGAACTTGTAAAGCTCGTTCCCGATCAGGCTCCCGTAGCAGATCCCGTCGACAAGATTCCGGATGAGTATCTTGTGTACGATCTTGAGGGCAAGAAAGGAACAGTAGAAAAGTTCACGTACACAACCAAGGATTATGCCGGAGACGGCAGTGATCTTGAGAAGGAAGCCTTCATCTACCTCCCCATTGATTACGACAGCTCGAAGAAGTACAACGTTTTATTCCTTCTTCACGGTATCGGAGGGAGTATCCATGAGTGGGGCCTTAACTCGGCAGAGTCTTCGAAGGTCTGCACCATGATGGACAATCTTACTAACGAAGGCAAGATCGAGCCCTTTATCATCGTTACACCCAACGGTCGTTCCGGAAAGGATTACAAGAATACCTCGTTTGACGTAATGGCTCTTTTCTACGAGTTCGGCAAAGAGCTTCGCAACGATCTGATCCCTTATATCGATGCTAAATACTCTACATACGGGACAAAGGCTGACGGTAGCCCTGAGGATCCCGAGGAAGCAAGAAAGCACAGAGCATGCGCAGGCCTTTCAATGGGTGGCATGCAGACCATCAACATCGGTATGTGCGAGTGCATGGATCTCTTCGGATACTTCGGAACATACTCCGCAGCACCCACATCGTACGAAGGACCTAAGATCGTTGAGACTCTCGACAAGGATTTCCCTGACGAGCAGATCTACTTCTCATACAATATCTGCGGTACAGACGACACAACAGCTTTCGCCAGTGCAACGGCAGCTGTCAAGGGCCTTGATGCCAGAACCGACAGGCTTGAGGATCATGTGAACTACCTCTGGCAGGAAAGACCCGGAGGACACGGATGGGATATCTGGTATCTCGGATTCTATAATTCCGCTAGGATCTTCTTCGGAAATGCGTACAGATAAGCCGGCATAATCTAATAATGTACATACGGCAGTTCCTGCCCTGTAAGGTTTACAGGGCGCGGGACTGCCTGTTTCGTGTCAAGAATATCAGCATTGTCTTTTTTCACAAATTTTAGCTGTGTGTTTTGTGCAAAATTGTCCTTGCATTATTGCGGGACGCATGATAGAATGGACACCTGTGATATATTTTTCCTTGTTACCCGCAGGACGGGTAGCCAGAGACCAAAAGGAGGTGCAAGCAACTATGAACAAGTACGAGTTAGCCTTAGTTGTCAATGCAAAAATCGAGGATGAGGCCAGAGCAGCCGTAGTCGATGAGATCAAAGACATGATCACCAAGTTCGGTGGCAAGGATCTTAAGGTCGACGATTGGGGCAAGAAGAGACTGGCTTACGAAATCCAGAAGATGAATGAAGGCAATTATTACTTCATCCAATTCGACGCTGAAGCATCAACTCCCGCTGAACTTGAGCAGAGACTCAGGATCAAGGATAACGTGCTCAGATACTTATGCATTAGACAGGACGAAGAGTAAGGAGGTCCACTAATGAACAAAGTCATTTTAATGGGAAGACTGACAAGAGATCCCGAAGTCAGATACGGAGACAATCAGAAAGCAGTCGGCAGATTCAGTATCGCAGTTGACCGCAGATTTACAAGAGAAGGCGATCCCACAGCGGATTTCTTCAATTGTACGGCATTCGGCAAGCAGGCCGAGTTCGTTGAGAAGTATCTGAAAAAAGGAACAAAGATGCTCGTCACAGGCCGTATCCAGAATGATAATTACACCAATAAGGAAGGCCAGACAGTATACAGTGTACAGATAATCGTTGATGAACTTGAATTTGCAGAGAGTAAAGGAAGCTCTGACGGGGCACAGACCGGACGCGCTTCATCGGCTCCTTCGGGCGCAGCTCCCGCAGAAGGCTTCATGAACATTCCCAATGGAATCGACGACGAATTACCGTTTAACTAAGTCACATAAGAATTGGACAGGAGGAAAGTAACATGCCGTTTGCTAAGAACAAGGAGCAGTCCGATAGAGAAGCTCCTGTAAGAAAGAGAATCATCAGAAGAAAGAAAAAGGTTTGCAGCTTCTGCGTAGAAGCCGGTGCAGTTATCGATTACAAGGATGTTAACAGACTCAAGAAGTACATCTCTGAGCGTGGTAAGATCCTTCCCAGAAGAATCAGCGGAACATGCGCAAAGCATCAGAGAGCTCTGACAGTTGCCATCAAGCGCGCTCGTCATCTTTCACTTTTACCTTATTCTGTAGAATGATCTTGATTTAAGCATCAGAGGGACATCCCGGAAGGGCTGTCCCTCTTTTAATTTTTGAAAAATTGTGGTAAAATAATTTCGATTGCGGGAAGGTACCGGAAGTTCTCAGTTGGCCCGGTTGCGGTCACGTAACGGGAGAAGAAACGGAAGAGGAGGTCTTATGCGGATCAAGGGGAATATGCGCAACATCATATCGATGCTCCTACAAGTGCCTTTGTATATGTGCGTCTTGCTGGTGATCATGGACATTTATCTCTTCACCATCAACACGGATGCGGGGATCACCGGTCTTATTTTCACGGCTGTTTACGCGGTGATCTGTGCGGCTTTCTTTGTGATTAGATGGAAGAAGCTGGACAGGGAGCTTGTTAAGTTCGGTATCGGCTTCGACCAGGCACAGCGTAAGCTTCTCAGTGAGATGTCCGTACCTTACGTCATCATTGACGAAGAGGGCTGCATCCTCTGGGCGGACAGCGAATTCCTTCGCCTCTCGGGTGAGAGGATCAAGAACAGACAGCATATCGACGAGATCATCCCCGAACTCAACTTCTCTGTTTTCCCGCCTGTGGACGGCAAGAGCGAAGTGTCTTTTGATTTCAGGGAGATGAACTTCAAGGCGCATCTGAGATCCTTCGAGATGGACGGACTCGATGACGGCTCGTTCTGGAATTCGGAGAAGCGCAGGCCTTCCGGCGGCAAGTCGGGCAGGGCGATCGGCATCTACCTTTACGACGAAACACTGATCAGGAAATTACAGAAGGACATCCAGGACCAGGAACTGGCGATCGGACTCCTTTACATAGACAACTACGACGAAGCGCTCGAAAGTATCGACGAGGTCCGCAGGTCACTGCTGACTGCCCTCGTTAACAGGAAGATCAACAAGTTCTTCCAGAACTACGACACGGTCATCAAGAACATCGAAAAAGACAAATACATCCTTGTGTTCCAGAGACAGTACCTTGAGAAGCTCAAGGCCACCAAGTTCCCGATCCTCGACGAAGTTCGAAGCGTCAATATCGGTAACGATATGTCCGTGACCATAAGTCTTGGTATCGGAGTAAGGAACGGAACGTACATCCGCACGTATGATGCAGCCAGAGCTGCGATCGATCTTGCCCTCGGACGAGGCGGCGATCAGGTCGTTATAAAGGGCGGCGAGAACATCGAGTATTACGGCGGTAAATCAGGCTCCGTTGAGAAGAACACGAAGGTTAAGGCCCGTGTTAAGGCACATGCCCTCAGGGAGCTCATCGAGAGCAAGGATAAGATCTTCATCATGGGTCACTCTATGCCCGATATCGATGCGTTCGGATCGGCAGTCGGAGTGTACAGGATTGCGAAGGGCCTTAATAAAGAGGCACACATCGTCCTTGACCAGATAACAAGCTCGCTCGAGATAATGGTCGACAGGTTCCGCAACAACAGTGACTACGACGGGATGATCATCTCGTCCCAGCAGGCGCTTGAAGCGATCGATCCCCTTTCGATCGTGATCGTGGTCGATGTCAACAGGCCGAGCCATACCGAGTGCCCCGAGCTTCTTGAAAAAGCTAAGCAGGTCGTGGTGCTCGATCACCACAGACAGTCTTCGGAAGTAATCGCCAATCCGTCGCTTTCGTACATTGAGACGGCGGCATCGTCCGCGTGCGAGGTTATTGCCGAGATCATCCAGTATATCGGCGATGATATCAAGCTTAAGCAGATCGAGGCGGACGCCATGTTCGCAGGCGTCATGATAGACTCCAACGGTTTCGTTACCAAGACCGGTATCAGAACGTTTGAAGCGGCAGCGTACCTGCGCAGATGCGGCGCCGACGTTACCAGGATCAGGAAAGCGTTCCGTACCGACATGCCCGAGTACCTCGCGAAAGCGCGCTCGATCGCTTCCGCACAAATGTTTATGGGATGCTACGCGCTCGCCGTTTGTGACGCCGAGGGAGCAGCCAGTCCCACAGTCCTTGGCGCGCAGGTTGCCAATGAGCTCATGGATGTGAGCAACATAAAAGCCAGCTTCGTATTTACCGAATATAACAATATGATCTATGTCAGCGCGAGATCGATCGACGAGGTCAATGTCCAGGTCGTTATGGAGAAACTCGGCGGCGGCGGACACATGAGTGTCGCAGGTGCCCAGTTTACGGACTGTACCCTTGAGGAGGCCATGGACAGAGTCAGGGACGTACTCGCTGCTATGACTGAGGGAGGAGAAATCTGATGCAGATTATTTTACTTGCCGATGTAAAGAGCCTCGGAAAGGAAGGGGACGTAGTTAAGGTCAGTGACGGCTACGCACGTAACTTTATCCTTCCCAAGAAGCTCGGGGTGGAGGCAACACCCAAGAACATGGAAGAGCTTAAAGAGCGCAAGGCTGCGGAAGCAGAACGCCAGAAGGAGATCTACGACGAGGCAAAAGCCTTCGGAGAGAAGCTCTCGGCAGCATCCGTCAAGCTCTCGATCAAAGGAGGACAGGGCGGCAGGACATTCGGTGCCGTTACGGCCAAGGAGATCAGTGCCGCGATCGAAGAACAGCTCCATTTTGATGTGGACAAGAAAAAGATCGTCCTTGCTGAGAATATCAAGAACGCCGGGATCTATCACGTAACCATTAAGCTTCACCCCAAGGTCAGTGTTGAGATGAAGGTTGAGGTAGATGTGATCTGACAGGACGTCGGCCGCGCACCGGCCGGACCGTAAGCGATATTTCAGCAAGTGTAGACAAAGGGACAGTATGGACGAAACGATCATAAAGAGGACTCTGCCTCACAGCAACGAAGCAGAGAACGCCGTGATCGGAGCGATGCTTATCGACCCCGATTGCGTCAGAGAGGTTGGCGACATCCTTCGCGCAGAGGATTTTTACGACTCTACGCTCGGGATGTATTTTGGCTGCATAATCGACCTCGACGCGGCGGGTGTACCGATCGATCAGGTAACAGTGACGGACAAGATACTCGAAAAGGTCGGAAGCGAAAAAGCAGACGAGGTCGGCAGAAAGCTTATGGACATCGTCCTCAATACCCCCACTTCGGCCAACGTCAGACACCATGCTTCGATAGTGGCGGAGAAATCGGTCCTCAGGCGTCTGATCGGTGCCACGAAGGATATTTCGGACAGATGCTACCGGGACGGTGAGCCCGTTCCCGAGATCCTCGCGGCCGGAGAGAAAGCGATCTTCGATATCGCCCAGAACCAGAAGGCGGGCGATGTCCGCTCCACGAAGGATATATTTGTCCAGACCATCATGAACATAGAGGCGGCATCCGAAACACGCGGATCCGTCACCGGAATCCCCAGCGGATTCACTGACCTTGACTACAAAACGGCGGGTTTCCAGCCCTCCGATCTTATACTTGTCGCAGCCAGACCGTCTATGGGCAAGACGGCGTTCGCACTCAACATTGCAGAGCACGCCGTTTTGAAGAGCGACATCACGACAGCGTTTTTCAGTCTGGAGATGTCGAGCGAACAGCTCGCGAACAGACTTCTCTCGATGCATTCAAAGGTCGAGTCCCAGTCCATGAGGACGGGTAACATAAACGAGGACGACTGGACGGAGCTCATCAAGAGTGCCAACCTGCTTGGTAACTCCAAGCTGATCATTGACGAGACGCCCAGTATCACGATCGCCCAGCTGCGTTCGAAGTGCAGAAGATGGAAGGTTGAGAAGGATCTTAAGCTTGTCATCATCGACTACCTGCAGCTCATGTCGGCGGGTCACAGGACAGAGTCGAGACAGAACGAGATCTCGGAGATCTCGCGAGAG
>JAEEQC010000239.1 GCA_016285135.1 Lachnospiraceae bacterium
ACCTATCCGTGAGGCACTCATGCAGCTGGAGCTCGAAGGGCTTGTTGAGACGATACAGAATAAAGGCGCGGTTGTTGTCGGAGTTTCTGTTCAGGACATAGAAGATATATATGCGATAAGGCTTCACATCGAAGGCTTTGCTTCAGAACTGGCAACATCCAGGATCACAAAAGACGAGCTTGTTGCTCTTGAGAAGATGATAGAGTTGCAGGAGTTCTACATACAAAAAGATGACCGCGACCAGATCTGGAAACTCGATACCGATTTTCATAAGCTTATATATGAGGCTTCCGGCAATCGCCCGCTTCGTGCGATGCTCACGAATTTCCATAATCAGATCCAGCGCGGACGCGGTCTTTCGCTTCATGCTCCGGGTCGTGCCGTTAAAGCTGTCGAAGAACACAGGCAGATCCTTGAAGCCATCAAAAATCGCGATGCCGAGAAGGCCAGAGAACTTACGACCGAGCATGTCCGTTTGGCGCTTCTAAATTTCAGAAACGAAGTGCAGGCTGCTCTTTCCGAAGAACTGTAAGTGAGACCTTTTATTCTTTTTCAGTTTAACACCTCTTTTTATTCCGCTGAAAACACATTTCATAAATCACATACTCCCCGGATTCGGATTCATTTACCAAGTTATTTATGAATTTGAAAATATTATGTGGATTATTTAATGTTATGCCGTATAATAAGACATGAAGGACTAAAACAACGGCTTGATTCCGATACGCGGGACTGCCGATTACAGATTACCGGAGGTATAATATGGATTCAAAAGAGAAAAACAACTTTACGGAAGAAGCAAAGAAGAACATGACTGAAACCGCTGAGCCCATTTCAGACGAAGCTCTCGACAAGGTTTCCGGAGGAGCCGACAATCCTCCCGATTTATCACAATTCAGAGTATATGTAAATACACCCACATCCAACCCTTCTTCTAACGGGTATTGATAGGGTTATTCACTCGAACCAAATGTACAGAAGCTGAACTTTTACGGTTCAGCTTCTTTTTTTTTCCATCGTTTTTACAGATTCAGCTTTGCAATCAGATTATCAAATTCTCCGTGGCGGATCACCTCGAGAAGCGAATTAAAGGATCGCAGGGCTTTGATCATCTGCTCCTTGGTGATGAGCCCCTGTTCAAGGGCATCCGCCGCTTCGTCCGCATCAAGGATGAGCTCTCTGCCGTCGGGATAGATGATCACGTCGAGAAGCAGGTCGTTGCTTGTGAGGGAATTCTCCTGTTCGTCGATGATGAACTCACAGATATCACAGTACCAATGAATGGTCTTGCCCTCTCCGTCCATGATATTGCTGATCTTCCAGCCTTCCTTAAGGCAGTAGACCGAAACACCGGCAGAAAAGTCTTCCCTCTGTCTGATGGGCTTCCATCTTGTCACAAGGTAATTTTCATCAAGAGAAACGCGTTCGTCCTTCTTCAGGTCGACGAACTCATTCGGAATATACCTTCTTCTGTAGATCTTCAGATTTTCCAGATTCATAACACATAATCCCCTCTTCAACCTTTTTCCCCATAACTACTATAACACTTTTCTCAAAAGAGAAAACCCCCGCGGACAAGTTTTCCGTACTTCCCGCAACAGATGTGAAACTCCGCTCGTGTATCATAGGCGTTAAACAGATCCCGCGGTCAGCTTCCGTCCGTCCCGCAACAGGCGTGAAAGACCGCTCATGTAATATAGGCGTTATAAACAAGTATCCGGCAGCCCGCACGCGGACTACCGGATCAAAGATCATTATTTATAATTTGACTGAGCAACGTCAATTCTCACAAGTGCCCTCTGCAGACGTGCTTTTGCTACGGTTTTTTCCTCGGGCGTGGCGCTCTCATCCTCCAGAACCTTCAGAGCATTATCTCTTGAAAGCTCTGCTCTGGGAATATCGATATCCTCTTTCCACTCCCATGTCGTAGCAAGGAGATGACCCTTGTTGTTCATCATGCTTATCATGCCGCCGACGCATGCTGCGTGACGCTCGGTCCCGTCTTCGAGCCGAATATATGCGTCACCCATTCCGAGCGCCGTACAATAATTCGAGTGTCCGGCAAGGATCGCAAGGTCTCCCGTTATGGTCCTGCACTTAACGCGCTCGACCTCGCCGGCGAACAGGAGCCCGTCGGGGGTGCCGATCGTTAGCGGATAATGTGCCATAATACTACTGCTCCTTCTCTACAGACAACAAAGCGTCTGTTTCTGAATCTCTACGTCCGTAGCGCTTCTTTGTCATCCCTTCGGGATCACTTGCCTGCCTGTCCTGCCTTGGCAAATACATCATCGATGGTTCCT
>JAEEQC010000240.1 GCA_016285135.1 Lachnospiraceae bacterium
CCGGCTGGTCCTCATTGTATATGATGAGTACATCCTCAAGTGTAAGGGGCTCGAAATAGAGCTTGTCGGATGTATCGTAGTCTGTTGAAACCGTCTCGGGGTTACAGTTAACGATGATGGTCTCGAAGCCGAGCTTCTTAAGTGAAAGTGCTGCGTGAACGCTGCAGTAGTCGAACTCGATACCCTGGCCAATTCTGTTGGGACCGCCGCCGAGGATCATGATCTTCTTCTTTCCGTTGTCAACTGCTGCCACACCCTTGCCCTCAGGGATGTTGTAGCTTGAGTAGTAGTATGCGCTGTTCTCCGTACCGCTTACGTGTACGCCTTCCCAACGCTCTACGATGCCTGCGGCAACTCTTGCATTCCTGATATCAGCCTCGGGTACCTCCAGGAGCTTTGACAAGTACTTGTCTGAGAAACCGTCCTGCTTTGCTGTCCTTAAAACTTCCGTTGAAGGAACAGCACCCTTCATGGCGATAAGTTTTTCTTCTTCCTGAACGAGTTCTAACATCTGCTCGATGAAATATTTCTTGATCTTTGTGAGATTGTAGAGTTCATCTATAGTTGCGCCCTTGCGAAGTGCTTCGTACATGATGAACTGGCGCTCGCTTGAAGGACTCTTTAAGAGATTTAAGAGTTCCTTTAATTCCATATCGTGGAAGGTCTTTGCAAAGCCTAAGCCGTACCTGCCGGTCTCAAGGCTTCTGATAGCCTTCTGGAATGCTTCCTTGTAGGTCTTACCGATGCTCATTACCTCGCCTACGGCACGCATCTGTGTTCCGAGCTTATCCTGAACGCCCTTGAATTTCTCAAATGCCCAGCGTGCAAACTTGATAACAACGTACTCTCCGTCGGGAACATACTTGTCAAGTGAGCCGTACTTTCCGCAAGGGATCTCATCAAGTGTAAGTCCCGATGCAAGCATAGCAGAAACCATGGCGATGGGGAAGCCCGTTGCCTTTGATGCAAGTGCCGATGAACGTGATGTTCTCGGGTTGATCTCTATAACGATGATCCTGTCTGATACCGGATCGTGTGCAAACTGTACGTTTGTTCCGCCGATAACCTGTACTTCATTTACAATCTTATATGCCTGCTCCTGAAGACGATCCATAACCTCCTGGGAAATGGTAAGCATGGGTGCCGAACAGAAGGAGTCGCCTGTATGTACGCCCATGGGATCGATGTTCTCGATGAAGCATACCGTGATCATCTGTCCCTTTGCGTCTCTTACTACCTCAAGCTCAAGCTCTTCCCAGCCCATGATGGACTCTTCTACGAGTACCTGACCTACGAGTGATGCCTGAATACCGCGCTCACACACAAGCTTAAGCTCCTCGGTATTGTAAACAAGTCCGCCGCCGGCGCCGCCCATGGTATATGCGGGACGGAGAACTACGGGATATCCGAGCTTGTCTGCTATTGCCAGCGCATCCTCTACGGAGTAAGCAACCTCCGACCTTGCCATCTCGATGCCGAGCTTGTTCATGGTGTTCTTGAACTCTATTCTGTCCTCGCCGCGCTCGATAGCGTCAAGCTGAACACCGATGACCTTTACGCCGTACTTGTCAAGTATTCCTTTCTGACCGAGCTCGGAGCATAAATTAAGACCGGACTGACCACCTAAATTGGGCAGTATAGCATCCGGTCTTTCCTTTTCAATAATCTGTTCAAGCCTCTTAACGTTAAGGGGCTCAATATAAGTGACGTCAGCCATATCAGGGTCTGTCATTATAGTTGCGGGATTTGAGTTTACAAGAACGATCTTATAACCCAGTTTACGCAATGCCTTGCATGCCTGAGTTCCCGAATAGTCAAATTCACACGCCTGCCCTATGATAATAGGACCGGAACCGATGATGAGTACCTTGTCGATGTCACTTCTTTTTCCCATGATGTGCCTCCGTTTTATCATTTATCTACGTATTATTTCACTATTTGCGGCTCCGTAAAAAAACACGCATTTCCACAAATAGCACTATCTGAAATATAGTAGCATATTATCGGATTCTTATCAACTCATTTTTTCAAATATTCAGTTAGAATATTCGGGCACATCACCTGTTATTATTTGTGCAATTTTGAAAATAACAATCATGGGGCGATATTTTCTGACACCTCATTGACTGCTGATACAGTTAAAAAAATGTCATCCTTCGCTAACACTCAGGATGACATATGGTAATTCAAATGATATATAACAAAACAGAAGATATCCCCCACCTCTTAGCGTAGCGAAGGTGGGGGGAGATCTTCGTTTCAGGCGGGGTTCAAGCCCCGACTG
>JAEEQC010000060.1 GCA_016285135.1 Lachnospiraceae bacterium
CTCCGACTGCCAGGCCTCTGATGATGACAAAGGTGAGTTCCGGCGCGCCGAAGGACATGAGGTAGCAGCTGTTCTCGAACGAGGCGAACCCGAGTCCGAGCCCGAGGCACACCGTGATCAGCTTGCTATTGTCGGCCTCAAATACGAAGATATAGAAGACGAGCGGCAGGATCTTCATGATCTCCTCGATGATGGGGGAAAAGTAGATCGCCATATCTTCTGCGGGCGTCTCCGTGATCTGTCTGAGGAAACCGCTGATATAAGCGGACAGGAGGCAGATCAGCATCCCCATGACGAAGGAGCCGATGAACCTGCGCGTGCTCCTCTGGGTGAAGATGAGAGCGATCAGCAGCGGGATAGCGATGCAGACAAGGATGTTTTCGGAATAAACCATACCTCACGCACCCCCTTTCGCGATCTGTTCCGTCCGGAGGCTTTCCGGCCTTTTTTCAAGCTCGAAACACGTGAACATAACTATGAGAAGCGCCACAGCGTACATGAAGTCAGCCAGGAAATAAACAGGCTCATAACACATATACGTTGTGTTCAGGATCCATACGAGGGACACAAAGTTGACGACCAGCACCTTTTTGATCTCGTCCTCGGATGTGTCCCGGTCTCTGCGGATCCTCAAGAGTCCCCGCAGGCCCTTGACAAGCAAAAACACAAACACGGCAAAGAGGATCACGTAGGTCGTGTATTCAAATACTGCCTTGACAATCTCGGATTCAAGGGAAAGACTGATGATCTGAAGGATCAGAACCGTGTAGGTCGAAACGATGATGAAGACCTTTTCGATGGTGCCAAACGCCCCGGTCTTCTTCATCGCAAGGACTATGATGTACATGAGGTAGCAGAGAGGCACGCCGCCCGCCACGCTCTCGATCCACTCGCCGCTCCAGATGGTCCAGAGCACGATGAGGACAACGGATATAACTGCGATCTGTACGGTCTCAAAGCCACGCTTCGGTCTTTCTTTGTAGAAGATCTTGTTGAACATGGAAGCAAAAAGAAGCCACGCACCGGTCGAGGAAACCTCGTTGATCCCGTAGGGGATCCTGACGCCCACTTTGAGGACCGTGGTGAGGATCCAGTACATGTTTCCGATGATCAGACAGATCGTCGCGTACAGAAAGAAACCCATGACGATCGTGAATCTGACCTTTTTTAAGAATCTGACGGTGAGCAGTGCGCATATGATCATCACTGCGAGCTGCATCAGCGACTCTATCAGATCGGGATAATTGATCTCCATTTGAAAACCCCTTTTTCTATGTGATCACTCAGGACTTTCGAGCTTTTTGAGTTTCTTAAGGTAGCTGATGAGCACGGTTGCCAAAGCGCCGAGTATGAAGGCGCACACAGCGATCACGATATAACCCACATAAGGCGAGGTGAGCGTAATGCTGCCGTACTGGGTGAATGTGCTCTCCTCTTCGGCAACCATAGCGGGCTCGAAGCCGATCACGCCGAACAGCACCACAACAAGCGCTGCGACAGCGGCCATGCCGATCGAGCACAGGGTGATCACGTTCATGCTCTTCTTGCGGACCTTGAGGGCGTCCGAGCGTTTGAGGATCTCATCAAATTGTTCGTTGTCAGTTTTCATATCAGTCCACCTCTGATCTCGCCGTGTACATTACCGGCACGCTTATGTTACATCACACCGTCGTAACCCATCTCAATGAGCATGTCCCGCAGGCAGACCTTGCCTCGCGCGATCAGGTTGTAAACCTGCTTCTTGCTCTTGTTCATGACGACGGACACCTCGTCATTGCTCATATCTTCGAAAAACGTCAGGTGCAGTACCTGCTTATAGATGGGATTGATCCCTGCGAGTGCCCGGTACAGCACTCTGTTGCGCTCATTCTCGAGGCAGCGGCTCTCCGGCATCTCCGAGTCCGGAACCTCCCCGACCGTTTTCTCTTCGTCTTCGATCCCCACGCTGCAGTAGCTTCGCTTCCTGAGCGACTTAAGGGCGATATTACGTCCGATCGAGAAAAGCCATGTCTTAAAGCTGCTCTTCCCGGAGAACCTCGATGTTCCCGATGCCACCACCGCAAAGGCGTCCATCATGACGTCCTCCGAATCGTCCTGATTCCCGAGGAATCCGTAAACAAAGAACATCAGCTCCTCTTTGTAGCGCAGGAAAAGTACTTTGAGATCGTCTGTATTGTTTGTTTTCAGATACCGGGCGTAAAGCTCCTCATCTCTCATGTCGGCCCCGCCCGCCGCGTTAATTCCCATTCTGTCTTTCCAACTGTCCTTTGATCATCATGCTTATAATGCGGAGAGCATCCCGTCTCCGTGAGATATCCCCCCGCATTTACTACTTAATCAATGTTATCAGATTATTGGGTCTTTTTCAATGCTATCCGGGCAGAATCCATCGTAACTGCTCAGGGCTTAGTCTCTTTGCTCCCGGATTCCGCCTCACGATTTAGCATCGATCGGAACGGGAAGTAGACAGCGACAGCGGTGATCAGGGGCAGTGCGTAGCCGAACACGCTCGACAGACCGGGCTTTGAAACGAGCATGTTGTACAGTCCGTGAAATACCATCGAAAGCGAGATCGAACCGATGACAGCGGGAAGCGAAAGCACCCGGAACTGTCTGGCACTCGTCAGACCGAAGGCAAGCGCAAGAGCGCACACAAGGTGCATTATCCCGACCGCCATTCCGCGTATCATAACGTAGGAGATGTTTTCCGCCCCGTACGAAAGGATGTAGCAGCAGTTTTCAAAGGTTGCGAATCCGAGTCCGAGTCCGAGAGCAGCCGAAAAAAACGATGATGTTTTCGGACTCCACACAAACAGATAGAACAGGAGCGGCATGAGCTTCATGATCTCTTCGAGTATCGGAGAGTAGAAAGCTGACATCTCCTCGGGTGTAATGCCGGTAAGGAACTGAACGTACCCGGTAATATAAGCGGAGAGAAGACAGCTGATCATCCCGATCGCGAACGCGAGGAGGAATCGCCTTGTTCCCTTCCTGTTGAAAAGAGCCGCGATAAGAAGCGGGATAACGATGCAGACAAGGATATTCTCCGAGTAGATCATACTGCGGCACCTCCTTTCGATGCCTCTTCACGACGTACTCTCTCGTGGTACAGAACGCTGAAGAGTATGAACGGAATGATGAGTGTGTTCGCAAAATCAAAAACAGTAAAAGGGATACCGTCAGAGACATAGGCACTGCATCTTATCCAGATGAGTGCTGAGGTGCTGACGGCGATCGCTCTTCTCGCGTTTTCCATGCGGTTCTCACGGTGTTTCGTAAGAACCCGCACCGCAACAATACTCTTATAAAAGAACCATACTGTTAAGATGAGCATAAGGGGGTAGAAGAAGATTGCCGGAATAAGCAGATCATCGGCAAGCTCCCATCTGAGCGGGTATGAAAGGACCAGACACACAAAGCTCACGCACCATACGATGATGGCTTCGATGCGGTTAAATGCGTTCGTTTTCTTGTCAGAGAGGACAACCATGAACATAAGGTAACCGTACGAGATACCGCCGAGGATATTCTTGATCCATTCGTCCGTCCAGACTACCCAAAGAACGATGAGACCGATCGATGCAACAATCGTCAGGATAAGCTCGAGGCGTTTCCTGCACTTGATCCCACGGAATATGACGCCGAGGGCGGAGGCGAGCATCAGCTGTTCTCCGATATCCGCCACATCACTGATCGAGAAGGGGAGACGTTCATCCGGATGAACCACGCTGAGCGAGATCCAGTAGATATCGCTCAAAAGCAGGCATATAAAGGCGTAAAGAAGGAAAACAAGGATGACAGACTTGCCCGAGCGTCGCATCTGCGGAACGATCTTTATGACCGCAAATGCAACGACGGCTATCTGAAGCAGTGTAGAAAACAAATCAAACCAGTCTATCTCCATAGTGCACCCTTTCCTGAAAACCTGTTATAATCAACGATTAAGTGTCATTGCAAAAAATAAGGATGATGCCATCTGTCACCAAGATACTGATACTCCGGCGTGCCGCGACACGGTTTCCCTATTATACGAATGACTCTCCCAAACATCCCGCATATAAACATTCCGAGGCTTCTACCCGTGGCATTCATCAATGTAACCTCGATCGGTGTTTCCCCGGTATATCGCGCGAAACAGCCTCCGTAACTATGTACGGCGGCTGTCTCATCAGTAAATTATTTGATAACGATCGTGTAGATCTTTCCTTTTACGTAGATCTCCTTGACCACGGTCTTGCCCTCCGTGATCCTCTTGATGTTCGCATCTTCCCATACACGGGCCTTGACCGAATCCTGCTCTTCGGTAAGGCCGACCTTGATGGTTGATTTAACCTTGCCGTTGATCTGGATAGCGATCTCGACTTCGTCCTCGCGCGCAAGGTTCTCATCGTACTTGGGCCAGGGCTCGAAAGCGATGGTCTTGCCCGTTGCTGCGATGATCTCCCAGATCTCCTCACCGATGTGGGGACAGATGCATGAAAGCATCTTTATGAAGCCCTTTGCGTACTCGAGCGGGCAGGTGCCCTTCTTGTAAAGAGCATTCACGAAGATCATCATCTGAGAAATGGCTGTGTTGAACGCAAGCTTCTCAAAGTCGTTTGTGACCTTCTTGACTGTCTGGTGGTAAAGCTGTGTGAGCTCTCCGTCGTCGCCGGTCGTGAGGTTGCCTGTTTCAGTGAAGAAGTTCCAAACACGGTTGAGGAATCTCCTCGCGCCTTCAACGCCCTGATTGCTCCAAGGCTTGGAAACCTCGAGCGGTCCCATAAACATTTCATAGAGGCGGAGCGTGTCTGCGCCGTAATCACGGACAACGTCCGAAGGATTGACAACGAACTCAGGGAAACGCTTGCCCATCTTGATGCCGTTCTCGCCGAGGATCATGCCCTGGTGAACAAGCTTCTTGAAGGGCTCCTTCACGGGCGACAGACCCTTGTCATAGAGGAATCTGTTCCAGATCCTTGAGTACATGAGGTGGCCGACTGCATGCTCGGGTCCGCCGATGTAGAGATCGACGGGCATCCAGTGCTTAAGGAGCTCATAATCCGCAAATTCTTTATCGTTGTCGGGGTCGATATAGCGAAGGTAGTACCAGCTCGATCCGGCCGAACCGGGCATGGTCGAGGTCTCCCTCGTTCCCTTGATACCGTTGTGGTCGTACTTCTTCCATTCCGTAGCGTTTTCAAGAGGTGCCTTGCCGCCCTTGCTCTTGTAGTCCTCAAGCTCGGGGAGCACAAGCGGGAGCTCGTCGTCGTCGAGCACGTGGATACCGCCGTCCTCGGTGTGAACAACCGGCACGGGCTCGCCCCAGTAACGCTGGCGTGCGAAGATCCACTCACGGAAGTGGTAGTTGACGGTGCGCTTTGCAACGCCCATCTTTTCAAGCTTGACGGTGATGGCCTCCTTTGCCTCCTCAACCGTCATGCCTGTGAACTCAGCGGAATTGATGAGCTTGTAGCCCTTTCCGAGGTAATCATATTTCTCGAGTGCGTGGCCGCTGACGTCTATATGACCTGTCTTATCATTGCCGTCGATAACCTGGATCATCTCGATATTATGTGCTACCGCATACTCAAAGTCTCTCTGATCGTGCGAAGGAACCGCCATAACGGCACCTGTTCCGTAGCTTGCAAGAACGAAGTCGCCGATGAAGAGCTCTGCTTCCTTGCCGTTTACGGGGTTGATGCACTTAACTCCCTCGAGTCTGCAACCGGTCTTGCCCTTGTTGAGCTCTGTACGGTCCATGTCGTTCTTCTTGCGTGTCTCTTCTATGTAGGCCTCAACCTCGGCTCTGTTCTTCACGCGGGGAAGAAGCTGCTGTACGAGGTCTCCGTCGGGAGCGAGTACCATAAACGTTATACCGTAGATGGTCTCTATACATGTGGTAAAGATCGAGAACTTGCCGCCGCCCACGATGTCGAAGCTGACCTCGACACCTTCGGAACGTCCGATCCAGTGGCGCTGCATGTCCTTCGTGGACTCGGGCCAGTCGATCTCGTCAAGACCTTCGAGAAGCTTCTCTGCGAATGCGGGCTGGTCGATGACCCACTGCTTCATGTTCTTGCGGACAACGGGATAGCCGCCGCGCTCTGACTTGCCGTCGATAACCTCATCATTAGAAAGAACCGTTCCGAGCTCCTCGCACCAGTTAACGGGCATATCTACGCACTTAGCGTAGCCTGCCTCATAAAGCTGCTTGAAGATCCACTGTGTCCAGTGATAGAACTTGGGGTCGGAGGTTGCTACCATCTTCGACCAGTCGTAGTCAAAGCCGAGCTCCTTGAGCTGCTTTGAGAATGTCTGTATGTTCTTCCGGGTAAAGCCTTCGGGGTGGTTTCCGGTGCTGATGGCGTACTGCTCAGCGGGGAGTCCGAACGAATCGTATCCCATGGGATGAAGGACGTTGTAGCCCTGCATGCGCTTCATACGGGAAACGATGTCGGTTGCGGTGTAGCCTTCCGGGTGTCCGGCATGAAGGCCGACGCCCGAAGGATAAGGGAACATGTCGAGCACGTAATACTTCGGCTTCGAGAAATCCCTGATATCGGTCTTAAAAGTCTCGTTCTCCTCCCAGAATTTTTGCCATTTGGCCTCAATCTCGCGAGGCATGTAATCTTTCATGTCTATCTTCCTTTCCGTATATACAGAATACTGATCTTTCTTTTATTATGGTCTTGTTGCGACTTTTCTTTTCTTGGGTGCAGTACCGGCTCTTGTCACATATGCGTTGATCTCGTCCGGGCCGGATCCTTTTCCCGGGGAACTTCAAGTCATTATATTACTTTGAAGCGCTTTTGTGAAGTCTCACGCTCCTACGCCCTGATCCAACATGCTCATGCGTCCGGATATATTACGTTCATGTACCCGGATCCGGCATTTCTTGTGTCCGGGATGGCACGTTCATGCGCCCGGCTCACTCGGACTCTTTCTCGGGAGGCAGCGCGCACTCTTCGGAGTGATCGTTCTCGAGGTACTCCTTTAGGAGCTCCCATGTGCCGGGTGTTTCGTCGCCGAGCTTCCATGCCGCGAGCCCCTTGACTCCGGCTGCTCTGGAGGCATCAGCCTTGCGCTTTAACGATTCCTCGTCCTCGATCCAGATACGATACAGCTTGCCCTTCTTGCTCCACTCGCTGTAGTACTGTCCGTTTGACTCTCGCCAGGTAAGCTCCTTGCCCGAAACCGTGCCCGATGTCTCACGCATGCCGAGAGTTGCTTCAACCGCAACGTTGCCGCCGTTTTCCTCGCGCCATAGTCGTGTGTAGAAGGGAACACCCATCACAACTCTTTCGGGGGGTGCCATCTCTACCGTGGCGGTCAGGGCGTTCGTAAACCAGTCAAGCGATGAAACGGAACCCGACTCGCCGAGTCCCGCGGTGTGCTGGTCGTAACCCATGATCACAACGTAGTCGACGATCTTGCCCTGCTCTTTGATGTCGTAGTACGCGTTGTAGGCTTCGGGGATGTAGTTGTCCACCGACAGGACTATATTGTTCAGGCGGCACTTCACGGACAGCTCACGCAGGAACTGCACGAAGTAGACACCGCTGTCAAGCTTGAGCATCTCGTAATCAATGTTTATGCCGTCGAGTCCGTACTCACGAACCGTATCCATGATCGAATCGATCATGGCTCTTCTCTTCTTGGTGGAAGAAAGGATGGTGTGTGAATCCTCCGTGCAGGAGAACCGGCCCTCGATAGTGTCGTTCTTATATGTCGCCCAGACACTCACGCCCTTTTCGTGCGCGTAGTCCACGTACTCATGCGACGCATATGAGATAAAGTCGCCATTCGTCCCGTCAAGGAAGAACCATGTGGGAGAAACAACATTTACCTCGGGGGCCGCCGCAAGATGCTCCTTTAGGATACCGACGTTGTCGGAGGTGTACATGAGCTGCCAGCCCAGATATATCTGCCCGTCATGATCGATGTGGGTGTACTCTTCTTCTTTATAGGGAGCAAACTCCGGATCCGCGTAGTAAGACTCTCCGAGATCATCCTGGAGCGCGTAGCCGCGGACTCCGTCCTCTGACTGAACTTTGATGAAGCCGTTCTCGCGGATGCCGCCACCGTCGATCACGCGCAGACGGTCACCTTCTTTGAGTTCCTTGATCCTGTCTGCCTGAAGATCCTTGCCGGCGCGGATGGGAGTGTCTGTTTTGGCATCCATGCACAGGAACTGGTCCTTACTGTATGTGATGAGGAGTCTCGCGGGATCATCCTCAAATCTGTATGTGATACCGAGCTGCTCGAGGAATGCCGTGGCGATATAGTACTGTCCGCCAAGCTTCTTCACGATGGGAACGTTCGCCTCGGACGGCTCGCCGTTACATTCGAAATGTTTGCTGTCGGGCGTGAAGTCGTAGACAGCGGTGGGCGTAGTGAAGTAAAGGGTATTCTCCGAGTCAACGGGGAAGAACCTGTGTGAATACATCTCAAGAACGGTATCGAGATCGAGATATGTCATGCCGTCCGCAAACAGTGCATATTTATCATAAACAGTCTCATCGATGATGATGAGCGCCCTGCCGTCCGGAACATCGTAGTAGTCCGACAGCTGCATCACGACCTTGCTTCCCTCGTCCTTGGCAAAAAGCGAACATCCCGTAAGTACCCCAAAAACCAAAAGCATCAGGCCCAGAAGACCCGCACGTCTGACTAAATCCCTCATTGTAAATCCCCTTCTGTAAAAAGAGCCGGTCTAATCCTTCTTAAAGGAAAACGCAGCTCAAAAAAAGCTGCGTTTATTGTACCATCTAATCCGTTTCAAGGCAAGCCGAGAACAGCGGTTTTTGTAGGGTTTGTGGGTATTTTGACCAAACGAAGGGGAAACGGGACTTTTCTTCCATCAAGACGACCCCGAGGTGCTTTTTGTGCCTTTTGGGCTGTTGTTTGTTGCGGACAGGAGGAACTGCCGCGGAGTCTGTGATATATTTCCCTTCGATCACCGGGATCCTTTAGGATCCTCCGACTATCTTTCCGAACAGTTTTCTGGTTTCGGAACCCGGTGAAAACGGATCGTTCTCGAACGGAAAAAGAAAAGCCTTTATCCCTTGCGGCAGGAGCTGCGCCGCGCCTCGTTCGGCCATGTTCATGATAACCCGACAGCTCTTGGTGAAGAGCCCGTCCCGCTCCATCCTTTCAAGGAAGTCATAGTCAGTCCGTCTCCAGGGTGCTCCGCTCCCGACAAGTATTACCAGGTCAAACCTTGCCAGAGCTTCCCTGAAGACCCTTCCGGGTTCTCCCCCGAGATCTGCGACGATCCGAGCATCTCCCAATCTGCCGGTGGCGGCCCAGTACCGGTCAGCGTCTCCCGATCTACCGGCTACCGGTCCGTACGCAACAGATTCCGCTCTTTCTGTCGCACTCCCGGGGGTTCTGTAGTGAATGCCTCCTGAGAGTCTCCCCCTACATCCCTCGGAAAGGATCTCACCGAGGGCATCGTCCCGTCTCTTTTGAAAGAAGACAACGGGTGCCCTCTCTGCCAGTGTGCTTGCGAGGCTTACTGCTACATGCGTGGTTCCGCATCCTCTCGCCAGTCCAATGACTGCTATCTTCCTCGCGCACGATCCGGCTCTTCCTGTCTTGTGCTTCTTCGGCTTTGTGCCGGTCGCTCCCTTTAACATCTTTGAAACGATCACAAACGATCCTACCCTGCTGCTGCGCTCTTCCTCCGTACATCTCTTCGCAATCCGTTCAAGCTTCTTTCCGGTTTTCTTACCGACCGAAGAATGATCCTTCATGAAAAGTATCAGTTTCCCGAGACTGTAGACATCACTCTCTTTTCCGGGAGCTTCGCCTGCCCTCTGTTCGGGAGCACTGTATCCCTCCGACACGGACAGAAGGTCTGTCTTTTCGCCCTCACGGCTTGCCGTACCCAGGTCAATGATACGCACACGGTCGGAAATCATGATGTTCTCCGGTTTGAGATCAAGTTGGATAAGCCGGATCGATCGATCCTGCAGATATTCAAGAACGGAGCAGATCTGCTCCAGATGGTCGAGAAGCTGTTCTTCTCTGACAACGTTCTTAAGATAAAAGTCTTTCAGGGTGTCCCCCTCAATGTACTCCTCGATGATGTAGGTGAACTCCGTGTCCCCGTCCACATCGAACACCGACGGGATGCCGGGATGAGAGAGCTGCATGAGAGTGGTTGCTTCGGCGGCCAGCCGGTCGTGAGCCGGGCTCGATCGCCTGATCCCCTTGATGACCCTTTTGGTGTGCAGCGTACGATGCTGTGCCAGCCACACAACACTGTGTTTGTGAGCACTCAGCTCAGCTAAGATCTTGTATCGGTCAAGAATGTTTTTTCCTCCTTTCTTTCGGTTACGACTTTAGAAAAAGTATAAATCAGCCGATATATATATAACAAGGAGATCATTATTGTGATTATTCACAAAATTTGACCCTCCGAATTGTGCAGGTTGCCCAAACCCCGCTTGGGGCAAGCGTTTCGGCACGTGGAAAACGGCACCCCTCGACGTATAAAACCACGTTGAGATTGATGATTGATTTTCCGTAACAAAATGATATAATTGATTACACTCAAAAGACCAAATCGAAAGGGGGCTTGTTTATGAAATTCGAAAAGATCAGTGACAACCAGATTCGTTGTACCCTTTACAAGAAAGATCTTGTCGACAGACAACTGAAGATCAGCGAGCTCGCCTACGGGTCAGATAAGGCCAACGCGCTTTTCCGCGACATGCTTATGCAGGCCTCCACAGAATGCGACTTTGATGCGGAGAACATCCCGCTCATGATCGAGGCGATCCCGCTCTCCACAGAGTGTCTCGTACTTCTCATCACCAAGGTGACCGACCCCGAAGAGCTTGATACCAGATTCTCAAGCTTCACAAGATCTCCCGAGGACGATGACTTCGAAGAAGAGTACGAAGCTCCCGAGCGTTCATTCGCGGACGAGATCATCAGTTGCTTCAACCACCTCTCCGATCTTATCGGTGACCAGCTTTCAGAGAAGCTCCTCGGAGCTGCACAGCCCAAGGACCAGAGCCTTCGCAATGTACTTAAGGAAAGGAGCATGTCGAACACTCCCGTTCCGAACCTTTGCAAGATCTTCAGGTTCAACAGCCTTGACGAAGTGATCTCACTTTCCAAGAAGGTCAAGAAGCTTTACCGCGGCGAGAACACCCTTTACAAGGATCCGAGCGGAAAGTACCACCTGATCGTCGGAATGTCCGAGCACACCGTCGGAGAGTTCAACAAGATCATCAACATCATTTCGGATTACGCACCTACAGAGAAGACCTCTTCGGCAGGGACCGCGTTCTTCGACGAGCACTATAAGATCATTGTACGCGGCAACGCTCTTCAGACTCTCTCGAAACTTTGATCGACCACATGAAAAACCAAACCCCGGGACGTTCGGAACGTTCCGGGGTTTCTTTCATTTGAAAAGTGATCGATCAGCCTTCTGTGATAGCATCGTTAGGGCATCCTGCCTGGCAAGAACCGCACTCAAGGCATGTATCTGCATCGATCTCGTAGTGGTCAGCGCCCTCTGAGATTGCGCCTACGGGACAAGCCTCTGCACAAGCGCCACAGCTGACACAAGCATCTGTAATCTTATAAGCCATTTCTCAACCTCCTGATAATAGTGATCTGTGATCTGTTGATAAGTGATGATCATACGTTCACGACCTTCGCCGTTTCCGTATCACACGAGGTTATGATATAACATCTCACCTCAAAAAACAAGGCTTTTTCACTTGGCTGTCTCAAGGAAACGATTGATCTGCTCAACAAGAGCATCAGCATCGATTCCGTGTACCATTGCAGCCTCTCCGATGCTCTCTGCCTGTGCAGAAGGGCAACCGAGGCAATGCATACCCGAAGCCATAAGAATAGGAGCTGTCTGAGGGTTCTCTCTTAAAAGCTCTCCGATTGTAATATCCTTAGTGATCATTCTGTTCTTCCTCCTTTCGGTTTCTGTCTTGCTACTGTTGTTGCTGGAGCAAATTGGCGAATCTTGTATATTCAAGCTGACAAGCAAGTTTAACGGTTCCGATGGGGCCGTTACGTTGCTTACGAATGATTATCTCGGCAACTCCCTTGTCCTTGCTCTCTGCATCATACACTTCATCACGGTAAATGCACATAACTACGTCGGCATCCTGCTCGATCGCACCCGACTCACGCAGGTCGGAAAGGATGGGCCTCTTATCCGGTCTGCTCTCAAGCGCACGGCTGAGCTGCGAAAGCGCGATCACCGGGCACTTGATCTCACGTGCGATGTTCTTGAGCTCTCGCGAGATCTCCGAAATCTCGTTCTGTCTGGACTCTGTCCTGTGGCCCGCCGACATGAGCTGCAAGTAGTCGATGATGACAAGCTTAAGATCCTTC
>JAEEQC010000061.1 GCA_016285135.1 Lachnospiraceae bacterium
CGAATTGTTATATACATATATTTTGCGCGTTGATATATTTAACTTATATCTAAAATCTCCCGCGAAAAGAGGTACTGCCATGGACATCTATGTAGACATCAAGGCCCTTAATAACTCAGGCGACGGCTCAAAAGAAAAGCCATTCGGAACTATCTCGGAAGCAGCAGCGATTGCAAATCCCGGCGATACAGTCCACGTAGCACCCGGCGTATACCGTGAATACGTCTCGCCCAAGAACGGCGGTACCGAAGATGCGCGCATCACATACGTAAGCGACGAACCTCTCGGAGCAACTATCACCGGCGCAGAGCGCATCACCAACTGGGAACAGTACCAGGGTGACATCTGGGTTGCAAAGGTTGATAACTCAATGTTCGATCCCGAATATAATCCTTATTCAACATACGTATACGGCGACTGGTATTTTGCAAAGCGCGAAAAGCATGTCGGCTGCGTTTACATCAACGACCGCCGCCTTTATGAAGCAGCATCCGTTGAAGAAGTAATCGAAGCAAAACCCTGGCCTCATTCCTGGGTACCCGAAGAAGCATCTTACAAGTGGTACGCAGAAGTAAACGGCGACACAACTACCATCTACGCAAACTTCTCCGGCCTCAACCCGAACGAGGAAATGGCTGAGATCAACGTAAGAAGAATGTGCTTCTTCCCTGCTGAGACAGGAAGAAACTACATCACCGTAAGAGGATTCAAGATCTGCAAAGCTGCTACAAACTGGGCACCTCCGGCTGCATGGCAGGAAGGCATGATCGGACCTCACTGGTCAAAGGGCTGGATCATTGAAGACAACGAAGTCTACTTCGCAAAGTGCTCCGGTATCGGTCTCGGAAAATATCTCGATCCCGAGAACAACCACTACTTCACATACAAGAAACTCAAGAGCCCTACGCAGATGGAGCGTGACGCAGTATGCCGCGGCCAGTATCACGGCTGGCTCAAGGAAAACATCGGCAGCCACATCGTCCGCCGCAACAACATCCACCACTGTGAGCAGGGCGGCATCATCGGCCGTATGGGTGCAGTATTCTCCATCATCGAAGACAACCACATCCATCACATCAACAACATGATGGAACTTGGCGGTGCTGAAGTTGCAGGCATCAAGCTCCACGCAGCCATCGACGTAGTAATGAGACGCAATCACATCCACCATTCAACAATGGGTATCTGGACAGACTGGGAAGCACAGGGCACAAGGATCACGCAGAATCTCCTGCACGACAACCAGCGTCCCGCATTCGCTACACCTCTGGACGGCGCAATGGGCAGCGAGGATATCTTCGTTGAGGTCGGACACGGTCCTACTCTCATCGACAACAACATCCTGCTCTCCGATGTCTCACTCCGTATCGCCACACAAGGTGTCGCTATGGTCCACAACTTGATCTGCGGCGCATTCACATCCGTAGGCGCAGGCACAGACTGGCGTTACACACCTTATCACTTCCCGCACAGAACGGAAGTCATGGGCTTCATGACCATCCTTCACGGCGACGACAGATTCTATAACAACATCTTCTTCCAGAGACAAACAAAGGCTACTCTCGTATCACGTTTCCCGAGCGGCAATATCGAAGAGGAAGAAAGAGTTGTCGGCACACATGTCTGGGATCACTATCCGATCTACGAAGACTGGATCAAGAGATTCGATCTCGAGAGCGAGACGCCCGACATGATGAAGATCGCATCGGCTCACTTCGACAAGCTCCCTGTCTGGATCGAAGGCAACGCTTACTTAGGCGGCGCTCTCCACTTCTGCAAGGAAGAAAACTTCTTATTCGATGACAAGACTGACGTTTACGTTAACATCCGTGAAGAAGGCGATGACGTATATCTTGATACGAACCTCGCTGACGCTATGGGATCGTTCACCTCTTCGCTCGTTGAGACAGATACATTGGGCAGAGTATTCGAACCGAACCAGCGCTTCGAAGATGCCGACGGAAACGACATCATCTTCGATACCGACTACTTCGGAAACAAGCGCTCAGCAATCATCCCCGGCCCGTTCGCTTCACTCGACCTCAAGGATAAGAACGTAGTGCTGTAAGGCTGACATAATGCTGATTGCAGGAGGCTGTCACTTTATGTGGCAGCCTTTTTTGTTTTATCTATTAAAATGGCCGTTTATCGGAACAGTAATTCGTTGACGTAAAAATGGGCCGATGTTAGAATAATTGCAAGGAAGCACAGTCTGCCAAGACGGTTGCCATCCGAGTTTGGTGAAAACACCTCGCCCTAGAGTGGTAGTCTTTGGGCGAGGTTTTTATTTGCGCTTATATCTGGAATCCAGACTAAAATTAGTTCATGAGATTTTCTGTGGGGTCAACTCATCGAAACTTCCAGAGTCTTTGTATATCGATTTGTACCGACAAGATCCAACAAAAACCTACAAGGATTTCAGAGATTATTTCAAACAACAACCCGTAAAGTTTGTATGAGAACAGCTAAACCTTGTTAGATTTCGGAGAAATAGCTCTGAATTACCTCTGAAAAACCGACAATGAACCTACAAGAAATTAGACGTTCGGGATAGCAGTTATTAAGGCAATACTGTTTCGATAGATCAATCGCTCAAAAGTTCTGAAGAACACTAAAAAGGGCAGTATTCTTTAAGAACCTGCCCTTATAAATCTTATTCGTAACTAATTAACGGATCACGACTCAGCTTCAGCGCCCTTTTTGGAAGATTCCTTAGCGTCTTCGCCGCTGTCATCATTACTGTCTTCTTCTGAATCCGCGGGCTTGGCCTTCTTGCCCTTCTCATCTTTGTCGCTTATGAGACTGTCAAGTACGCCGGAGAAGTATGTGCCGGCTTTCTGGTCGATCTCAAAGACCTTGAGTGCCTGGATGATGATGATCGCAAGAACGGGGCCCAAAAGGAATCCGGGAGCGCCCCAGATGTATACGCCCGCTGCCATTGAGAGCAGTGTGATGAGGGGGTGCAGATGCATGGATTTGCCGAGGATCGGCGGTTCGATGAAGCGGCGGATGATCGTCATGATGATATAGCCGATTGCGATTACTGCTGCTGCGACATAGTCACCCTGGGCGATGAGATAAATGAACATCGGGAGCATGGTGACACTGATGCCGAGCACGGGCAGGAAGTCGATCAGGGCCGTTACAATGGCAAGGACGATCGCATATTCGCGAAGGCCTGCTGCGAAGAATACGATAAAAGACTCAGCCGCCGTGATGATGAAGAGTGCGAAGTAACCGCCAAGCACACGGAAGACGAGGAGTGCGAGCTCGTTAAGAAGAGTCATTACCCTGTTGCGGAATTTGCGGCTGGGAGTGTTCTTAACGAAGAACTTCATTACGGCAGGACCGTCGTTAATGAAGTAGAAACCGCTCAAGATGATGCTGATTACGAAGAATACGGCATAAGGGAGATTGCCTACCATCTTCCAGACGGAAGAGAGTGCTGAGCTTACTACCTGGGGAATGCTCTTTACGACTGTCTGGCCCATGTTGGCGACGTTTTCCTTGAGGGAGTCGATCATGTCGGTCGTGAGGAAGCCGCCGTTCTCAACGCTGTAACGCTCGAGAAGCTGGACGTTGATGAGTTCAGCCGGCTTAAATGTTTTCGCTGCATTGGCTATGGCGACGAGCATGCTGTTCGCCTGATATACAAGGCCGATGCATACAAGGATTATGAAGATAACGACAAAGATGTTGAGAATGACGTAGACGACCAGTGCGACTTTGGTGTGCGTGGACTTCTTGCGGCCGGGTTTTATTTTCGAGGCATCCTTATCGAAAAGCTTGGACAAAGGCTTGGCAATGAGCATGGATGTTTTCGAGAGCAGGAAGCCGATAAGGAACGGCACGAGAATAACAGCAACGATCTTGCCTGCGTAGCAGAATGCGATGACTATAACTACCGTGAGTATGAACTTGAGCATCGCCATGACCGATGTCCGGTCACGCTGGTATCTCTCAAGGTCTGTAAGTTTTTTGTCTTTCTTATCCATTTTGTTTTCCTTCCGTTCACACTGACCGCGGTAAGATCCCCATCTGGCGCGGCAATATCAGATCCTGACGCCCTTAAGCAGTACCATCCAGAGAATTATCAGGATAATGAGGCCAAGGACCAGAGTAACGTTGATTCCTTTTAAGAGACCGCCTGCTTTTCCGCCGTCTTTGACGTCAGGCTGTCTGTTGTCGCCGTAGATGTCGGCGCTGTATGCGAAATGGAATTCTCCAAGTGTTTTTCTGAAGAATCCGAGAAGGATCAGGGCTACGATGAGTGCCGGAATAGACGCGAAATAGATCGTGGTCGGAATGTCACTGTAGACTCTGATCGTGGTGAGGTCCAATTCATTAACGATGCTGCCTACCAGGATGCCCGTAAGGCGTGAGCCGATAAGGGCGAGGATCGGTCCGTAGATGTTCTCTGTGTGGTTTCTGACGACGCAGAGCCACCAGCCGATAACAAGGATAGCGGGCAGGTTCATGAAATCAAATGAGAATAGGGCGATCAAGACCGGAACGATTATGAAAGCGAGGCGCTTGTTCTTTTCAGGGAACCCCTGCCAGATCGCACCGAGGAAAAACAGCGAAAACCCAAACGCCGGAATAACGGTATCTATAAGCACTTCCAAAAGGAGCAAAGGTCCTGATACTTCACCGACAGAGTAGAAGACAGCCGGAAATACTACCGAACCGCCGTACCTGAGCCACAAAGCCAAAGAAAGATTGTGGAAAGAAGCCTTGATGAGATACAAAGGCGCGCCTGAAAGAAAAGAAAGTATGAGCGCACCGATGCCGGTATATCTGCCTGTGATGTAAAGTCCGCACTTCTCCGCAATGATGACTGAAGGCGCAACGAACGCAAACATCACCAGAAAGATGACGATGATCGCGCAGCCGATAAGGGATGTCGACGAGAACATGAAAGTGCCTGAAAAGAGCAGTTTCAAAAGGAAATAAGACGTGATGAATCCCAAAGCGCCGTAAAATACCGGATATCCCCAGTTATAAGGCTTAGGAAACTTGAAAGCTTTTAATATATGGTCTCCAAAAGACCTCAGAGCGTCCATCAGAAGTACACTCCGAACAGGGTCATGGTCTGGTACATCTTCTCAAAGAAGAAAGGCTCCATGATCATGAATACTGCGCAGCCAAGTGCAAGGAAAGGTCCGAAAGCCATGTAATCCGGGTCTTCCGCGAAGTGTATGGCCGCTTTTTCTCTTTGTATCTTCAGTTTCTCGGCCCTCGGGTCTTCGGCTTCGGCTATCCTCTTCTTCTCCTTGGAGATCCTCTTCATCTTTCTGATGAGGAGCGGGACAGCAAATAGCAGCGCTGAGAAAATAGATACGTAGATAAGGACTAAAAGTCCGTAACATCCTGTAATAAGGCCCGTGGCGAAAAGAAGTCTCATATCGCCCATGCCCATTCCCTCTTTTCCGAGGAATGTGATCGAGAGGAATCCGATAAGCCAGATAACGCCGCCTCCGACAACGGAAGCAATTACCTTGTTGAGCACGGGGACCCACCACTTTGCGTCACCGGAGAACCATACGGAACCTTCGAAAATATCAGCAAGTACTGAAAGAACGCCGCATCCGGCGATAAAGATCGAGAACTGGTCAGGAATGATCCTGTTGAGCTTATCTGCCATCATTACCAACATCAGAACGGGGATTGCGAGCCAGATAACTGCAAGATGCATCGGCTTGAAAGCAGTAATGTATTGGGCTTTGCAGAAAAATACCGTTATGCAGTAGCAGCCTGCGCAGAAAGCACATGCAATAAGGCCTTCCGGGAAAGGTCTCATTCTCTTGGACGGCCTGTAATCAGGGTCTTGGGGCGTTACGCCGTAATCCTGGAGCCATTCGTCCGGAAACTTGCCGAACAGATATGTTATAAGCGCGCCCGCGAGCACTCCTGCCGCAATGGCTATGCCGTAATAAAGTACATCATTCATAACTGTTAGAAGTTTAATATAACGCGTGGAAAAATACAATTATTTATAAGGCAGCCGCAGACTCAGCTCTTCACATCCCTTATGCCGGCCAAGCCCTGATGAAATAACTGTAAAGATTAAGTAAATTTCAGACATTTATGTCAGTTTACGGTGAAATCCGTTGTCAGAAAAACACCAGTAATTACGGCTTTTCGAGCTGTTTTTGGCTAAATATCCGAACTTGTTCCAAAAAATTGCGAACACAACCATATATCGATATAATCAATCGTAATTATTTTGGAGGAAGTAGGCGTCATTTCAGGGTAAGGAAATACGCCGAAGACTGGAAGAATGGCAACAATCACAGCAAAAGCCCTCGAACAGATGATGCAGTCTCACGTCAGAGCAGAGACAGGCATGAGCCTCGAGCAGGCAACACCCCGCGATTACTGGACAGCACTCTCGAAGAGCATCGTTGAGATCATCTCCGAGAACTGGATGGCAACAAGACACAAGTACAACCAGGGCCGTCAGGCTCACTACTTCTCGGCAGAGTTCCTTGAAGGCCGTTCAATGCTCAACAACCTCGTAAACCTGGGCATTTACGATCAGGCTAAGGACGCTCTCGCTTCTTTCGGACTCAATATCACCGATATCCTCGAGGAAGAGACAGACCCGGCACTCGGCAACGGCGGTCTCGGAAGACTTGCAGCATGCTTCCTTGATTCATGCGCAACACTCAATCTCCCCGTTACAGGTTACGGAATCCTTTACCGTTACGGCCTCTTCAGACAGGCTATCGAGAACGGTTTCCAGAACGAATATCCTGACTCATGGATGGAGCACGGTTATCCGTTCATCCTCCCCAGATACGACAGAAAGGTCAAGGTTCACTACTCAGATATCGACGTCTGGGCTATCCCCTGCGACCTCCCTATCACAGGTTACGGCACAAAGAACGTAAACCTCTTGAGACTTTGGAAGGCTGAGCCTGCACAGGAGTTCAACTTCAACCTCTTCAACTCACAGAGATTCGACGACGCTGTTATCGAGAGAAACAGAGTCCAGGACATCTGGAGAGTTCTCTATCCGAACGACACATCCTACGATGGTAAGGTCCTCCGTGTAAGACAGCAGTACTTCTTCGTTTCTGCTTCACTCCAGGACATCATCTACAGATATAAGAAGTATCATGGCAATGATCTCCACGATTTCGCAAAGTACAACACGATCCAGCTCAACGATACACACCCCGTTATAGCTATCCCCGAGCTCATGAGACTCCTCGTTGACGAGAACGGCATCGAGTGGACACAGGCATGGGAGATCGTTAAGGAGACATTCGCTTACACCAACCACACCATCATGGCAGAGGCACTCGAGAAGTGGGATATCTCCATCTTCCGTTTCCTCTTCCCCCGTATTTTCGAGATCATCGAGGGCATCAACAACCAGTTCCGTGCACAGATGTACGAAGCAGGCCTCTATTCCGAGCTCATCGACCGCATGTCTCCTTTGGGTGACGGCAAGATCCACATGGCTTGGATGGCTATCTACGGTTCACACTCCGTAAACGGCGTTGCCGCACTCCACACAGACATCCTCAAGAACGAGACACTCAAGGACTGGTACAACATCTATCCTGAGAAGTTCTCCAACAAGACAAACGGCGTTACACCGAGAAGATGGCTCCGCGCCTGCGATCCCGACCTCGCTGCCCTCATCACAGAACTTTTGGGCAACGACAAGTGGGTTACAGACCTCGACCAGCTCAAGCAGCTCGAAAAGTATAAGGACGACGACAAGGTAATGAAGAAGTTCATTGCCATCAAGAAGGCTAACAAGAAGCAGCTCTCCGAATACCTCGAGAAGACAAAGGGCATCAAGCTCAACCCGAATTCCTGCTTCGACGTACAGATCAAGCGTCTCCACGAATACAAGAGACAGCTCCTCAATGCCCTCTATGCATTGAATCTCTACGACAGACTCAAGGAAAATCCGAAGCTCGACATGCCCCCTGTCACGATCCTCTTCGCTGCAAAGGCTGCTCCGGGTTACTTCAGAGCAAAGGCCATCATCAAGTTCATCAACGAGATCGCCAAGCTCATCGACTCCGATCCTGCAATGAAGAACAAGCTCAAGGTCGTATTCGTTGAGAACTACAACGTTTCAGTCGGCGAGAAGATGTTCCCTGCAGCAGACGTTTCCGAGCAGATCTCCACAGCAGGTCTTGAGGCTTCAGGTACAGGTAACATGAAGTTCATGATGAACGGTGCCGTTACACTCGGTACTTTGGACGGCGCTAACGTTGAGATCGCAGAGTGCGTAGGCGACGACAACATCTACATCTTCGGCTGCCGCTCACAGGATATGGCTGCTACAAAGGCTTACTACAACCCGAAGTGGCAGTACGAGAACATCCCCGGCCTCAAGAAGTGCCTCGACAGACTCGTTGACGGTTCCTTCAATGACGAAGGCACAGGCATGTTCAATGACCTCTTCAACGGTCTCATCTACGGCTCCAACTGGCAGCCCGGCGATCCTTACTATGTTTTGGGCGATTTCGACGACTACAGAAAGACAAGAGACCAGCTCTACAAGGATTACCAGGACAACCTCGAGTGGGCAAGAAAGTGCTGGGTCAACATCTGCAATTCCGGCAAGTTCTCTTCCGACCGTACGATCAGCGAATACGCAAGCGAAATCTGGAAGATCAAGCCCCAGAAGATCTGATTTCCGGGAATCAGCTGCAAATCAGTCACGAATCAATGGCGCCTCACATACGTGGGGCGTCTTTTTTTCGCACACCTGATTTACTGCCCAAACCGGGCCCCGCTGCACACTAAAATCTAAAATATTATAAATAATGTTTTTCTCACCGATTTGAGGTATAATTTCTTTTAAATCATTTTAAGGAGGAACTTAATATGCCCATATTCCAGGATGCAAAGGGAAAGAACATCTCTAACTTCCAGAAGATGATCGACGAGAAGAAGAATACGATCCGCAAGTACTACGATGAGATCGGACATCTCTACTATGGCCAGTACAAAGACGTCAATGTAGACATGACCAAGGACATCAACGCAAGATGCGAATCTATCTCCAACCTCTACATCGAGATCGAAGACTTAAATGTTAAGATCCTCCGCGAGAGAGGACTCAAGAAGTGTGCTGTTTGCAGCACGGAGAACAACCTTTCCAACGCATTCTGCTTCAAGTGCGGAGCCAGATTTGATGACTCAGACGCAGTTCCTGCAGACGTTGTAGCTCCCCCAAATGCTTCTGCAACCCCCTCCCGCTACGATACTAAGCCCGTAGCAGCAGCTGCTCCCGCAGAGACAGTTGTAGCTGACGAAGTAATCGACGCATCCGACGCACAGGAAATTGAAGAGGGTAAGGAGGAATAAAGGAGCGTTATGGCAAAAATTTTCGAAGAGGAATCAAGAACATTTTCGGAGTACCTTTTGGTACCAAATCTCACAACAGAGAAGAACACACCTGATCAGGTAGACTTGTCCGCACCTATCGCAAAGTACAGAAAGGGACAGGAAGAGTCACGCCTTAAGATCAATATCCCTAT
This sequence comes from Lachnospiraceae bacterium, assembly GCA_016285135.1. GTDB lineage: Bacteria > Bacillota > Clostridia > Lachnospirales > Lachnospiraceae > RUG11977. The sequence continues at coordinate 9,513 of JAEEQC010000061.1, forward strand.
GGTATCTGCAGTAATGCAGGCAGTCAGTGACGACGGCATGGCAATCGCGCTCGCAAGATGCGGCGGTCTCTCATTCGTCTTCCAGTCACAGTCTATCGAGTCACAGTGCGAGATGATCCGCCGTGTTAAGAAGTACAAGGCAGGTATTGTTGAGTCTGATTCAAACCTCTCACCTGAGGACACTCTCGAGAGAGTTATCGAACTGCACGAGCAGACAGGTCACGGCACGGCAGCCGTTACAGAAGACGGTTCACCTGAAGGCAGACTCTTAGGTCTCGTTACAACACGTGATTACCGTGTAAGCAGACTCTCCCCTGATACCAAGGTAAAAGAGTTCATGACTCCTATCGAAAAGCTCGTTACAGCACCTGAGGGCACATCCCTTAAGGAAGCAAACGACATCATCTGGGACAACAAGATCAACCAGCTCCCCATCGTAGATTCAGAAGGCAGATTAGTTGGTCTCGTTTTCCGTAAGGACTACGAATTCCACAAGGCTAACCCGCATGAACTCCTCGACTCCGAGAAGAAGCTCATCGTAGGTGCCGGAATCAATACAAGAGACTATCAGGAGAGAATCCCCGCTTTGCTCGAAGCAGGCGCTGACGTTCTCTGCCTTGACTCATCCGACGGTTTCTCCGTATGGCAGGAAAGAGCACTCAAGTGGTGCAAGGAAAACTATCCTGATGCCATCATCGGTGCCGGCAACGTTGTAGACGCAGAAGGCTTCAAGTTCCTCGCTGACTGCGGCGCAGACTTCATCAAGATCGGTATCGGCGGCGGTTCCATCTGCATCACACGTGAGCAGAAGGGTATCGGCTGCGGCCAGGCTTCCGCTGTTCTCGCAGTAGCTAAGGCCCGTGACGAATATTTCAAGGAGACAGGCTGGTACATTCCTCTCTGCTCTGACGGCGGTATCGTACACGATTACCACATGGCACTGGCTCTCGCTATGGGCGCTGATTTCATGATGCTCGGCCGTTACTTCGCAAGATTCGACGAATCACCTACGAGAAAGCTCCTTGTAGGCGGTACATACGTTAAGGAGTACTGGGGCGAAGGTTCCAACCGTGCACGCAACTGGCAGCGTTACGACGACGGCGGCAAGGGCGGCAAGATGGCTTTCGAGGAAGGCGTTGACTCCTACGTTCCTTATGCAGGCAACCTCAAGGACGGTCTTGATGTTTCCCTTGCAAAGGTTAAGGCAACAATGTGTTCCTGTGGTTCCTCTTCCATCGAAGAGTTCCAGCAGAAGGCACGCCTGGTTGTAGTATCCTCTACTTCCATCATCGAAGGCGGTGCTCACGACGTTATCCAGAAGGAAAACGACAGAACAGCTAGATAATTGAAATATCGATATAAATCTATACATTACGAGGAGACAGACAAAAATGGCTGACGAAATCATCAAGAAGCAGATTACCAAGGAAGGTTATGACGAATTACAGAACGAGCTTTCCGAGCGTAAGACATCCAAGAGAAGCGAGATCGCTAAGAGAATCGAAGACGCTAAGGCTCAGGGCGACCTTTCAGAGAACTCCGAGTACGATGAAGCGAGAGCTGAACAGGCAGAGAACGAGACACGTATCGAAGAGCTCGAAGCAATCCTCAAGTCTGTTGAAGTTGTTGACGATTCCAACCTTTCCACAGATAAGGTTTCTCTCGGTTCAAAGGTAACGCTTCAGAATACAGCTACAAAGCAGGAGTACACATATAAGCTCGTTGGTGAATCCGAGATCGACTTCAAGAAGAAGAGAATTTCCGAGAACTCACCTGTAGGCAGAGCAATCTCCAACCAGAAGAAGGGTAAGACAGTTTCCGTTTCCACACCTTCCGGCATCATCAAGTACAAGATCATCAAGATCGAGAAGTAATTCTAAACGTACTAAACAATTCGAAAACTAACAGAACAAGAGAGTAACTATGGGAAAGAAATTTGTACCTCAGACAGAACCGTTAAGCGCAGAAGAGATCCAGGAACAAACAAGATTCCGTATGGAGAAGCTTAAGGCCCTCCAGGCAGAAGGCAAGGATCCTTACGAAGAACTTACATACGACGTCACAAACCACTCAACAGAGATCACTGGTGACTACGATTCATTCGCCGGCAAGACAGTAAGAGTTGCAGGACGTCTCATGTCCAAGCGAGGCATGGGTAAGGTATCTTTCTGCGACCTTTACGACAGAAGGGGCAAGATCCAGATCTTCACAAAGATCGACAACCTCCCCGAGGAAGAGTACAAAGCTTGGCAGAACCTCGATATCGGCGACCTGGTAGGCGTTGAGGGTGAGGTTTACATGACCGAAAAGGGCGAGGTATCCATCCTCACCAAGTCCTATAAGCTCCTTGCAAAGTGCCTCCATCCCCTTCCGAACAAGTATCAGGGATTGAAAGATACCGAGATCCGTTACCGTCAGAGATATCTCGACCTCATCGTTAACCCTCAGGTTAAGGAAACATTCGAGAAGAGATCCAAGGTCATCAAGGAGATTCGTAACTTCTTAGCAGACAGAGACTTCATGGAAGTTGAGACTCCACTGCTCGTTACAAACGCAGGCGGTGCAGCTGCAAGACCGTTCACAACGCACTTCAACGCTCTTGATATCGACTTGAAGCTCCGTATCTCATTGGAGCTCTACCTCAAGAGACTTCTTGTCGGCGGCTTCGAAAGAGTATTCGAGATCGGCAGAGTTTTCCGTAACGAAGGTATGGATACACGCCATAACCCTGAGTTCACGCTCATGGAGCTCTACCAGGCATACACAGACTACAACGGC
>JAEEQC010000062.1 GCA_016285135.1 Lachnospiraceae bacterium
GATCTGCTCCCTCGACGGCGAAAAGCTCACCGGGATCAAAGAAACAAGAAACATCCGAAAAACCGCTTCCGGGGCGGAAGCGGACGGCGTCAGGCTCGACGAGGGAAGCTTTGTCTCCATGAATTTCTGGTGTTTCCCGGTCTCGTTCCTCGAGGTGCTTAAGGCTGGATTCCCCAAGTTCCACAGAGGTATGACGGATCCTCTGACGGAAGAGTACCTTCTTCCCAAGATCGCCGATGACATGATCAAATCGGGCACACAATTCACACTCATGCCGACGGATGATCAGTGGTTCGGCGTTACTTACAGGGAAGACAGGCAGAGCGTTGTGGAAAGCTTCCGGAAGCTTTATGCGGACGGTGTGTACAGGAAAGACCTGTACTCTGATCTGATCCGGGTCGACTAATCCTGAACGACGCAAATGCATGAAAATACAGGGGTTTAACCACATATCTATTGACTTGATCAGGGGTGGTTATGATATTATTATCTCACCGTGTGGGAGACTTGTGAATCAAAAGCCCTGTGAATTTTTGCAGAAACACTGCAAAGATCATAGGGCTTTTGATATAATATATTAGTTCACCCGGGGCTGACCCCGGGTCTGAAAGGAAGTCTGGGATGAGGAACAAAATCATTTATATACTGGTCGCAGCGACGCTCATGCTGACGCTCTGCGCCTGCTCCGGCAAGCCCGATTCGCCGATAGAGGGGGCATTCGAGGAATACACGAAGGTTGTAAGGAAACAGGCGGAAAGCGATCCTCTCCGCGCGGGAACGCTCAGGTTTACACTTGCATACATCAATGATGACGAGGTTCCGGAGCTCATACTTGCTGACGGAGACGATCACACCGGAAGCGTAAGGATATACTTCTACGACTACAACGAGGACGAGACTGTCGACAGCGGCGCGGCTCTCGGTGACAGAGGCAGTTTCGCCTATTACCCCGGTCAGAACATCGTATGCGACGCGATCTACGGCAACGGCGGGTACGTCGCGAGCAGGTTCTACACCTTCGGCAGCGACTTTAAGGCATCGGGCTCCAGCACCTTCACCATGGCGATCGACACCTACGAGCAGACGCACTACTTTATCGACAAGGATGAGTGCGCATACAGCACATACATGGAGACCTACAACAAGGAGGCACCCGCGCTCGGGATCACCGATCAGGAGCTCATCAGCTACGAGGCGATGACGGGTACATACGAGTCTGTGAGGGGCGACGGGGCGACTGACAAGTTCGAGACCATGCTCGAGGTTTTAAAGACCAAAACGGTCAGGTGAGCCTTTAACGTTTATGTGGTAAATTCCGCGCTTATATGATAAACTGTTAGTCGTGTTTGAGCCGGGAAAGAAAAGAGCTGTAATATATGCGTTAAAGAACCGGACAAAAAACCTACAGAAAACTACAAATGAAACACGCAAGAGGAGATATAGAATGAACGAGCAAGACAACGAGATCACCATCAGCCTGGGGGACATGTTTGCGTATATGCTGCACCGCTGGAAGTTTATCGCGCTTGTGGCGATACTGGGCATGGTTGCGATCGGTGGTTTCTTATTGTACAGACAGTATAATTCCATCCAGAACAAGTACGGTGACGCTACGTACAACGAGATGGTCAAGGACATGACGCAGGAACAGCTCAGAACCGTTGATCTCTTTTACACCCGTTACCGGACCTACCAGGAGAGGATCAAGGAGAACCAGTTCTACGCCGACAACAGCCTTATGATGAAGCTCGACGCGAACAACGTGAGCATCCTTACAAGGGAGTACCTTGTAAAGTCAAACTATTCCGGTGTGGTTTCGTCCTTTATCGATTCTTCCCTGGACCTTGATGATTATACGAAGATGGCGGGCATGCTCGGCAGCGACATAGATGCCAGATACATCAACGAGCTCATCTCGCTTTCGGGAAGCGTTGACCAGGATTCGTACAGGATCGACACGGACAAGGTCGGCGACGTTGTGAACGGAAGCATCGACTACTCGTACACGGGTCTTTTGACCCTCAAGGTTACGGCCAACAGTCGTGAGGATGCGGATCAGCTCATCGGAGTGGCCGACGCAGCCATCAGGGAGCATCTTGAGACACTCAAGAGCACAGGTCTTAAGGTGGATCTTTCCGAGCTTACCACGACTTACACCGAGCGTTACGACACCGGCATCGCAGAGTATCAGAGAGGAAGGGCCGAGCAGGGTTCACAGCTCGTTACCGAGTACTACAACTTTGAGACCAGCGCCAAGAACTCCATGGACCAGCAGGAGAGCGAGGTGTTCAATTACCTCATTGAAAAAGAGCAGGAGGTTAAGGAGCAGCTTCACAAGCTCCGCTACCCCGCTATGGGACTTGTTGTGGGTGGTGTGCTCGCGGTGATCATCGTTGCGATCGCTTATCTTTTCGCTCCCGGCGTCAAGACATTTGACGATGTGAAGCGTCTCACCAAAGAGAAGTGTATCGGAGTTGTTGTTCAGAAGACCAGATCGAAGATCTTCCTCGGCAAGGTTTTCCATAACTGGGGCCAGAAGATCGAGTTTCACGGAGTGAAGAGGATCCCCGAAGAGGAGGCCGTTGCGATCGTTTGCGACCGTATCGCAAGCATCTGCTCGGACCGAAATGCCGGCAAGGTGTTCATCGTATCGGATTCCGATGCGTCTTACACGGATTCGGTCCTTAACAAGACTCTTGAGACACTTAAGAAGACCAAGGGACTTGAGGCACAGGCAGGTTCCCCTTCAAACTCGCTCGAAGCTCTTCAGGGACTCCGAGGCTCGCAGGTCGCAGTACTTGCGGTGACCATGAAGAACAGTCTTCCCAACGTGGTCAGAGACGAGTACGCAGTCTGTGAGGAGAACAGCATCCCCGTAGTGGCCAACTTTGTGATCTATCCGCAGAGATAACAAATATGAAGATAAAATGTGATTATTGCGACAGCATGATAGACGAGACCGAGAAGTCGTGCCCGCATTGCGGCGCGCCGCTCTCGGGTGTGAACAGGACTGCGGGATCTTCGCCGCAGACGATCGAGCAGTTAAAGGACTGGTATATCGCGCGGAATCTTCCGCCCGAGGAAGTGACAAGGTTCTTTATCGGCAAGGATGTCCGCGAGCCCAAGGCTTTCGGTATCTATAAGAACTCAAGTGGCGACTGTGTTGTCTACAAGAACAAGGCAGACGGCACGAGAGCCATCCGCTATCAGGGTTCCGACGAGGCCTACGCAGTCAACGAGCTTTATCAGCGCCTGCGTTCCCAGATTGAAGATCAGAAGCGCATGAACAATTCGCGCCCGCGTACGAGCTACCCGACCGGTACGAACAAGCCGGGCGGATGCCTAAAGTCGCTCCTTACAAGCAAGATCTTTATCATCGCGTTTGTCATCGTACTGCTCGCGATCATCGCGCTGATTTTCGCGGACGGTATCCCCAACGGGTACTACAGCTACAGAGGTACGGATTACTACCGTCAGGGTGATGAATGGTATTACTATGACAACTCCTATAACAGCTGGAAGTATGCCGACTCGTCGTCATCAATCTATTCGGATATCAACAGTGACAATTATTCGAACTACGATACATATTCGTACTTCGGGAGCAACAGCTTTGAAAACAGCTATTGGTACGATGACGACTCGTCCTCGTCTTCCTCGGGTTCGAGCTCGTGGTTTGACTCGGACGACGACAGCGACTGGGACAGCGACTGGTCGTGGGACAGCTCGGATTCATGGGATTCGGACTGGGGCGGCAGTGACTGGGATTCGGACTGGTAAAAAACAGCTTTCTCAAAGAAAAGCAGAGTATTAAGTACAGGTGAAATTTGTGTATAAAAAGAAAAACTCGGGATCACCGAGTTTTTCTTTTTATACACAAGGAGCTGATCAATTTATCTACCCTATAAAGAGAACAGCGTTTGACAGTCAGTCGACGGTGCTAACCCATTGCCCAGAGCTGCGGATCAAAAACCCGCGTGGTCGGAGAAAACGAATAAGGAAGAATTATGGGTTTGGGTTAGCCCCGGCTAACTGAACATATTTTATACTGTCATTTCTGTCCTGTCAATACTTTTTCCTACTTTTTTTCTAGGAATTACTTTTTCCTACTTTTTTCCGGGAATTTTATATTTCGGATTTCCTAACGGAGCCTTTTACTCCGGCGTTCCACCGGAAGTATGGTTCATTTTACAAGTTCCGCTGCATCCCCTGCAGTGAGCGCAGTCGCCACCGCATATAGCCTTGCTTTTGTTCTTTATCACATAACGTATCACTACGGCCACGATCACGATCAATACCGCGGATATGACTATAGTTCCAAGATTATCAACAATCCAGTTCATACAGACACCTCAGATATAACATACGCAATTTCGTTAGCAAGCGCTAACTTTCGCAGTAAAGATACCTCATTTTCATATGGTTGTCAAGGATTGCAGCCTGGAGACGATAACACATATCCGTCGGGACCAAAAACGGAAGATTCTATGAAAGAACAGGAGACAGTGAGAAAAAGACATGATGAAACAAGTGCCCGTTTATGGTAATATAGATAATGTCTTTCAGGAAAGGCACACAGAGGTTTTGCACAAAGATCTGTCCTGAAGGTAAGAGGAGTTTAACAATGAGTGAACACACACTTGACAGGGAAATAAAGATCGCAGTTGCGGGGACAGGCTACGTGGGTCTGTCCCTTGCTGTGCTTTTGGCGCAGAATCACAGTGTGACCGCGGTCGACATAGATCCCGCGAAGGTCGCCAAGTTGCAGAACTACGAGTCGCCGATCCGCGACGAGTACATCGAGAAGTACCTCGCCGAGGCGAAGGCCGGTACACGCACCCTGAAACTCGCGGCCACGACGGATGGCTCTGACGCCTATGCTGCAGCAGACTACGTGATCGTCGCAGCCCCCACAAACTACGATCCAACGACCAATTGTTTTGACTGCAGCGCGGTGGAGAATGTGATCGAGTGCATCAAGGGCATTGCGGGTCAAAAAGGAGAAATGAATGCCGGGCGGACGTACAAAAACAGGGACTGTGATACCGAAGGGCATCGCAGGCTTCCCACAATAGTTATAAAATCCACGGTTCCCGTGGGGTATACGGCTTCACTTAAGGAGAAGTACGGCCTCACAGACATCCTGTTCAGCCCCGAGTTCCTGCGTGAATCGAAGGCGCTTTATGACAATCTCTTCCCGAGCAGGATCATCGTCGGATGCGACGGGGACTCGAAGGAGAGCGCGGGAGTCTTCGCCGGTCTTCTCGCGGAGGGCGCTCAGAAACAGGACATCCCCACACTTTTTATGGGATATACCGAGGCTGAGGCGGTGAAGCTTTTCGCCAATACATACCTCGCGCTTCGTGTTTCATACTTTAACGAACTTGATACCTACGCCGAGCTTAAAGGACTCGACACGGAGTCGATCATAAACGGTGTCTGCCTCGATCCGAGGATCGGAACGCACTACAACAACCCTTCGTTTGGCTACGGCGGGTACTGCCTGCCCAAGGACACCAAGCAGCTCCTTGCGAACTTCAAGGATGTTCCGGAGGACCTTATCAGGGCAATCGTCGAGAGTAACCGCACACGTAAGGACCATATCGCGGACCGAGTCCTTGAAAAGTCGGGGTACGATCCCGCTTCGGAGGCGTTCAGAACGGAGTATGGGAGCGCGACGATCGGGGTCTTCAGGCTCACGATGAAGGCCGGCAGCGATAACTTCCGCGAATCCAGCATCCGCGGCGTCATGGAGCGCCTCAAGGCCAAGGGTGCACATGTGATCGTTTACGAGCCTACCCTCCCGGACGGCTCGACATTTTACGGCTCCACTGTGGTCAACGACCTCGAGGAGTTTAAAAACCGCTCCGTCACGATCATCGCAAACCGCTATGACAGCTGCCTCAGCGACGTGAGCGGGAAGGTGTACACAAGGGACATCTTTAGAAGAGATTGATACAAAACCAAACTGAATTCCGACAACTCTGACCTTGTGAAATAGTAATAACCGGTTGGAAGAAAAATGTCGGGAGAGGACCTCGAGACTCAGCAGAATTTGGCGGGAAGGTGTTACATGAAATATTATGTAAACGGAAAACAGGCGCGTGAGATAGATCGCTATACTTCGGAGCATGTCGGCATCCCGAGTATTGTCCTTATGGAGAGAGCTGCGCTCGAATTGGCAAATGCGGTTCTTGAGGAGCCGGAGAAAAACCGTGCCTCGGTCAGAATCCTCAGCGTAGTTGGCGGCGGCAACAACGGAGGAGACGCCGTGGCAGCAGCACGCATCCTGAAGAGCATGGGCTTCGATACCGCAGTGTACGAAGTGAATAAAGAGGCAAAGAAGACCGAATCGTTTCTTGTACAGGAAAAGATCGCGAGAAACCTGGGAGTAAAGTTCCTTTGTGAAGAAGATATTGACTTCACTGTCAAAAAGAGTCCGGACACCGGAGAAGGGCAGGATGCAATATCCGCCTTGAAAAGTGAGTTTTCAAAGTATGAGGTAATAATAGACGGGATCTTCGGAGTAGGGCTCACGCGTGAAGTTGAAGGCGTGTACAGAACTGCGGTTGAAGCTATAAATGCAGTTTGCTTGAAACGTCCCCTGGTTGTGGGCTGTGATATCCCCAGCGGAATAGACGCCGATACCGGGATCGTGATGGGATGTGCGGTGAAGTGCGATATCACCGTTACTTTTGAATACATCAAGTTCGGAATGCTCGTAAACGAAGGCCGCACCTACAGCGGCAGGATCCTGCGACGGGAGATAGGGCTTTACACGCCGCGGGAACTTACGGAGGCAAAGCGCCTCTTTGAGGGAGTCTCCGCATTCGAGTTTGACGAGGCGGACGCAAGGAGGATCGCTCCGAAGCAGAAGCCTGACTCCAACAAGGGCACGAACGGCAAGGTGCTTATGGTGGCCGGCTCAAAGGATATCTACGGTGCGCTTTATCTGTGCAGTAGCGCGTGCTTCAGGGTCGGAGCGGGGCTTGTGAAGGTCGTTACCCACGAGGTTAACCGTACGCTTCTCATGGACAAGCTCCCCGAAGCGATGATGCTGACATATAGTGACGGTGATCTGGCGGACGGACACGGACTTAATCCCGGAGGGAAAAACGGCGCTGACGTTGATAACTCCGGAAACGGTGCAGAAACGGAAAACAGCGGCGGTGAAACCGGAGGAGAAAACGGGAGTGAGTTCTTGGAGAAACTGGCGAGCTCTGTAGCCTGGGCGGACGTAATCCTTGTGGGCCCCGGTCTCGGGACGGGACCGCAGTCGGCAGCGCTTCTGAAGAGTGTGATCGCGTCTCTTAAAGAGGGACAGCGCCTCGTGCTTGACGCGGACGCGCTGAACATTATATTTAACCCTGAGGTTTTAAACAACGAAGGAGCCCTCGACGGTATCAATCTCAGAGAAGATGGCACAGATCCTCTGCTTGGTAATGATCAGAACGTCGGAGAAGTAATCGGCGTCAGGGATGTAATACAGTTTATAAACAGACGGATCGGAAGAGGAAACACTGTCATCACGCCTCACATAGGGGAGATGATCAGGGTGATAAAGGGGCTCGGCGAGGAAACTACGACCGGGGAGATAAAGCGCAACCCCGCGGAAGCTGCTCTTTTCGCGGCCCGTGAAACTGGTGCTGTCGTTGTACTTAAGGACGCGAGGACTGTTGTGGCGGATCCGGGGGAAGAACGACTTGTCTATGTGAACACAACCGGCAACAGCGGCATGTCAAAAGGCGGTTCGGGGGATGTGCTCGCAGGCATCACCGCAGGACTTCTTGCGAGAAACATGAGGGTTACTTGCCAAGGAAACGAAGAGAAGGGAGCTGATCCCCTCGCCAAGGAAAGTATCTCCGATATCCCCTTTATGTCCCGGGGATGCTTTGAGACAGCGTGCCTCTCAGTAAATCTTCACGGCCGTGCCGGAGACAGAGCAAAGGATGATGTCGGAGAAACCTGCATGCTCGCAGGGAATATACTTGATAAATTATGAATTATAATACATCATCATAGGCGATGCACGCGGAAAAGTAGATGATATATCCGGGCGGATATGCTAGAATATGTCACATAAGCGTTAAAAAACTGAAAGGGGTTTTACACAACATGAAAATCGGATGCGTAAAAGAGATCAAGAACAACGAGTTCCGCGTGGGGCTCACACCCGACAACGTGAAGGCCTACGTTGCGGCCGGTCATCACGTTTATATGGAGATGGGTGCGGGTGTCGGCTCGGGCTTCTCGGACAATGAGTACGTGAACGCGGGCGCGAGTATCATCGACAACGCGGCTGACGTATGGCACCTCGTTGATATGATGGTCAAAGTTAAGGAGCCGCTCGAGGAGGAGTACGAGCTCTTCCATGAGGGTCTTATCCTTTATACATATCTCCACCTCGCTGCAGACAAGCAGCAGATGGACGCACTTCTCAAAGGCAAGGTCAAGGCGGTTGCTTACGAGACGATCGAAGAGACGGACCGTTCACTTCCCTGTCTCGCGCCTATGTCACAGATCGCGGGTCGCCTTTCTATCCAGGAAGGAGCCAAGTACCTTGAGAAGCGTTTCGGCGGTGAAGGAATCCTCCTTGCGGGCGTTCCCGGAACACCGAAGGCCAACGTGGTCATCCTCGGCGGCGGTACGGTCGGCATGAACGCATGCAAGATCGCAGTCGGAATGGGTGCCAACGTTACGATCCTTGATGTCAATCTTAAGCGCCTCGAGCAGCTCGACAACATGTTCGGAGCTCACATCCAGACACTTGTTTCCACAGACAGCAACATCGAGCGCGTTGTTAAGGATGCCGACCTCGTCATCGGTTCGGTCCTCATCCCCGGCGGTTCGACACCGAAGCTCTTCAAGAAGAAGTATCTCCCTGAGATGAAGAACGGAGCAGTGTTCGTGGACGTTGCCATCGATCAGGGCGGATGCGGCGAGTCATCGCATGTCACAACCCACGATGATCCCGTCTACATCGAAGAAGGCGTTGTTCATTACTGCGTCGGAAACATGCCCGGTGCCGTGCCTCGTACCAGTACGATCGCCCTCACAAACGCTACCCTTAAGTACGGCCTTCAGATCGCGAAGGACGGACTCGAGGAGGCCTGCAAGAAGAGCGCGGTCATCGCCAGCGGCGTAAACTGCTACCTCGGCAAGCTCACAAACAAGAACGTTGCGGACGCTCACGGATATGTGTTTGAGGATCTTAAAAGTCTGATATGATCTGCGGTGGTTTGATGCATTTACTCAGCGGATCAAAATGAAGTAAAAACTGCGGTAGACAGAAGAAAAAGGGGGACGTAGATGGGCATATATCTTAATCCGGGAAACGAGAATTTCAACGAGAACGTAAATGCAGCTATTTATGTTGATAAGACCATGATGATAGCTGCTGTGGATAAGATTATCAGATCCGGAAACAAGTATATATGTATTTCACGTCCCCGCCGTTTTGGCAAGACGATCGCCGGAAACATGCTTTCTGCCTATTATTCAAAGGGGTGTGATTCCCGCGAGCTTTTTGCAAAGTTTAAGATTGCCGGGGATCCCTGCTTTGAAGAAAAACTCAACAAGCTTAATGTCATAAAGCTCGACATAAACAGTGAGTATCAAAACACGATGGATAAGAACAATCTTATCCACAGGATAACTGACAAGATCAAAGAAGAAATGAGAAAACAGTTCCCGGAAATCTCGTTTATGGATGATGATTCACTGGGTGAATGTATTTTGAAGGTATATTCCTCTACAGGGGAGACATTTGTCATCATTATGGATGAGTACGATGTTCTTGCCCGTGAAAAGGTTTCGCAGGAACTGTTCAACGAGTATCTGAGTTTCCTTAACGGTCTCTTTAAGAGCGATACACTCAGACCCGCAATTTCGCTTGCATATCTGACAGGAATTCTTCCTGTTGTTCGTGATAAGATTCAGTCAAAGCTTAATAATTTTAGGGAGTATACTATTCTTGATGCCGGAGATCTTGCTGAGTATATCGGCTTTACCTCTCAAGAGGTGATCGAGCTGTGCCGTGAACACGGCATCAACTATGAAGAGTGTAGGCGTTGGTACGATGGGTATAAACAGCATGAATTTGAAATATACAATCCGGAATCTGTCGTTCGCTGCATTGAGAGCAGATCGTTCGGGAGTTATTGGGGAATGACTTCTACCTACGATGCTATCGCCGAAAGGATCCGTGCAAATTTTGAAGGTGTCAGAGAAGATGTTATCAAAATGATCGCCGGAGAAAACGCAGATGTAAACATAACCCGATACATGAACACCATGGATTCCTTTTTTACCAAGAGCGATATCTTCACTTACCTGATTCACCTTGGCTATCTTGCGTACAATCGTGAGGACAGCACTTGTCGAATCCCTAACAAAGAGGTAAGACAGGAATGGTTTAATGCCATCGAAACAGAGAACGAGTATAAAGAGACAAATAAGATAATCAACGATTCTAAGAATCTTCTCACAGACACAATAAGCGGCGATGAAAATGCCGTTGCGAAGGCACTCGACGTTTCACATATCCATGTGACCAGCAATCGCAGCTATAACAACGAGGACGCGCTCCAGAGCGCAATCTATCTCGCATATATCTATGCGCTCAACGAGTACACCGTCATCAAAGAGATGACGACGGGCAAGGGCTTCGCTGATGTAGTGTTCATTCCGTTCAAGGCGAACCGCCCGGCCATGATCATTGAGCTCAAGCGCAATTCCTGTACCGAAAGTGCCCTTGACCAGATCAAAAACAAGAGGTACTTTGACAGTTTACAGCACTATAGCGGGCAACTACTCTTTGTGGGAATCAACTATGATGAGAAGGAGAAGATCCACTCCTGCAGGATAGAGAAGTTTGAGAGGTAGAACTACTTCTTGTATGAAGCCGGCTCTTCGCGAAGAGCACGTATAAGCTCGTAAATGAGGGACTTGGTTATTTGATCATTAAGCTATTTACTGTAATGTGAACATTTTGCGATTTGATAACAAGTCGCCCATATTGAATCCTCACTTCCAAAACTGTAACAGTATATAATATCTATATGATATAATATAATCATCTCGGCAGAATTATGGCAACAGTTATTTCCCGTGGAGGGGTTTTGATTTAAAACGAAGTCGCCGTTTTGTTTCCGATGTTGACGATTGATCTGCGACTGTCGTGTGGAGTTCAGTGAATGACTTATTATATCATCGGAAACATAGATCCGAATCCGGATGCGGATCTGTAACAAAATGGATTATCATATAGTTGCGGCTCCTTCGCTGTAAATCAAAGCCCCTCCACGGGAAATAACTGTTTTGAAGTCAATGATGTTAATTTGTTATAGCTATGTGAAAAGTCAATAACGCGATATCGGACTCATTATTTCAATTGAACTATCAGGATAAAATCCTTGACTAGGTCAATGGTTTAGGGTTATGCAGAGACAAAAGAGGAAGAATTGTTCAAGACGTACACGCATATGCAAATTAACACTTGACAGACATATATTTTGTCTGGTGATAAGCAATAAGAAAGAATGTATTGATAAGACAAGCAAAGAAGTTTTTTTCTGAGTCATGTCCTGAGAGATCAGGACGCTCCCAGACGGGCCGGACACACTCCGTGAAACCGGCCCGGTACCCTTATGTAGAGGTCAAATAGTTGACCTAGTCTTAGCCCTAAGGGCTAATGTTAAAAGGAGGAAAGCGTATGAAAAATACAATCAAGGTTTTACTGACTATCATCTTGATAGCAGCAACAGTCATCACTGCAGCTCCTACAGGGGCTAAGGCTGATTACACTGGGTCGAAGGACCACGTAAAGAGTATCCTGAAAGTCATCCACGATGGATTCGGTTGGCTCAAAAAAGATTCAGATTACGAGGTTGAGAATTTCAACCCCAGCAAGAGTATCTCCTACGGCGAAATAGCTCAATGGATTTACTATGATTATTTAGAGATTGAGGCTCTCAGAAAGGATATCACTCTCTTAGACGACCTCGAGAAGCTTCACGACGCCATCTACCCTACTAAGAAAGAGTCGGTAAAGTGGCTGAAGAAAGTTTTTCTCGCGGTAGCAAAAGAACATCCTGAGTATGCAGAGACCTTTGCAGAAATCTTCATGGATGGACAGGAAGGCAAATTCAATTACAAGAAGTCAGCTTCTTGGAAATGGATTGTGGGCGTATCCTACGTACAGGCTTATTACCGCAGGAGTCCCTTTTCTAAGCGTAATGAGTTTGATTTCGACTTGACCAGGTTCGACCTTGATATGTTTGGA
>JAEEQC010000063.1 GCA_016285135.1 Lachnospiraceae bacterium
ACCCCCGTCCCCAAGGGACCACCACAAGCGACCACTCACATTTCTACTGTGATCACCCTGCCATCTGCGTCACCGCGGGGGTCGCGGTTTATCGTGACCCTGATCGCGTCCTTCGGGATGAGCCCGGGGATGAGGGTCGCCCACTCGATGATCGTGACCCCGTCACCGCGAAGGTACTCCTCAAATCCGATCTCTGCCATCTCGTCCTCGTCATCGATCCTGTAGACATCGAAATGGTAGATCGGGAGCCTGCCGTCGTCGTAGATGTGCATAAGCGTGTAAGTAGGGCTCGTGACGAGCGCCTGTGAACCGAGCCCCTTCGCGAACCCCTTTGTAAATACTGTCTTGCCGGCACCGAGGTCCCCGTCAAGGCACAATACGGTGCTGGGGGTGGCAGACTCGCCAAACCCGGCACCGATATTAAACGTGTCAGCGCTGCTCGCGCTGTAAAATTCCTTTGTCACTTTTTCCTTTGCTCCTTCATATGACCATACGGTAAGGTTCCTTCGTACGGCCTGCGCTCAGGCCTCTTTGTACGAACCGTCAGGTTCCCTGCTCCTTGTCATATTTGAGAGAAAGCTTTCCCGTAACGCGCTGTGCGAGGAGACTTCTGAACTCGGCAAGAGACCCTCCCTCGATATCGGCCTTTGTGATAAGGAAAGCCGTGTTCTTGGCGAGGTAGATGTAGAATCCCGTGCGTCCCTCATGACACTTGGTGATGTTCTTGTAAGCGAAAGACTTGTAGATCTTCTCTCCCGAAGCTTCTTCGGAGTCGTCCATCACGCCTCTTCTGACATCGAATCCGGCATCACTGAACCTGTAGACCGTGCGGTTCTCGGGAAGCTTGCAGCTCTCTGCGTACTTCTTTGCACGAAGGTACAGGCTGATGGGGCTGTTGACGATGAAGATAAGCGCAGCTATGGAGAAAAGCACGATCTGGAAGATCTCTTTGTCCATAACGCTAATAACCACCATCACGATCGCCGCAATACCGACAAGTACTGCGAAGAGTCCCATGAGGTTCATGTAGGTGTGGTAAAACATGAAACCGTAGGTGTCACGTGCTGTGGGCTTGACATCGGCCGTGAAGGTCTGACCGTAATGCTCAAGTTCAACGGG
Source organism: Lachnospiraceae bacterium (assembly GCA_016285135.1). Taxonomy (GTDB): domain Bacteria; phylum Bacillota; class Clostridia; order Lachnospirales; family Lachnospiraceae; genus RUG11977. The sequence continues at coordinate 1,120 of JAEEQC010000063.1, forward strand.
TTTCTTTTCTTCTTCGGGCACTGCTTCGTAGCTTACTGCTGTGTCTTCACCCGACTCTTCGATGCTTTCTGCCTGCTCAGCGGCTTCCTCGGCTTCCTCGCCGGAAAGTGTGTTCATGTGAGCGAGCTCACTGATCGAAAATGATTTCTTTGTCTCTTCCTGTTCGTTCATTGGTAAATCATCCTTGCTTGTTTCTTACGCTCGTTATCAGTCTGCTGATAGGCTTGTAGGTAAACATCGTGATCACCGTGACAACAGCGTACTTCACAAGGTTGAAAGGCGCAGTCGCAAAAAGGATGAATGTTCCCATGCCTGTAATGGCGGGATTGATCTTAGTTCCCATCCCGATGATCGCATCCATGGGCATCATTGCGGTGTAGGCGGGAAGCAGAACAAACTCGTTCATCAGACAGCCTACGATCACTACGATAGCTACCGAGATCCACAAACCGATATAAGCACTTTTTTTGGTACGCTTAAAATAATACACTATCGAAGCGGGAATTACAAATGTACTTCCGATCATAAACAGAGCAAATTCTCCGATAAAGCCGGTGATCGTTCCGTTGATGACGATATTAAGCAGTGTCTTTACGGTCTGTATCACAACTCCCGCAACCGGTCCGAGTGCGAAAGCACCGATGATCGCAGGGAAATCACTGAAATCAAACTTGTAAAACGAAGGTACGAAGAAGGGAAGCGAAAAGCTCAGCACATTGAGTATGACTGCGAGCGCCGAAAGCATTGCGACGATCGTCATGCGCTGTGTCTTGAATTCCTTCTTAACCGTTTCACCCTTTGCCTTGTTGATGATCCTCTCCGCCTGAATGGCAATGAGGAAAAGTGCGACTATCACACCCACAAAGATGATGATGGTCTTGATGTTCTCACTATCGGTAATACTGCTCCAAAGCTTTGGAAAATTAAAGTAGTCTAAAAGCATGATTCTGAACTCTCCTGTCCTTACACTCATTTTTGTCAAGATCCCATGCTAAAGTAAGCATGGTTCTTCTTTAATTGAGAAAAATCTCTGCACGCAAATAAGACTTCCGTGCCGCTCGGACTCACGTTTATCTCGAAAGCTTCTTTGACATGGTGTAAAGGTAGGTGTCGGGCGTTTTTTCCATACGCATTGCCTTTTCGAAATCGAAATCGACGAACTCCCCGTTACAGAATGCAACGATCCTGTTACGGCTCCCCTTATTGAGCGCCTCGACTGCCTTTCCACCCATAGCGCAGGCGAATACCCTGTCCATACAGGTAGGACGTCCGCCGCTCTCCACAAGTCCGAGAATATTTGCACGTGTCTCAAGTCCCGTCGCGAATTCGATATTCTTGGCAAGAGACCCGGATCTTCCGACACTGTGAGCATTAACGATCAGATGAAGCCTCTTGCCAAGCTTCTTTTTGCTGATGATCTCGCTTATGATACGTTGCTCATTCCTGTCGTAGAACTCGGGAATCAGAATCTCTTCCGCTCCGTTTGCGATACCGCACCAAAGTGCGTTGAACCCCGAGCGCTTGCCCGCTACTTCGATAACGCTGCAACGCTCGTGAGACTGGGATGTATCCCTGATCTTGTCGATGGCCTGCATCGCCGTGTTGACAGCGGTGTCAAAGCCGATCGTATATTCGGTACACGCAACCTCACAATCGATGGTCGCGGGGATACCAATAACATTGATGCCCTTCTTGATGAGGTCGAGACCGCCTCGCATCGTTCCGTTTCCTCCGAGAACGATGAGCGCGTCAATCCCGAGCTCCTTAAGGGTTTCAACAGCTTTCTGCTGTCCTTCCTCAGTGAGGAACTCAGGACAGTCGGACGCAAGAAGCTGCGTTCCGCCAAGCTGTACAGTCTCCGACATGGTCTTGTTGGTCATCTCGAGATAATCCTTCTCGATGAGTCCCGCAAATCCCCTGCGGAAGCCGAAGACTCTCATATTGTAGCCGATGGCCGATCTGACAACGGCACGGATGGCTGCGTTCATACCGGGTGCATCGTCGCCGCTCGTGAGAACGCCTATCGACTTGCAGTTGCCGGTCGATGCATCCGAGGGAAGCATGCCTTCGCTAAGGAGCCCCTTGCCTTCGCCCTTTCTTGTAAGCTTGCCGAGCATGTCGACAAGGAAAGGATCGAGGTTCTTCTTCATCGCGAGGGCTTCCTTCATGTCGAAATCACAGAAGCCGCCGTTCTTATATGCAACAACTCTGTTGCTGCCGCCCTTGTAGAGGATGTCGACAGCCTTCGCGCCCATGGCCGAAGCGTAGACTCTGTCCTTACATGTGGGGCTGCCGCCGCGCTGCAGGTAACCGAGGATCGTAGCGGATGTGGACATACCGGTCGCATACTCGATACGCCTTGCCATGCCCTCTGAATCTCCGATGCCTTCGGCGTTTATGATGATATAATGCTGTCTGCCGTTCTTGCGCTTAAGCTCGATATCGTCGATCAGCTTCTTCTCTTCGTAGTTGTATAGCTCTGTCGTGAGCACCGCCTCTGCGCCGTTTGCGAGACCGCACCAGAGTGCGATAAAGCCTGCGTGGCGGCCCATAACCTCGATTATCGAGCACCTCTCGCGTGAGGTCGAGGTGTCCCTGATCTTGTCGATCGCATCCATGGCCGTGTTGACGGCCGTATCAAAGCCGATCGTATACTCCGTGCAGGCGATGTCAAGATCGATCGTTCCGGGGATACCGATAACGTTTATACCGAGTTCCGCGAGCGACAAACATCCTCTGAAGGAACCGTCACCGCCGATAACAACGAGTGCGTCGATACCCTGCTCCTTGCAGTTCTTTGCCGCAAGCTCCTGACCCTCGCGCGTGATCATTTCGGGGCATCTGGCCGTATAGAGGAATGTGCCTCCCTTGGATATCGTGTCGGCAACGCTTCTGCCTGTGAGCGGCACGTAGTCGTTCTCGATAAGTCCCGAGAAACCGCGCTTGATGCCGACAACCTCCATTCCGTAGTTTATCGCTGTTCTGACGACCGCACGTACCGCAGCGTTCATGCCCGGCGCGTCACCGCCGCTTGTGAGGACGCCGATCTTTTTAACCGGCTTGCCTTCTCCCATGGGGGTGTTCACATATGCGTCATCGTTCTTTTTCTTTATGGTTCTTGTGGTCTTAACTTCTTTAACTTCAGTATCCTTTGTTTCCTTAGCGGTTTTCTTTGCTGCCATAAATCCTCCTTTAATTCCATTACTCATGTAACAAAACTATATGTAAGATTATAACCCTATTACGTCCGATCTTTCCAATAAGTTCCGACCGAAACAGTCACGTTTTCGTCTCCGAGCCTGCCCTTCAGCTTTTCGAGCAGCTGCGGCGTGGCCATCGTGCCGTCGTCGTCGAACATCACTTTGCGCTTGGTGCTTTCAATGTATATCATGCACCTGTCGGGGCCGAGCCTGTCCGCGAGCTCCGTGCTGATAAAGTCCTTCTCTGCCGCGAATGTTTCCTCATCTTTGAGCTTGATCCACAGCGTCCGCGGGTAGGACGAAAGGTCCGCGCAGTCCGAGAGCAGCAGCGTTGCGCCTCTTTCCTCGTCGACACTCACGGTACCTTTAATGAGGACCTTCGTGTCCTCGAGGAGCTTGTCGCCGTGCTTCTCGAAATCCTTCGGGAAGACGAGCACCTCGATGTTTCCGTACAGGTCTTCGACCGTGAGGAACGCCATGAGCGAGCCCGACCTGGTGGTCTTGACGCTCCTTGCGACGATGATACCGCCGATCACGGCTTTCTGCCGGTCGGTCAGCTGCGTCTCGCCCGTCTCCTCATCTACGATGAAATCAAGGCTTGTCGCGGTGACGTTCTTGTCGAGGATGTCCTTATAGGCATTGAGCGGATGACCGCTGACGTAGATACCCAGGACCTCTTTCTCGTATTCGAGCATCTCCGAAAATTCGTACTCGGGGATGTCCGGGAATTCTTCGGCTTCCTCTCTCGAAACGCCCTCGTCACCCAGATCGAACATACTGATCTGACCGGTGACTGTCTTCTTTCGTTCGAGGGCAACTCCTTCGAGGATGCCGGAGTAAACAACCATCTTTTGTCTGCGCGAGCCCGGCAGACAATCAAGCGCTCCGGCCTTTATGAGGCTTTCGATGACACGCTTGTTGCTCTCCTTCGATGAGAGCCTCTCCATGAAATCCCTGAGAGTCTTGTAGGGTCCGCCCGATTCCCTGTCGGCAACTATCACATCCACAACCGCTGCCCCGAGACCTTTGATCGCCGAGAGCGAGTAGCGGATGTCCTTGCCACATGCGGTAAAACAGTTTCCGCCTTCATTGACGTCGGGAGGCAAAAGCTTTATCCCCATCTTTCTGCAGATAAAGACGTAGCTCGCGACCTTGTCGGAATTTTCTGTGACCGACGTGAGCAGTGAAGCCATGAACTCCACGGGGTAGTAACACTTTAGGAATGCGGTCTGCATCGCGACAACCGCGTAGGCTGCGGCGTGCGCTTTGTTGAAGGCGTACTTCGCGAAATCGATCATCTCGTCGAAGATCCTGTTCGCGACATCCTCGGGGATGCCGTTCGCCTCACATCCGGGGACCCCTTCGGCTTCGTTGCCGTGCACGAAGTTGGCCCGCTCTTTGTCCATGACCGACTGCTTCTTCTTCGACATGGCCCTTCGCACCAGGTCGGATCTGCCGAAGCTGTAGCCCGCGAGATTACGCACGATCTGCATAACCTGCTCCTGATAAACGATACAACCGTATGTCGGCGAAAGGATCGGCCGTAGCTCCTCGCAGTCGTAAACGACTTCGTCGGGGTTTCTCTTACCCGCGAGGTACTTCGGGATGAAGTCCATCGGTCCCGGGCGGTAGAGCGCGATCCCGGCTATGATGTCTTCGATACATGACGGTGAAAGTTCCTTCATGAACGAAGTCATGCCCCTGCTCTCGAGCTGGAAGACGCCTTCCGTCCTGCCCTGCGAGATCAACTCGTAGATGTTCGGATCGGCAAGGTCGATCTTATTTATATCAAGGTTCCTGTCCGGGTACGCCGCATTCACAGCCTTGACCGTATCCTGGATAACGGTCAGCGTCCTCAGTCCCAGGAAGTCCATCTTGAGAAGCCCGAGCTCCTCAAGAGTCGTCATCGTGTATTGTGTGGTGATCGTTCCATCGCCCGACCTTGAGAGCGGAACAAATTCGTCCGCGGGTGCGGGTGCGATCACGACTCCGGCCGCATGTGTCGAAGTGTGGCGCGGGAGTCCTTCGAGTCTCTTTGAGGTGTCGATGAGTGTTCGAACATCCTGCTCGCTCTTGTAGGCTTCCCGCAGCTGCGGATTGACCTCGAGAGCCTTGTCGAGCGTCATGTTGAGCTCCATCGGGATCATCTTGGCGATCCTGTCGGTCTGCGCGTATGTCATGTCCATCGCCCGTCCGACATCCCTGATCACGCCTCGTGCGGCGAGTGTACCGAACGTCGCGATCTGCACGACCCTCTCCCGTCCGTACTTGCGTGTAACGTAGTCGATGACCTCCGGCCTGCGCACGTAGCAGAAATCAATGTCTATATCGGGCATCGTCACTCTCTCGGGATTAAGGAAACGCTCGAAGAAGAGTGAAAACCTTATGGGATCGATGTTCGTGATCCCAAGCGTGTATGCCACGACGCTTCCCGCCGCGCTGCCTCGTCCGGGTCCGACCGCGATATCATTTTCACGGGCAAAATGTATGAAATCCCAAACTATCAGGAAGTAATCGACAAATCCCATCCCTTTGATGGTGGAAAGCTCGAAGTCGAGCCTCTCCTCGAGAGATTTGTACTCCTCGGGCGAAACTCCACCGTACCTCTCCTTGAGGCCCTTCTTGCAGAGGCTTTCAAGATACGAGAAAGGAGTGAACCCCTCCGGTACATCGAAGTGCGGGAGTTTGTACTCGTTAAATGTAAATGTGACGTTACACTTCTCCGCGATCAGTGCCGTGTTGTCTATAGCCTCGGGTGCGTAGGGGAAGAGCGATCTCATCTCGTCCTCCGACTTGAGGTAGAACTGGCCTCCCTCGTAGCGCATCCTGTCGGTATCACTGACCTTGCGCTGGGTCTGGATGCAGAGCAGCACATCGTGCGGTCCCGCGTCCTCCGCATATGTGTAATGCACGTCGTTCGTGGCGACGAGCGGGATCCCGGTTTCGCGGGACATCCTGACGAGCTGCTCGTTTACGAGCGCCTGCTCGGGTATGCCGTGGTCCTGAAGCTCGAGGTAAAAGTTGCCTTCCCCGAATATGTCGAGCATCCGGAGAGCCGCCTCCTTGGCTTCGTCATAGAGACCTCTTCGCAGGTAATAAGGTATCTCACCTGCGAGGCACGCCGAAAGCGCGATCACACCCTCGTGGAACTCTTTGAGGACCTCCATGTCGACTCGCGGCTTATAATAAAAGCCTTCGGTGAATCCTCTCGAGACGATCTTCATCAGGTTGTGATACCCGAGGTCATCCTTCGCGAGGAGCACGAGGTGCCTGTAGCGGTCGTCACCCGTACTGCCCTCTTTCTCAAAGCGTGATCCCGGCGCGACATAGATCTCGCATCCGATCACCGGCTTGATACCGACCTCGAGACACTTTTTGTAGAAATCGATCACGCCGTACATAACACCGTGATCGGTGATGGCAAGCGATTCCTGTCCGAGCTCTTTGGCATGACGAACGATCTCCCCGATCTTCGAGGAGCCGTCAAGCAGGCTGTATTCTGTATGGACATGTAAATGTGTAAAAGCCATTTGCTAAAGGACTCCTTTTTACAAGGTTTTGTGATCAGTCTCATGCGCTCAGTCTCGTTTCGACCTGTCAGTTTAGTGCAGGCCTGGACTTGTCGAGCACCTCTGCCGAATTGAAGAAGTAATCGAGCTTCTTCGGAGTCTTCATCATCCTCTCGCCGTCGGCATTGATACGGCCCATGCGCATGTAGTTGTCCGTGATCTGGATCCAGTACCTCGAAGCATCCACATTGCAGAAATACCAGAAGCCTGCTTTCTTGAGATACTCGTACTTGTCACCTTTGTAACCTTTCCAGTCACAGATGTCACTTCCGAAGGGGTAGATGTAGAGGTCCGTTTCGCCGAGGATCGGCTCGACCTCACGTTCCCACTTGTCGGTGTCGTATACAACCTTTTCAAAGGAATTCGTCTTCATGTCGGTGTGCGTGTAGCTGTGGCTTGCAAATTCCCAGCCGTCGGCCTTTATGGCGTCCGCAACCGCTTTGGCAGCTTCCTGCTCAGCCTTCAGCTTCGCTGCCTCTTCGGGATTGTCAAGATCGTACATATGCCATCCCGTATCATAACCGAGCGCTCCCTCGTAGCCCGTGACTGCGAGGATCCCCTTTGCTCCCCTGTATGAGAAGTCGGGATGCTCTTTAAGGAAATTGTCAACGATCGGAAGCACATCGTACTCGCCGTATGAGACGGTACCGTCCGTATCGATATACTTGCAGGTCGGTATGCCGTCCTCGCCGATGACCAGCCTGTCGGCGAACCCGTCGTTGTCCATATATGCGTAGTAGTTCACATCATCCTGTGAAAGGACGAAGGGCGTCTTTCCCTCGGGGAGGTAGATCGGCTTCTTGCGGAGCTTCTCGACTCCGTCCTCTCCGACGTAACGCTCGGCGATATCATGCATGCTCACGAGCACGTAACCCTTGTCGTAGAGCGACTGCAACATAAGCTTAAACTCGCCGACCGTCGTCATGTATCTGTTGTAGCCGACAGGCTGTGAGCTTCCTTTTCTGAAGGCTCTCGCCGTATCGACTATCAGTGAATGCACAAAAAGGTGGCTGATCTGGGTGTTGTCCTCCCACTTGACCAGCTTGTCGCGGGCCGCTCCGTATTCGGTGACGGTTGCCTTAAGGTCCTCGCGGGTCTCGTAGTCGGGGATACTCTGCAAGAGTTCGATCGCGGCGTCATAGTCATACATAGCTGCTTTGAGGGCAGCCTCTTCCTCGGCACCAAGGCTCAGGGCTGCGGCCTTCGCCTTTTCCTCTTCCTCGAGTCTCAGGCGCTCAGCCTCGAGCCGCTCTTCTTCCTCGCGCTTTAGGCGCTCGGCTTCAAGTCTCTCGAGCTCAGCCAGTTCTTCTTCGACAGAGGCAACTCCGGCATCCTCATCAGCCAGATACTCAGCGTCCCCGGCTCTCACCGCTGCCTTGACCTGACCCTTGATGTCCGTCTCCCCGGACGAACCCGAAGAGCCCGGCAGAAGTATAACGAGCGCCAGGATGCCGATGACCAGAATCTCTCCCAGAATGACAATAACCCGAATCTTGTTCTTGCTCATGCTGCCTCTTTCCCTGTCGATACAGAATAATATCACACAAATACATATTAATGCAATATATATTTTTTATTTGTTTATATTTTTTTCAAAAAACAGCCTCAAACTCTTGTCCCCGTAGGGACAGCGGTCTTTTACCCATGCCCTCGTTTCACACGTAGCGTTACGGATTTAGGCTTTCTCGTCCATCCCCTCGTTTCACACGTAGCGTTACGGATTTAGGCTTTCTCGTCCATCCCCTCGTTGCACACATAGGCGCTACGGATCAGGCTTTTGTTTGGCACAGGCTCTGTGGGCACGCTGCGGGGCGCCCCCCGACAGGTCCGAGGAGGTCACCCTTTACGGCATAAGACCCCTATACATTATTATAGTAAAAACATGAGGCAATTCCACTAAAAAATAAAGAATTATGACATCTGAATATGACATCTGAATATGACATCCCACTCGCAAAAAACTACTCTGTATCACTACTGATCTCTTTGGATCTGTCCTTAACATGTATTTGTCACTTGAAATACTCTGTTTGATCGCCAAAAGCAGCCGCCTTTATACAAACGAGTTTTCCAAAGACGGTCTTCATTTATTGTACAGGAAATCGGTATCTGCTTTTGACAAAGCATATCGAGTAGGCTGACTCCTACTCGATGCGACGGACATCTGTTCGCAAACAAGCTTGCAACAGATGGCATTCGTTTATCGCACAAAAAAACACCCTGCATTTTCACGCGGGTGTTTTGAACTTAGGTCATGGGCGTTGATCTCAGCGTTGTGAGCACTTGTCATAAAGCGCGCTGTGCTTTTACTCGAAAAATGCGCTCATACTCTTAACAGCTTCGTCCTCGTCTGTGCCGTCGACACTGAGAGTGATCTTGTCGTTCTCTTCAAGAGCTCGCTTCATGATTCCGATGAAGGTCATCATGCCCATAATGCTCTTGGCATTGACGTTCTTGTCCTTGTACTCAAAAAAGATCGAGCTTGAAAATCTGCTGGCCTCCTGTACAAGCTTGGCGATCGGGTGCTTCTCGGGCTCCTTTGTGATGTCTATCTGCATTTCCTTGCGAACCATGGTAAAACTCCTGTCTTTCTCATCCCGATCCCCTCACTTCCGGGCATCGTCTCTGAGCTTTTCAGCCAGAATACAGAGCTTCTTAAGTCTGTGATTGATCCCGGACCTGCTCACCGATGTGGGATGTAACATCGCGAGCTCCGAAAGCGATACTTCGGGATGTTCGAGCCTCAGAGCCGCTGTCAGTTTAAGCTCTTCGGGCAGGTCATCAAAACCCGGTGCCCCGGCCAGGAACCTGATGTCCTCCACCTGCTTCGATGCCGCACGAACCGTCTTTTCGATGTTGGCAGTCTCGCAGTTGACACGGCGGTTCACGTCGTTGCGCACTTCCTTTAGGATCCTGATGTTTTCAAGCTCCATGAGTGCGACTGTGGCGTCGGCGAGTGTGAGCACGGTCGCTATCATCTCGCTGTCCTTGATGTAAAGCACATGCGCTTTCTTGCGCATGACCGATCCGGCCTCGACCGAAAGCGACGCAAGAACAGAGCGGAGCATGTCCGCCTGAGCTTCATTCTTCAAGACAAATTCGAGATGGTAGTCCTTCTCGGGGTCCGAAAGCGACCCGCATGTGAGGAAGGCCCCGCGCAGGAATGCACGTTTGCAACAAGTCTGTGTGCATACAAGCATCCCGGGCACTATATCGTTTTGCAAAGTATTATGTATATTTTGCCCCGGCTTGTCAACACTAAATAATCCTGAGCCCTTATTTTTTGTCCCGTCCTCTTGTTCTTTTGATCCAAAGTCTTGTTCTCTTGACCCAAAACCTTGTTTCTTTGAAACGATACCGTTTTTCCCTGATCCAAAGCCCAGTTTCTCTGAATCGAATCGTTGTTTCTCTGATCCAAAGGTTTCTTCCTCTGATCCAAGGGTTTCTCCCTCTGATCCAAGAGTTTCTTCCTCTGAAACGAAGCCCGGCCTCTTGATCTTAACAGTCTCAAATATTTCCGCAATCTCTTCTTTTTTACAGCGGAGTACAAACAGTCCGCGCCGATTTCCCTTCGGCTGCTCGCTTTCTTCCTTGAGCTCAAAACCGAACAGCTTCTTTATGAGTACCTGCGCCTTCATCCCCGCGACGCGATTCTCGAAGCAGAGCGCGTTCGCCCTCTGTTCCGTACCGCTCATTCCGATAAGCGCCGCCAGCTCCGCGATCCTGCAGTGCCTCGCCTGTGGGAGGGTCTTAAAAAGTTCTTCTTTTACGTTATTTGAAAAAGACACTTCGTTCCCTCCTTCATTCTCTATGACTCATTTATATGCTTATGATTCCTTACCTGTTAGAGCCGTTTTTTTGACCATCAATACCGTCTGCATTAATCCAATAATTATACTTCGGGGGCATGCCGTTCATCGCATTATTCCATATATTTATCTTCGGGGGCATGCCGTCTGATGCATTATTCCATGAATTTTACTTCGGGTTCAAGCATGACGCCGCTTGCTTCATAAACTCTTCTTTGGACTTCTTTAATAAGATTCATGATGTCCGCGGAAGTCGCGCCGCCCTTATTGATCACGAAGCCCGCATGCTTCTCCGAAACCTGCGCGCCACCCACACTGAAGCCCTTAAGTCCCGCGTCTTCGATAAGTTTCCCCGCGAAGTAACCCTCGGGGCGTTTAAAAGTGCTTCCCGCACTCGGGTATTCAAGGGGCTGCTTTTCCTTGCGTCTCGCCGAAAGCTCGTCCATCAGTGCGAAGATGCTGTCATGGTCACCCTTCGCCAGCTCAAACTCAGCCTCGAGCACCACAAGACCTCTCTCGGGGATGATG
>JAEEQC010000064.1 GCA_016285135.1 Lachnospiraceae bacterium
CATTAAGCTGGGATTTGAAAGAGATTGACCCGAGCGCGTACATTTCGCAAAAAAAATCAGTGAAACAGCACAAAATGAGTGAGTAAAACAATTCGAAACGTATACTAATGAAAAACAAAGAATGATCAGAAGCTTTTTTTGACCGAAAGGAATCTTTCACTATGAAGCACGACCTTGATGAATCCGTTAATATCATCGAGAACAGGATCCACGAGATAAAGATCGAGAAGCAGCGCCGCAGCATCATCGCTTTATCTTCTGTTAGTGCGCTTCTTTTCGCCCTTTGTGTGATCACGCTTTATCATTTCATCGATTTCGGTGAGACTCCCGGTACGTACTCTGTGTTCGGAACGCTTATGATCTCAGAGGAGAGCGGCGCGTACGTCCTGGTCGGTGTGCTGTCGTTTTTCGCAGCTGTGGCACTCACACTGCTGTGCCTGTACATCGCAAAGAGGAGACGTTCGTCTGCAGGACCACGGGAGAGAGAAAAAACCGAAGACTAAGATATAGAAGTCGCAGGGGGTGGTCCCTGGGGGACGGGGGTTGTGGGTCATACGCGAGAGTATGAAATTTTTTCTGTAAATAGCTTCAAGACATTATAACAGGGTCTTCTGTGATACAATAAATCATAGGAGGCCTTTTATGATGGCAAAAAGAGAAAAGAAACCCGTACACCATGTTCAAATGACCGAGGGCAAGCGACAGATTATCCAACAGCTCCTGCAAGAGTATGACATTGAGACTGCTGAAGATATCCAGGACGCTTTAAAGGACTTGCTCGGAGGTACCATCAAAGAAATGATGGAAGCTGAGATGGATGACCATCTTGGTTATGAAAAATCTGAGCGTTCAGATTCCGACGACTACAGGAACGGCTATAAATCAAAGCAGGTCAATTCCAGCTTTGGCTCTATGACTATTGACGTTCCTCAGGATAGGAAGTCTACTTTTGAGCCCCAGATTGTTAAGAAACGCCAGAAGGATATTTCCGATATCGACAAAAAGATCATTTCTATGTACGCAAAAGGGATGACAACTAGACAGATTTCGGATACCCTTATGGATATTTATGGCTTTGAGGCTTCTGAAGGCTTTATTTCAGATGTCACGGACAAGATCCTGCCTCAAATCGAAGATTGGCAAAACAGGCCTTTGTCCGAGATTTATCCGGTCCTCTACATCGATGCCATCCACTACTCTGTCAGGGACAACGGAGTTATTCGTAAGCTCGCCGCATATGTTATTCTCGGCATCAATCTTGAGGGGCGCAAGGAAGTTTTAACGATTGAGGTTGGAGACAATGAAAGTTCAAAATACTGGCTTTCCGTGCTCAACAACCTCAAAAATCGAGGTGTCCATGATATCATGATCATTTGTGCTGACGGACTTACCGGTATTAAAGAAGCCATTAGCACGGCCTACCCAAACACCGAATATCAGCGTTGTATCGTACATCAGGTTCGGAACACACTTAAGTATGTCTCTGACAAGGATCGTAAACCTTTTGCAACAGATCTCAAGACCATATATCAAGCTGCCTCTGAACAAAAGGCTCTGGAAGCTAAAGAGCGCGTTAAAGCCAAGTGGGAAGATAAGTATCCCCGAGCAATGAAATCTTGGGACACTAACTGGGACGCTATCAGTCCGATTTTCAAGTTCTCAGCTGATGTGCGATCCGTTATCTACACAACAAATGCGATTGAAAGCTTAAATTCAACATATCGAAAGTTGAATCGCCAAAGAAGTGTATTCCCTAGTGATCAGGCATTATTAAAAGCTCTGTATCTGGCTACTTTTGAGGCTACGAAAAAATGGACGATGCCAATCCGGAATTGGGGTAAAATTTACGGAGAAATGGCTATCATGTATGAAGGGCGACTGCCTGAATAATAGCGCATAACCAAACCGAAACAGGGCAAGGTTTTGTTTTTTGCGCCTTGACATCGAAATCTATAGCAGTTATATTCAAGAGGCTGAGAATAAAACTAATTTATTCTCAGCCTCACATCAATCTATCACAGGTGACCTGAATTTACAGAAAATCATTCACACACTCTCATACGCAGTTCAATGACCCACAACCCCCGTCCCCTAGGGACCACCCCCTGTGATCACCCCTGAGGGCTAGTATTTTTAGTAGATATACCCCTTGGCTTTCAAAAGCTCTGCCATGAGTACTGCTCCGCCGGCTGCGCCACGAAGTGTGTTGTGTGAGAGGCCTACGAATTTCCACTGATAAACGCTGTCCTCACGAAGTCTGCCCATGCAGACGCCCATTCCGTTCTCGTAGTCGCGATCAAGCTTTGTCTGAGGACGATTGTCCTCTTCAAAGTACTTGATGAACTGCTTGGGAGCGCTCGGAAGCTCAAGCTCCTGAGGAACGCCCTTAAAGTTTGCCCATTTCTCGAGGATCTGCTCCTTGGTGGGCTTCTTCTTGAAGTTTACGAACACTGCTGCCATATGGCCGTTGCTGACGGGCACTCTGATGCACTGTGTCGTGATAACGGGGCTCTGTGCCTTAACGATCTGACCGTTCTCGATGTAACCCCAGATTCTCAAAGGCTCCTGCTCGGACTTCTCTTCCTCGCCGCCGATGTAAGGGATAACGTTGTCGACCATCTCGGGCCAGTCCTTGAAGTTCTTGCCGGCACCTGAGATTGCCTGATATGTCGTTGCAACAACTGTCTCGGGCTCAAACTCGCTCAAGGCAAAAAGAGCGGGAGTATAGCTCTGGATCGAGCAGTTGGGCTTAACTGCCACGAAGCCCTTCTTTGTTCCGAGTCTCTTCTTCTGGAACTCGATAACCTCGATGTGCTCGGGATTAAGCTCCGGAACGATCATGGGAACATCGGGTGTCCAGCGGTGTGCCGAGTTGTTGGAAACAACGGGCTTCTCTGCCTTAGCATATGCATCCTCGATCGCACGGATCTCTTCTTTTGTCATGTCTACTGCGCTGAAGCAGAAGTCTACCTTCGAAGCAACTTCCTCTACATCGCTTACGTTCATAACAACGAGCTTCTTTACCGCCTCGGGCATGGGAGTATCCATCTTCCAACGCTCACCGACTGCCTCTTCGTATGTCTTTCCGGCACTTCTTGCACTTGCAGCTACAACTGCAACCTCGAACCAAGGATGGTTCTCAAGAAGCTGAATGAATCTCTGTCCTACCATACCCGTTGCACCAAGTATGGCTGCCTTAAGTTTTGCCATAACAATCATCTCCTGTTTCTTTGTTTCTTTCGTGTCTTTTCCTCGCGGACATTTGTCCGTCTCGGAAAATCTGTTCATTATATTACTACACCTACCAATAAAAAGCAACCACTTTTTTTCGAAATATTCACGAGTGTGGTATAATGTTTTCAGCATTATAAATCACGTAACATTATTGCACCAAGGAGCAAGCTATGACAGACTATGATTCTATCATAAGATTTTGGCAGGAAAAAAATATCAGTAACGACGCAGAACTCTCTGAGGCACTTAACGGTCAGAGCGTTTTATTTGCATATAATTCCGGCAAGATTGAAAACAACAATGTCACATATAACGATACCCGCGAAATCTTTGATCACGACGGCGTCACCTCTTATACCGGCGATCTGCGTACTCTTTTCGAAATCAGAAACTCTAAAAATGCATATGAACTGCTCCTGGTTTCTTTTAACGAGAAACGCCCCTTTGACGAAGCTCTTCTAAAAGCTTTTCAGAAAGAGCTCACACAGATGACCTACGATACCCGAAGATGGCAGATTGGAGAGCGTCCCGGTGAATATAAGCGTCATGATTTTGTTACGGGAAGAAATGAGATTGGGGCTCACCCGGAGGATGTAAAAGAGGAAATGGACGAGCTGCTTGAGGAGCTGACGGACATTCCAAATGAAAAGGCTCTCACGGCAGCCGCATATTTTCATGCGAAATTCGAAAACATCCACCCTTTTGCCGATGGAAACGGCCGGTGTGGTCGCCTTGCAATGAACTATTTTCTTCTCATACACAACCATCCACCCATCACAATACATGAAGAGGACCGCAAGTTCTACTACAGCGCCCTTGAAAGCTGGGATACCGTGCAGGACCTGAGTCCTCTTGTTACTTTTCTAAAAGAACAAACTGTAAAAACTTGGGTGAAGAGAATTTGCTAAGCGAGGTCGAGTGCGATCTCCATCATGTTCTTGAATCCTGTCTCGCGCTCTTCTGCCGAAAGGTCCTCATCCTTGTAGAAATGATTCGAAACGGTGAGGATGCACAGAGCGTTCTTTCCGGCGCGTGCAGCGTTCATGTAGAGCACAGCAGCCTCCATCTCAACTCCGAGGACTCCCATCTTTGCCCAGCGCTCGTTAACCGTGGGATCGTCGTTATAGAAAACGTCCGAAGAAACAATGTTTCCGACCTTTACAGGAATGTTCTTCTCTTCCGCAGACTTAACGGCACGCGAAAGCAGATCCCAGCTTGCTACAGGTGCAAAGGTTCCGGGAAGATTAAAATTGGCCGCGTAATTCGAGTCCGTACAAGCTCCCATGGCGATGATGACGTCGCGTACGTGGAGGTCGTCGGCATATGCGCCGGCAGAGCCGATACGGATGATGTTGTCGACATCGTAGAAATTAAAGAGCTCGTAGGTGTAGATACCGACGGAAGGCATGCCCATACCGCCGCCCATAACCGATACCTCGCGACCCTTATAGGTTCCCGTGAAGCCGAGCATGTTTCTTACAGTGTTGAAGCACTTGATGTTCTCAAGGTAGGTTTCTGCGATGTACTTTGCCCTTAAGGGGTCACCCGGCATGAGGACTGTCTTCGCGATATCACCTTTTTTTGCGCTGTTGTGAGCTGTGGGTACTGACATGTTGTTTTCCTCCTTATAATTCTGTTTTTATTCGGATTATTTTTGTTTTGGGCTCTTATAATTCCCGTTTTTCTGTCTCATGTCAGAATTATACTCTGTCCGATTTATAACCCGACATATTTCTCTCTTTATGATTGTCGTTTCTTTTATTTTAGACATCACTTGCCCGGGAACAGATCTTCCTTCGTTACAAGATGCGGCTCATTGTTCTCATCATAGAGATATGTGGTAAGGTGCATCGTTGCACTCTCGATCGGACCGCGTCTCTCGGGTGCTATAAGCGGTGTAAATCCCTTTCCCGATCTGATGGCGTCCACATAATCATGAATTGATTCGAGAGGCTTATCAAAGACCATCCCTGCGGTCGTTTTTTCGAGCACAACCTTGTTGTGTATGTCCGAGCCCGATGTCATCGTTATCCCGCGATCCCTGCAGAAGTTGTAAGCCAGGATGTCCTGTTCGGGCGGATTGCCGAAATTGCTTGCTTCCATCGCGTCACACTGGAAGGGGTGGACATTGACATTCCTGATGTAATCCCTCTCCCTGAAGGGATGCGCCTGAACTACCGCGCCGCCGCCCTCATGAACCATCTCGAACATTTCCTGCTGGTTCGCATGAAGGATCTCGCCGTGGTTGATGAGCCACTCCTTGTCGAGTCCGTAGATCAGGTACTCGTCGTTCCGGTAGTTCTCCTCCCAACCGAAGAAGACCTTGAATCCCTGCCTGTCGCCCTCTTCCTTGGCTGCCTCGTAGCCCTTGCAGAACTCTTCCACGAATCTTGCCCAGGGGAGATCCCTGTCGATCGCGGTATTGCCGTGGTAGAAGTGGTCCGTGACGATGATACCGTCATATCCCGCAGCCTTGAATTTTTCGATGTACTCCTGTCCCGGAGTGAAGCCGCACTTGCTGGACTGTGCGGTGTGAAGGTGTACTTCGTACTTGTAACCTTGCGTTTCCATAACTATATATTTCCTTCCATACTATTATTCTTCAACCTCTTGAAAATATAGCATGATCTACACTATGTAGCATTGTATATGACCCAAAACCTCAACTATTTACCAATGTATACCCGGGTGGTCATTCATTTCGCGCAGTAACTGTTCTCCACGGTTATCACGCACTCGAGCTTCGGGTCCTGTTCTTTTACGACACGCTTGATCTCGAGGACGAGCTCACGTCTGCCGATGTCGGTCATGGAGAAAGGCACCACAACATCAAAGATCAGGTTTGTCCTGTTCTCGCCCTTTACGACCCTGAAATCGTGGATGGTCGCCTGGGGCTCAAGCTCTGCGACAAGCTGTGCCATGTCGCTTTTCATCCGCATTACTTCTTCGTTGCAGACGTCGATCGGGTCCATGTGGATCACGAGGAAGATCCCGAGATCCCGCAGCGTTTCCTTCTCGATAAGGTCCACGAGCTCGTGCGCTTTCTCGATGTTCATGTTGCTGGCAACCTCGGCATGGATCGTCGCCATGCGCTTCGTGGGACCGTAGCTGTGCACGATCAGGTCGTGGCTGCCCACGATACCTTCGTAGCCTTCAACCTTCTGCGTAATGCAGTCGTAGAGCTCCTTGGGTGCCGCCGACCCGATGATCGGCTCGATCGTATCTTTCGCAACGCCGATACCTGCGATAAAGATCATGACGCTGACAACTGCGCCCACATAACCGTCGATATCGAGTGCGAAGAAATGCAGCACAAGTGTGGAAGCGAGAGTCGCCGTAGTGAGGACCGCGTCGCTCAAGGCGTCCTTAGAAGTCGCCATGCAGACCTTCGAGTCAACCTTCCGCCCGACCCCTCTGTAGAAGAAGAAAAGCCACAGCTTCACAAGGATCGAAACAGCGAGGACAATAACGCTTATCCAGGCGAACACCATCGTCCCCCCGTCGTGGATCTTCGCGATCGAGTCCTTGAAGCAGGTGACCGCAACTTCGAGGATAAGGAACGCAACAATGAGCGCGGCAATATACTCGTAGCGGCCGTGCCCGAAAGGATGCTCCTCGTCCGCAGGCTTCGCGGCGATCTTGATCCCGACGATACCGATGATCGCCGATGCCGCATCCGACAGGTTATTGAGGCCGTCGGCAAGGATAGCCACCGAGCCGAAGAACAGCCCGACCAGCATCTTCGAAGCCGACAGCAGGATATTGCATATTATGCCCACAACAGACGCGAAAATACCGTACTTCTCGCGCACCTGCGGCGTAATATCACTGCCGATGTATTTACGCATGAAAACTTTTTCAAGAAACATACATGCCTCACTGTGTGTGGGTGGTCGTGGGGTGTCACGGGGTGGTCCCTTGGGGTGTTGTCACTGGGGTGGTCCCTTGGGGACCACCCCAAGCGACCACCCTTGCATTTTTTAGTGGTGGAAAAGTCTCATCCCCGTGAACGCCATTACCATCCCGAACTCGTCGCACTTGCTGATGACAGCGTCGTCACGTACCGATCCGCCGGGCTCTGCAACGTAAGAAACGCCGCTCTTCTTTGCGCGCTCGATATTGTCGCTGAATGGGAAGAACGCATCGCTGCCGAGTGCTACGCCGCTGATGGTGTCGAGATATGCCCTCTTCTCAGCTGCCGTGAGCGGAGCGGGCTGCTTGGTGAAGTACTGCTGCCACGAAGAATCGCCCGCAACATCCTCACCTTCGCCGGTGATGTACTGGTCGATAACATTGTCACGGTCGGGACGTCCGAGTGACGAAAGGAAAGGAAGATCGAGGATCCTGTCCCATCTGCGCAGAAGGAAGTTGTCAGCCTTGTTTCCGGCAAGTCTTGTGCAGTGAACACGCGACTGCTGGCCTGCGCCGACACCGATCGCCTGGCCCTCATATGCGTAGCATACAGAGTTACTCTGTGTGTACTTAAGAGTGATGAGCGAGATGATCAGATCTTTCACTGCGCTCTCGGGAAGGTCTTTATTCTTTGTAACGATATTTGTAAGAAGCTCCCTGTCGATCTTGAAGTTGTTGCGGCCCTGCTCAAAGGTTACGCCGTAAACCTGCTTCTTCTCCTGAACCTCGGGGATGTAGTTCGCATCGATCTTGATGATGTTGTAGCCGCCCTTACGCTTCTGCTTAAGGATCTCGAGCGCCTCGTCTGTGTAACCGGGAGCGATGATACCGTCGGAAACCTCACGCTTGATAATGCGTGCCGTTGTAGCGTCGCAGACATCCGAAAGAGCGATAAAATCGCCGAAGGATGACATTCTGTCGGTTCCGCGCGCACGTGCATATGCACACGCAAGGGGTGACTCGTCAAGCCCCTCGATATCGTCTACGAAGCATGCTCTCTTAAGCTTGTCGTCAAGCTTCTGTCCGATAGCTGCCGATGTGGGCGAAACGTGCTTAAAAGAAGTTGCGGCAACACATCCTGTTGCTTCTTTGATCTCCTTAACAAGCTGCCATCCGTTAAATGCATCAAGGAAATTGATGTAGCCGGGGCGGCCGTTCATGATCTCAATGGGCAGCTCCGAGCCGTTCTCCATGTAGATCTTGGCAGGCTTCTGATTGGGGTTGCATCCGTATTTAAGCTCTAATTCTTTCATATCGTCTTCCTTTCGATTATTCGCTGTTTTCTATGTTCTACTGCTGTAGTTGTGTACTGTTTCGATATTCTTACGGTTAATATCGCTGCCCGTATTGCGCGATCTTCTGATTTCTTGTTTCGGTATCAACGCCTATGTGTAAAGACTGCTCTCGTCCTTCGGGCTTATCTATAAATCATCACTTGTTCTTATTTAAAATCCTCGTCTCTGTCTTGCCTGTTGCAAGGTCGTCGTATCTTACATAGAGTGAAACCTTGTTCTCGGCGTCGAGGCTGTTCCAGATCTTGTCCGTGAACTCATCGATCCCGTTCGGGATGACGGTGCGCTCGGGCTCACCTTGGAAGGTAGGGATAGGATTGCCGTCATGCTCGTAGGTATGAAGGAAATGTCCGACACCTGCGAGTGCGGGATATGCGAAGTTGAAGCGGCTGCATGCGCTTCCCTGTGCGTCCGCGCTCTTGAGGATGTTCATCTTGTAGGTGAACGATCCGCCCTTAAATGTGATCATACCGCTGATACGAGGTGTGAAGTTGGGAGCATCGGGCTCAAACTCACGTGACTCGAGAGCGATCTCAAAGCTCTTGCCGGCAGCAAGTCCGTCATAAACGGTGTCGGTCTGATCGCCGTTTGTAACGATGAGGTTCTCGCCGTACTTTCTGACGGGAGAATAGATCACGAGGCTGGGATCCGAAAGCTTTGAGGGATCAAACGCATGAATGATGATGCCGTCTGCGGTCTCCTCAAATACCCTGTTTCTCGAATTAACACTTCTGCCCATGATAAAGTAAGCACTGACAGCGCTCTTGCCGTCTGCGCTCATGCCGAGGATAATGCCACGGCCGGGATATGTGTTGCCCTTAACGATTTCGCTGAAATCCTTTACTTCATAGATGTCCATACTTCCTCCTCTGTAGCTGCTGTTTTACAGTTTATTAACGTGGTCAGACCACATTTGTTTCTCTAATAATATACCATTTTTCTACATTTCAAAAGCCCATATCCATTCTTAAATCCCACTTGTTTCTGACAATCAGGGACCTGGTTTTTCTTCACAACAGATACGAATACAGGCAGATGCAAGCCGGTCACTTTAACCGTCCCCCCGCCTCTGGTCTTAGCCAAAGTGCAGGTGAATCAGTTCTCCTTGGCTTTCGACTCGCAGTAAATGCATCTGTATGTGCGTGTCTTCGGGTCGGTGAGCTTGAAGATGTGCGGGAGCTCCTGCTCCGTAGATGTGATGCATCTGGGATTCTTGCATTTTATGAGATTTGTGACCTTCTTGGGAAGCTCGATGTGCTTCTTTCCGACGATCTCATTGTCCTTGATGATATTAACGGTGATATTGGGGTCGATGAACCCGAGAACATCAAGGTCGACATCAAGGACCTCATCAACTTTTATTATATCCTTTTTGCCCATCTTGTGGCTGGTAACATTTTTTATGAGAGCCACCGAGCTTTCAAGATCTCCGAGATTAAGCGCATTGTAGAGCTCCATGCCCTTTCCCGCTTCAATATGGTCGATAACGAGTCCGTTTGTGATACCGTCTATATTCATGTTTTACCCTTTCTCTGACAACTGATTCTCAACATTTCCACAATGTGCCGGCTCATCATTCAATTCCGAGCATCTTAAGTATAAGTGCCATGCGAATGAACTTGCCGTAACGAACCTGCTTGAAATATGCCGCTCTTTCGTCATCATCCACATCTACCGAGATCTCGTTAACTCTGGGGAGCGGATGCATAACGGTGAGGTTCTGCTTTGCCACCGAGAGCTTTTCCCTGGTGAGAATGTAGCTGTCTTTGAGTCTTATGTAGTCTTCCTCGTTGAAGAAGCGCTCGCGCTGAACTCTCGTCATGTAGAGGATGTCGAGTCCGGGCAGCGCCGACATAAGGTCGGTCGTCTCCTCGTAGGGAATGTTGTTTTTTACCAGATAATCGTCAACCACATAGCTCGGAAGCTTGAGTTCCTTGGGAGATATGAACACGAACCTGATCCCCGCGTACCTCGACATCGCCTCGATGAGCGAGTGCACGGTGCGGCCGAACTTAAGGTCGCCGCAGAGGCCGATCGTCATGTCAGTGAACCTGCCCTTCTCCATGTTTATGGTCAAAAGGTCGGTCAGTGTCTGCGTAGGGTGATTGTGACCGCCGTCACCGGCGTTGATCACCGGGATCCCAGCATGCAGGGATGCAACGAGCGGAGCACCCTCCTTGGGATGTCTCATCGCGATGATATCGGCGTAGCAGCCCACGGTCCTCACGGTATCGGCAACGCTTTCGCCCTTCGCTGCGGAGCTGTTGTTCGCGCCCGAGAATCCGATCACATAACCGCCAAGGTCAAGCATCGCACTCTCAAAGCTGAGCCTCGTACGTGTCGAGGGCTCGAAGAAGAGCGTTGCAAGCTTCTTGTAGCGGCACTTTTCGCGATATGCGTCGGGGTTATTGATAATATCTTTCGCTTTTTCCACGAGTTCGTCGATCTCTTCAACCGACAGGTCGAGTATATCTATCAGATTATCCATTTTCGCCCTGCTTTCTGTATTCTTCTGTTTATTTGCTTCTGCCCTGCGGGCCGGGTTTCATGTTCATCAACCCGACGGGCTGTTTTTACACGTCCGACAACCCGTGGGCTGTGGTTTTACACGTTCATCATCCAAGCGAGTTGCGGAATGCGATGAGGCTTTCGATATCCTCTTCCTTGACATATTTGAGGGCTGCCGCTCTCTTCGCGATCATATCGAAGTCCGTGAGGCTGTGGTTCACTGTGTTCGCAGCCTTAAGGTTGTCAAAGCCCTTCTTTAAGTTATATGTGAAGATACTTGCGACACCGAGCACGTCGGCACCTTCCTCTCGCAGCGCCTCAACTACTTCGATACAGCTGCTGCCTGTGGAGATGAGGTCCTCGATAACAACGACCTTTGCGCCTTTTTCAAGTTTACCTTCGATGCGTTTTCCGCGTCCGTGCTCCTTGTTACCCGAGCGAACGTATCCCATGGGCAGGTTCATCAGGTGACCGATGATAGCTGCGTGCGGGATTCCCGAGGTGCTTGTTCCCATGAGGACTTCACACTCGGGGTAGTATTCCTTGATGAGCTCTACAAATCCTTCCTCGATGGTAGTTCTGACTTCGGGTGCCGTGAGCGTAAGTCTGTTATCGCAGTACACGGGGCTCTTTATGCCGCTTGCCCATGTAAAAGGGTCGTCGGGCCTGAAGAACACCGCCTGGATCGATAAAAGACCGTCTGATACCTTCATGCTTCTCTCTTCATGTGTCATAGTGTTGTCCTCCTCTTTAACTGCGGTTTCTAACCGCAGTTGATTCCTTGCCAAAAATATAAACGAAGTATTAGGTTCCTGTATTCTTAATTTATTAGCTTCTCTTTTTCAGTCCCTGTTTGGAAATCCGGTTTTAATTTCATCTCACGTTTTTCTTATATGGTTGTTTTTTTCACTCTCCGAGGAATCCTCTCACGCATCTCTCATATGCGTTAACGGGATCTTCTGCCTGCGTGATGGGGCGTCCGACTACGATGTAATCCGAGCCGATCTCTCTTGCTCTCTCCGGGGTGGTGATCCTGCGCTGGTCGTCGCCTGCGCTGTCAGCGAATCTGACGCCGGGAGTCACGGTCACGAACTCTTTTCCGAGGCGCTCCTTAACCATGCCTGCTTCAAGAGGCGAGCAGACGATACCGTCGAGTCCCGCTTCCTTTGTGTTCTGCGCGTACTTGAGGACTGTCTCCTCAAGTGTAGCGTTTATGAGCAGCTCGTTTCTCATCCTCTCCTCATCGGTCGAGGTGAGCTGAGTTACCGCGAT
>JAEEQC010000065.1 GCA_016285135.1 Lachnospiraceae bacterium
TTTATGACTGTAAGGAAAGTTCATAATGTGGAAATCAGGCACATCTCTGTAAAAGCCGGAGAAATAGATGTAAGGGATAATGTGTCATGTCAAAAAGAAAATACATCAAGCGGAGACGTTTTAATCTTGCGCTTTTGCCGATAATGGGCGTACTCGGGATCGTCCCGCTCATAGTACACCTCTACGCGTTCGACTCGGGACTTGAGGAGTACGCGTTCTACTACAACGACAAAGGGGATGCGGATTTCTTCCTTGCATGGAAGCTGTACATCTTCACTGCGATAGTTTTCGCAATGGCATGCGTCGTTATTTACAAACTCTACCGGGAGGGTAAGAAGGTTCGGTTCGAGAAGCTTTTTATCCCTCTTGGTGTTTATGCTTTTCTTGCATTCCTTTCCGCGATCTTCAGCGAGTACCAGCCTTTCCCCTTCACCGGAGGTTACGAGCAGTTCGAGAGCGTTTTCGCTCTGATGGGATATGCCGTAACGGCCTACTACGCCTTCCTGTTCGTTGAATCGGAGAAGGACCTCAAGATAGTCATCATCGCACTCACATTCAGTGTCGTGTGCATGCTTCTGATCGCGGTTTCGCAGGCATTCTTTACTGATTTCTACAAGACACGTCTCGCCGCATACATGATACTTCCGATCTCGAAATGGTCAGAGGTTGACGATCTGCTCTTCAACTTCGAAGAGGGACGTGTCTACATGTCGCTCTACAACCCCAACTACGTCGGATCGTATGTTTCGTTCCTGTTCCCCTTTTATGTTATGCTCGCGCTCAATAAGTGGAAGTTCAGGTGGCTTCTTGCACCGGGCTGTATAGTGATCGGTGTGGGACTGATCCTCGAACTGCTCGGATCCCAGTCGCGTGCCGGTTTTGTGGGTGTCGTTGCGGCGCTCCTCGTGCTCGCGATCGTTATGAACAGGAAACTTCTCAAATATTCCGTACCTATAGTTTTTGCTCTGTGTGTCCTTATCACTCTTGTGCATAAGGCGAATGCGGATTCGGACAATTACTACATCAACAAGATCCTTTCAATCTTCGATCCCCAGAAGGCCGACGAGCCCAATTTTTCAAATCTTTCCGCGGACGGCAATCAGCTCCACATAACCTACTGCGGCAATGTCCTCAATATTGAATTCGATTACGAAAGCGAAACGGGAGAGTACGCTTTCCACCTTACGGATGACGCCGGCACAGGTATCGACGTTCAGTCCGAAGACGGCGAGGAAGGCTGGGTCGATGTCCTCGACGAGAGATTCCCGAAGTTCAAGATCCGCGCGGTCGGACTCGAGATGTACAACACTGCCGGATACGGCGTGATGATAGACGGCAAAGAGTGGTATTTCATGAACTCCAAGGAGGGCGTGCAGGTTCTCTCGCCCGGACTTAAGCCCGCGACACCTTACACCAGTGAGACGTTCGGACCTCTCGAGGGCTACGAGCGCATCGCTTCGGGCCGTGGCTTCATCTGGGGCAAGACCATCCCTCTGCTCATGGACAATTTCATCATCGGAAGCGGAGCCGACACCTTCGTGCTCGAGTTCCCCAATGACGATTTCCGCTCCACCTACTACGGCGGCTACCTCAACACAGTCATCACCAAGCCTCATAACATGTACCTCCAGATCGGAGTACAGACCGGCGTGCTTTCGCTCATCGCGATCCTCGCGTTCTACATCTGGTACTTCGCGATGGCCATCAGCACCTACGCAAGGCTCAAGAAGCTCGACCTGTTCGGCCTCACCGGCGTCGGCGTGCTGTGCGGCAGCGCCGGATACATGGTCACACAGTTCATCAACGACTCGAGTATCACCGTTGCACCGATCTTCTGGACGATGATGGGCGTCGGCATCGCGGCTCTCTTTAAGTCCAGGAGTGACCTCAAGGCTCAGCTCGAAGAGGCGCGTGTCCTCAAGGAGCAGAAGCAGCTCGCGCAGGCTCAGGGATTAGACCTTTCGGAGTCGCAGCTCGGCGGCATTCAGAGCATCGTGCTCTCGGAGCTTGGCGAACAGTCATCCGAAGCCTCGTCTGACGCCCATGTTAAAGCACAGGGTAATTCCTCAGAAGACTCAGATGCGCAGTCCGAGGGATCGGAAGACGCGCAGACCGGAGCAAATACAGGATCGTCTACAACTGTAGTATCATCCTCTAAGAAGCAATATAAGCGTAAGAAGAGAAGATAAACAATAAGCCTGAAAAGAATAATAGAAGTTGCAGCTAACATGTGGGTATAAAACATACAGTCATCAGTAAAGATGATTGTAATGGAAAAAAGAAACACGGGAAAGAGGAAAGAATAGTGGAAGTTATAAAGACGCGTGTAAAGGATCTTCTGCTCATAAAGTCGGATGTTCGTCCCGACAACCGCGGCTACTTCTTTGAGTCGTGGAACAGAAGGGATTTTGAAGCCGCAGGGATCGAAGTGGATTTCTGTCAGGATAATATAAGCGTTTCAAGCGGCAAGTGGACGCTTCGCGGCCTGCACTATCAGGCCGGCGAGTACTCGCAGGCGAAGCTCGTGAGATGCCTGCAGGGAGAGCTCCTCGATGTTGCGGTTGACCTGCGCAGGGACAGTGAGACTTTCGGCAAGTGGGCGTCGGTGCGACTTGTCGGCGGTGATGGTCAGGCGTTCTTTGTACCCCGCGGATTCGCGCACGGTTTCCTGACCTTGAGCGATGATGTCATTTTCTCATACAAGGTTGACAACTTTTATAACAGACCCTCGGAGAGGAACATCCTCTACTCCGACCCCGGCATCGGGATCGACTGGGGCCTTCCGGAAGGCGTAAAGCCTCTCCTCAAGCCCGCAGACGAGCAGGCGCCGCTTCTTAAAGACGCTAAGGACTTGTTTTGATAAAAAGCGGTTTGGATACTGCTTCTACAGAGGAGGTTTTTCTTGAAAGATTTCCTTATTGTCGGAGCCGGGCTTTACGGCTCTGTGATCGCACACGAGCTTACCCGTAAGGGCTACAGCTGTATCGTGATCGATAAAAGAGGAGCTTCGGGCGGGAACATCCGCACCGAGATGCGTGAAGGCATCATGGTGCACGAGTACGGAGCTCATATTTTCCATACAAGTGACGAACAGGTCTGGAAATTCGTGACAGACCTTGTACCCATGTCACCCTTTGTTCATTCCCCTGTTGCGTGCTTCAAGGGGAGTTTTTATTCTCTGCCCTTCAACATGCACACCTTCAAAGCTCTCTTCGGAACGAGCGAACCCGAAGAAGCTCGGGCGCGGATAGAGAAAGAAGCGCTTGGGGAGAAGATGCGGATCGTAAAGGAGCGACGAAGCAGGGAGAGCAGTTCATCTGCAAGGACTTCTTATAACGATGTGACTGATCAAGATCCTGAGGTTGATCAGACCTGTAAAGTGTCCCGTAACACAGGAACAGCAGAGAAAAACATTGAGGACATCAGAGACAGATTCGAAGAAGATAGAGAAATAAAGGAATTTGTACCTGCAAATCTGGAGGAACAGGCCCTTGTTACAGTCGGGCGCACGGTCTACGAAACCCTCATCAAAGGTTACACCGCGAAGCAGTGGGGCTGCGATCCGCGCATGCTCTCGGCCGACATCATCAAGAGGATCCCGATCCGCTACACCTACGAAGAGGACTATTTTAACGACAGGTACGAAGGACTTCCGAGCACGGAGGCGGGCGGCTACACGGGACTTATCGACAGGCTGCTCGAAGGCGTTGAGGTGAGACTCGACACCGACTACCTGGCGCTTCGCGAACAGCGCGACCCCGATACATGGTATAAAGACCCCGGACTCGGGCTTGCAAAGCGTGTGATCTACAGCGGTGCGGTGGACGAGTTCTTCTGCAGCTGCTACGGTCCGCTCGCATACAGGAGCCTCAGGTTCGAGCAGGAAGAGCTTGAGACGGACGACTTTCAGGGGCATGCGGTCGTCAACTACACCGACTCGGAGAGCCCGTTTACCCGGATCATTGAACATAAGCATTTGACAGCTGATTACAGGCCGTCGGGGAGGCCGTTCACGATCATCACGAAGGAGTACCCGAAGCTTTTCGCCGAGGGCGACGAAAGATTCTATCCTGTGAGAGACAACGTGAGCATGGAGAGGTATAATAAGTACATGGAGCTTGCCGCGGGGTGCCCCTTGGTGGCTTTTGGAGGGAGACTCGGAAGCTACAGGTATCTCGACATGGACAAGGTCATAAAAGCGGCGCTTGAGGACGCAGAGAGGCTCCGGGATGGCGGCGAGGAACGCAATACAGTAAAGAACGACAGCGATACGGTATGAAACAGGTGCCGGATCGTGATGTAGATATAAGAGGCAGGAGCCACGGAATTATGGAGGAAATGATAAACAGGCTGCGTGAGAAGAAAAAGGCGCTCAGCGCCGTTCTTATCGTGCTCGCAGTCGGTCTTCTGGCGCTCGCACTCATACTATCGTTCCCCGCGAACAAGAGCGGCGAGAAAGGCGGCTCTTCGGAATCTGCCCATGACGGGATCTATAAGACCCTTGAGGTGCATTTCCTCGATGTGGGGCAGGGCGACGCGGCGCTCATTATATGCGGCGACGAATCAATGCTTATCGACGCAGGGAGCAACGACTCCGCTGAGTACGTGAAAAAGTACCTTGAGGGGCACGGGATCACCAAATTCAAGTACGCAGTCGGCACTCACTTTGATTCCGACCATGTGGGCGGGCTCGACGAGATCCTTTCGGATTTTGAGGTCGAAACGCTCTTGATACCCGACCAGGAGCGCGACACGAAGTCGTACCGGGACGTCATAAAGAACAAGAACAAGGCAGGCAAGGTGGTCATCCCGAAGGTCGGAGACACTTTTACGCTCGGCGACGCGACGCTCACCGTCTTTGCGCCGGCCCGCAACGATTATGAGGAAAGTAACGACTTCTCCATCGTTTTAAGGCTCGACCACGGCGAGGACTCGTTCCTCTTTACAGGTGACGCCCAGGAAGAATCCGAGAAGGAGATGCTCGCAGCCGGTCTCGATGTACACGTGGATGTGCTCAAAGTCTCGCATCACGGCAGTAAGAAGTCGTCGATCAGGCAGTTCCTCGAGACCGTTGTACCGAAATATGCGGTCGTTTCGTGCGCGAAGGACAACGATTACGGTCACCCCCACGCACCCGTCCTCAAGAGGCTCAGGATCCTCGGTGCGCAGCTTTTCCGCACCGACGAGCAGGGCACGATCGTCTGCTACAGCGACGGCCACAGTATTGCATGGAACAAGGCTCCTTCTGAGTCCTGGCAGCAGGGCCGCGCACCTGAGAAAAGTGAAGATGATGGGGTTGAGAATAAGGCGGCCTGACATTAATTAATCGATAAGGTGATCAACAAGCCTGAAAAAGAACAGAATAAAAAAGGCGACAGAACAAAAAAAGAACAGAAACAAGCAATACAGAGCTATATAATTTATAACAGAACACCAAAGGAGGATACCATGGATCTTAAGGCTACACTCACATTTGACAAGCTTCCGAAGACTCTTGACGAGATGAAGGCGCTTCCGGGCGATGTTGCGACTCTCAAGGACCCTTACGCTGTAACAGCGCTCTGCGTGCTGGCGTACGATGTTTATCACACCGATCCCGACGCTTCGATCGAGATGATAAAGTTCCTGCGCGGACCGCGTGAGTTCTCGGCTTACGACGCTCAGTTCACAAAGGATCGCTTCCCCAAGGACTCGGCTCAGAGCGAGTACCTCATGAGATCGTACTTTGAAGGTGCTACACCGGACAACAGCTACACACCCGCGCAGCCCCTCACGATCAAGCTCTATGAGAACCCTTACAGCCGTGACCAGTTTGACGAAGGCTACCTGAAGGTGTTCCTGCGCTCAGGCGGAGCCGACACAGAGCGTTACATCACGCTTCGCACGAAGGCATCGACGGGAGAGTGGTTTGTCTGGAACGAATCGGGACTTCTTGTCGGGATAAAGACCGCAAAGGCAAACGACCCCTGGGCGTGAGAAGAGAGATTTGAGCCGGAAACGGTGAGCCCGGCATTTGGGCATAAGAAAAAGCGCCATATGGGAATCGAACCCACCTCTCAACCTTGGGAAGGTCGTATTCTACCGATGAACTAATGGCGCACATCTTGTATGATTATATAGCAACAGGGAGACATTTTCAACATAAACTCAACAAAAACCTTTCCATGTGAAAGGGTTTTGTTGTTGAGAAGGCAGTGATAATGCTAAAATGTTTTTGGAAGACGTTTTGATCCGAGGCGATGATCACAAAAGGCATGAACGCTGCGAAGAGGATCAAAAATACATGATATAAAGAGGTAAGCCTATGACTCTCAAGGAATCATATTCACCATATTTCAAGATCGGAGCCGCCATCAGCGCGCGCAACCTTTACACTCCCGCACACATGAAGCTGCTCCTTGAGCAGTTCGACAGCTTCACCTGCGAGAACGACATGAAGCCCATGTATCTGATCGATGAGCTTAACCGCAAGGAGGGCGCGAAGTACAACACTGAGCCGGCGCTCACGTTTGAAACGATCCGTCCGTACCTCGAATTCGCCAAAAAGTCCGGGATCGCCATGAGAGGGCACACCCTCGTGTGGCATAACCAGACTCCCGAGTGGTTCTTCCACGAGGAGTACAACCCCGCACTTCCGTTCGCGAGCCGCGAGTTGATGCTTGCGAGACTTGAGAACTACATCAAGGGCGTTCTGACGTTTGTGCAGGAAGAGTACCCCGGCATCATATATGCGTGGGACGTGGTCAACGAGGCCATCGACGAGGGTGACTTCAGAAAGTCGCTCTGGCTCAAGACCGTCGGGCGTGATTTCGTGCTGAAGGCCTTTGAGTTCGCCCGCAAGTACGCAGCCCGGGGCGTTTCGCTCTTCTATAATGATTATGAGACGGCCGAGGTCTGGAAGCGCGACCTCATCATAAACGAGATCTTAAAGCCCCTCAAGGAGCGCGGACTCGTCGATGGGATGGGCATGCAGTCGCATCTGCTGATGGATCATCCGGATCTTAACGCCTATGAGACGGCACTGCGCATGTACGGCTCACTCGGACTTGAGGTGCAGATCACAGAGCTCGACATGCACAACAACGACCCTTCGGATGAGTCTATGAAGGCTCTCGGCGAGAGGTACGCACAGTTCTTCGATATCTACCTGAGAGCAAAGAAGGAGGGCGCTGCAAACATCACATGCGTCACCTTCTGGAACCTCCTCGACGAGCATTCGTGGCTCACGGGATTCAGGCGCGAGACGAGCTACCCGCTTCTCTTCAGAGGCAAGTGCGAAGCGAAGCAGGCATATTACGATGTTATCAGAGTTGCCGCAGGCGACGCGGCAGCGGCGGAGCACTGGGAGCTCAAGGCAAGTGACAAAGATTTTGAGACGGATCTGCCTCAAAGACCCAAAAAGGAAGGAGAAAATACCATGCAGGAAGTTTATGATTTCTTAAAGTCGTGCGGAGTTTATTACCTTGCAACGGTTGAGGGCGATCAGCCGAGAGTCCGTCCGTTCGGAACAGTGGACATTTTTGAGGGCGGTCTCTACATCCAGACCGGAAAGGTGAAGGATGTTTCGAAGCAGCTTCAGGCTAACCCGAAGGCTGAGATCTGTGCGTTCGCTGACGGACAGTGGCTCAGAGTCTCCGGCAAGCTCGTCAGGGACGATCGTCTCGAGGCCAAGAAGCACATGCTTGACGCATATCCCCAGCTTCAGGCGATGTACAAGGCAGAGGACGATAACACTGAAGTGCTCAGATTTGAAGGCGCAACAGCGACGTTCTCATCTTTCACAGGTGCTCCCAGAACGTTTAGCTTCTAAAAACAGAAAGTAACGATTGAGAATGAAACGAAGCCATAGGCGGATACTTTTATAATTTCTGTCAGACGTTTTGAAAAAAGCACCCATCGAGGTGCTTTTTTTATACATGGTATGTCGGTTGGAAATACGATCACCTGACATTAAAGATGTCGCCCTTGTTTGTTTTGGGAAGTGTCATGAAGAAACCGTTGCTGCGGGTGAAGCCCTGCTTGCTGTAGAAGCCTTCGGCAGCGGTCGTTCCGAGGAAGCCCCAGAGTCCCTTGAGTTCTTCGGCAGACTTGATAAATGAAACAAGCTTGCTTCCGAGCCCGAGGCCCTGATGATCCTTGTCAATCACGACATCGGAGATGTAGAACATGGTAGCGTAGTCGGTTACGGCACGCCCGAATCCGATCTGCACGTCGTCTTCATCAAAGACACCAAAGCACAGAGAACCCTCGATCGACTTCTCAACTGTCTCTCTGTGACGTTTGTTTGCCCAATGTGTTTGTGAAAGGAGGTACATGATCTCATCGAGATGCATGTACTCACGACCTTTCTTAAATTTAAAATTAATTTCCATATCAAAGCCTCTGTTTTCAAGCGTTTTTTGCTCTGAAATCTGCCTGTATTTTTATTGCTTTTTTCTTTTATATGTTCACTGTCTGTCTCTTACGCCGATACCGAATGATACCGAACGATAAGATAAGCGTTGCCGGTCTCGTGATCACGGCGAAAACGATACAGATGTGACACTAAATGCTGAGGAGTCTTCTTGCGTTTCCGCACAGGATGAGTTCCTTGTCTTCGTCCGAAAGGGGAAGGCTTTTAAGTATCTCGATCTCTTTGCCCGGATCGGTCCACGGCGAATCCGAACCGAAGAGTACGTGGTCCGATCCGATCGCTTTTACGATCTCAAAGAATGTTTCGTGAGGATAATACTCAAATCCCATCGATGTGTCAATATAGATCTCGTCATGACCGGCGTAGTTTTCTGCAACTTCGTCCCACTGCCTGCATCCTCCGAGGTGTGCGGCGATGATGACACCGCCCCGAAGCTCATGCGCTATGTTGGCGAACTGCTTCGGACTGCTCTTTAAGACTCCGGTGGAGATAGGATCATAGCCGGCGTGGAAGAGCGTTATCAATCCCCGCTCAAAGATCCTGTCGTAGATCGGGAGCATCTCGGGAGCATCGACTTCGAAATCCTGATATTCGCAGTGAAATTTGATACCTTTAAAACCCATCTTGGCGACTACATCGACCTGCTCTTTCCAATCATCGGAATGAGGCCAGATACTGCCGAAGGGGATGATGCGGTCATTATTTATGCCATCGGCCCAGGCATTGATCTTCTCGAACTGGTGCCGTTTTGTAACGATAGGCTGGATCACCGAGATGTCAACACCGGACTTGTCCATTGAGTCCAGGAGAGAGCTCACGGTCATGTCGTGCATGGGCATGTATTCCCCGTTGGCATTATCAATGAGAGCCTGCTTTGCACGCGGAGCAAGTTCATCCGAGAATATGTGCGTGTGAATGTCTATTACCATATGAATAACCTCTGTTTTAGTCTTTGCTTCCCTGCTCGCATTGCCCCGGCAAAATGCTCTTTAAAGAGAGAACGCTTATGACAGAGCCGGTTCCTTTTACGGAGAGATTACTTTGAGACAGATGCAAGCAAGCATTTCCATAAATATGATGTAAATACCCTGCGTTGTCAAGAAAAAACGGAGAAAAATCGTTCATTGCTGAGTCATAATCGTAAAAAGATCCCGGAGCTGACCGAGACAACGATCGGGGGCATAACCGCGAGAAGACTCGTGAGAAGGACAGCAATAATCCCGGGGATTCTGTCTGTAGAGTAGGCAGAACAGATTCTGCATTGCACAATATATAGTGGTTTAGAATGTTCACGAAATGCGAAGAAGAATGGTCTTTCAGGGCCCGAAAAGGCAATTATTAATTCGTGAGTTAACAAATCGAGACCTACAAAAGTAGAACTTAGAAATTTTATTTTGAGGGTCAAGGATCGTCCTCGTGAAATCCCCCGGAAAGACGCCTCTAACGACTCCAAAAGCGTGCTCGATTTTTCAGAGGCTTGGCTGCCCGGTGCGGTTACTAGATGTTGTGCCTGTAAAACAAGTACTTTTTTAAGGAAATGAAGCACTTTACATTGACACCGGTATATTGGGGACACTATAATATAAATCTGTAGGGGAGCGTCGACATATCGTGGACGTATCCCCTTTTTTGCGTATAAAGGTTATGTATCGAAAATCATCATATTTCAACACATGACGATAACAGGGAGGTTCTATGAACAAAAAAGCTCTGATCATCGGCGGGGGTGCTGTCGCGCTTGTCGCCATAGTCGTTGCGCTTATCTTTATATTTGTGGGCGGTGAGGATGCCTACCGTTCCATAAAAGTCTTTGAGATCGATGGATCGTGTAAGGTAGAACGAGACGGCGACTCTCTTGATGCTTTCAAGAACATGGCTCTCTCTTCGGGTGACTCGCTTACGGTCGGAGAGGGCAGCTTTGCTCGTCTTAAGCTCGACGATGACAAGTATGTCTATCTCGAGGCTAATACTAAGATAAATCTCACCGCAACCGGTACTGCCAATGACAGTAAGACCATGGTCTACATCGAACGCGGTTCAATGCTCACCGAGGTTAAGAAGAAGCTTTCCGCGACCTCGTCTTATGATATCGTTACTCCCAACACCACGATGTCAATCCGTGGTACCAAGACACTTACAGAAGTAGTGGAAGATGTTGTTACGGGCCACGTTCAGACCAGTAACGCCGTCCTTGAAGGACAGGTTAAGATTAAGGCCGTTAAGGTGAAGGCAGACGGAACCGTTGTCTCTGTTGAGAGAGACCTCGGAGCCGGCGAAGGTAATGCCTTCAAATCAGCCAAGGAAGAACTCGTATCACAGGAAGAGATGCAGGCGATCGCCGAAACAGGTGCATCCGTGAGTGGTATCAAGGTAGAGATCGTATCCGAAGAAGAGGCCGGAGTTGTATTCGATGTGGCAACATTCGACGCAACCTTCCTTGAGAGCGTAAAGAGCATTCTTGTTGCCGATGCTGAAGCGGCTGCAGGAGAGGAGGGACTTTCTCAGGAGCAGATCGATGCGATTGATGCACAGTTGAATGAAGTCATGGAATCTTTTGAAGTGATTTTGGCGGAATCACAGCAGGCAATCAATGACTCGACTGTGAGTGAACCTGCGCCTGAACCGACTCCTGAACCGACGCCGGAGCCTACACCTGAACCTGCTCCTGCCCCTGTTACGGATTATCAGCCTGTAGCAGAGGATGATACTACATCGGAAGAAGGAACCACTCTCGTTGACGGCGATACAAATCTCATTGTGATCGGCGATGAAACGGAAGATCCTGATGATCAGAACAATGATGATGAGGACGAAGCCGACGTCGAAAATGACGTAGATGATGAAGATAGCGACGAAGCTGAAAACAACGACGAAGATGATGAAGACGACGAAGATGACGCCGATAACGAAGACGGCGATGACACTGATACCGATGACGAAGATGACGCCGAGAAAGATGACGATGAGGACGAGGACGATGAGGAGGCTGAAGTAACCCCCGAACCCACTCCTGAACCAACCCCCGAACCCACTCCTGAACCCACCCCCGAGCCCACTTTAGAACCCACCCCTGAACCTACTACAGAGCCTACAGCGGAACCCACATCTGGTGGATCGGTGACAGAGCATGCTACTTATGCAGAAACCTTCTGGGAAATAAGCGAGAGTAGTTCGAGTTCAAGTTCGGGATATAGAGTGGATCTCTTATTCCAAGACGGTAATTCCAACACACTGACAATTGATGACCTTCCCACTACAAGTGGGGCAATACTCCCTACAACCTCAACAGGCGGAAATTCAGGGATTACTGTTATTGTAGAAACTTCAGAAACATGTCCTCAGAATATTGCGTACGAGTTTGCCGGATGGTACTCCAGTGCGGAGGCAGCCAATAATCTTGATTCCGAGTATTTGTTAACTGTGGTTCCTGAATCCGGCACGATCCATCCCGGTATCAGGAAAACGATCCTCAATTCAGTTTATGTTTGCCATGACATCAAGAAAAACACATTTGATTTTGAAAGCAGTCACTATCAGATTGGGCTTAGGTATTATGGTTCAAACTACGTAGAAATAAGTGTTTCCCAGCTTTCAGAGGCAATTAGCTCGCTTTCGCCGGGAACGCTTCTTCCCGGTTACAAGAATTATGACGGAAGTGCCGATGTCTCCATAAGCGAGAATGTATATAATACGGTATCCGGGCAATGGGAAAAT
>JAEEQC010000003.1 GCA_016285135.1 Lachnospiraceae bacterium
GATTTTTATGTCTCGCGCCAGGGTTGCGGGATCACAGGAAACGTAGATAATGCTGTGGGGGGACATCCTTTTTAGGCACTCCAGGAGTTTCGCATCGCAGCCCTTTCTCGGCGGGTCGACAACAACGATATCCGCTCCGTAAGAAGCGTCTTTCGCGTACATCTCGGGAACGACATCTTCCGCAGGACCGCAGAAGAATTCCACATTCTTTATCCCATTCATGGCAGCGTTTTCACGCGCATCACGAACCGCTGCCTCGATTATCTCGACTCCGTAGACCTTCCGGGCGACCTTGCATAACGCAAGACTTATGGACCCGGTTCCGCAGTACATGTCCCATATCACGGGTTTACGATCCCGACCCTCATCCGTTTCGCTTCCGCTTTTTTCGGCATCCTTTTCGCATCCGCTTTCTTCGATGTCCGCTTTGCTCTCGCCTTCTGCTGTTTCCCGTTTGTCCGCTTTACTCTCGCCTTCTGCTGTTTCTCGTTCCACGCCCCGGCTGTTTTGATCGGCACTGACACCTATGCTTTCCTTCACCAGCTCTTCCACCTTCGAGTAAAGCACGCGCGTCTGAAGCGGGTTGACCTGGAAGAACGAAAGCGGTGAGATGCGGTAATCGATCTCTCCGATCCTATCAACAATGCAGTCACTGCCCCAGATGTGTTTTATCCTGTCCGTCATGATGACGTTTGTTTTCTCAACGTTTATGCAGCACGATACGGACTCGAGCTTCATCCCGTGCTTTTCGCATGCGTCTGAAATGAGCCCCACAAGCATTTCCTTTTCGGGGATGTCCTCGGCGCAGATCACAAGGCAGACCATGACCTGTTTTGTGGCGTGACCTGTACGTATCAGGACATGTCGTACTACTCCTCGCTCACTCTCACTAATAATATATTTATTTGCCGTACCGGCCAACTTGTCTTTTCTTTTTTTCTGTTTTTCGGTTGTCGACTTTATTTCGCAAGCTTCAAAACACACATGATCCGTTTCTTCATCATCATAGGCTTCGCAATATGCGGTCACTCCCGCTTTGTCCATATAAGCGAGTACCGCGTCCATGATGCTTCCAGCAACGGGATGTGCCAAGGCACACTCCGTACAGGGGATGATATCATGGGAATGATTGCGGTAGAAGCCCGCCACCGTCTTGCCTGTTTTATCTTTTCCAACGGGGTACTGCGACTTGTTTCTGTAACCGAAGGGCTCTGAGGCTCCCACCGTTTCAAACATGACAGCCTCTTCCCCGTTTTCAGGATCTCTCAGGATGATCTTATTTGATTCATCCCTAACAAGTCCCCCTATCCTTGTGAGACAGTTAAGGACTTTGTCCGTCTTGAACTTAAGCTGCGCCTCATAGCTTTCGTGCTGAAGCTGGCAGCCTCCGCAGAGAGCGGCGACTTTACATCTCGGCTTGACACGGTTCGGTGACGGTTTGAGGATCTCGATAAGGCGCGCGTAGCCGTAGGTCTTTTTAAGCTTCATGACCCCGGCCCTTACGGTGTCTCCGGGAATCGCGCCCACGACGAAGAAGGCCATCCCGTCCGCGCGGCCGATGCCCTCTCCTTCACTCCCTGTGTCGGTGATCTCTATTTCTATGATGTCGTTCTTTTTCAACATGTGCTTACTTCCCGTGTCATGACGATCAGTCGCTCCGTACATTCTCCGGTCATTTTCAATAAATTAATCAACCGGTTTTTCATCCATGACGCATTATTCATTTTGTCCTTCTATAATACCACAAAGACCCGCGCTTTCGCACGGGTCATGCTACGTTTATCTTGTTATTCTTGCCTTTTTAAATTGTTTATCTCTCGAAGTTTCACACTCCGGTGCAACGTTCAATCGTCAGCTCAGCCATGCCTTGATCTCATCGAGGCGTTCGAGGGCGACCTTGCGACCGATCTCATAGACGCGGTCAAGTTCGTCGGGGTTATGCTCCACGCTCCCGATGTTTAAGGCCTCGGGCGGCCGGATCACAAAAAGCTCGCCCGAAAGCTCACGCTCCCTGATGTAAGCAGTCGTCCTATTGTACCTTAAGTGTCTTGTCGCCATGGACTTGATGAGATTCGGGAATTTCCTGTAAACCACTCTGATAAGTCCGAGGTATTTATTCTTCTTTTTCTCAAAATCAAGCGGCTGTGTGAGGATGGCGATGTTGCGGTCGTACCCGCGTCTCTCGAGGAACTTCACGGGGATCGAATCGGCCATACCGCCGTCAAGGAGCTTCCTGTCTCCGATCTCCACGATCTTCGAGGCGAGAGGCATCGACGCCGATGCTCTCATCCACAGCAGATCCTCCTCGCCGCCGTCCTTGCACTTGTGATAAACCGGTCTGCCCGTTTCGATGTCGGTTGCGACGATGTAGAACTCCATGGGATTTGACGCAAATGTCTCCCTGTCGAAGACATCCAGCCTGTCGGGGATCTCGTGGTAGCAGAAATCTGCACCGTAAACGTCACCCGTCTTGATGAAGTTTCTCATGCTCGCGTATCTTTTATCCTTGCAGAACATCTTGTTGTACCGAAGAGCTCTGCCTTTTTGCTTGGATTTGAGGTTGCAGCCGAAAACCGCGCCTGCGGACACTCCGACCGCACCGTCGAAAGTGATCCCGTTTTCAAGGAACACATCGATGATACCGCACGAGAACATGCCGCGCATCGATCCGCCCTCAAGGATCAATCCTTTTTTTGTTGTTGCTGCGGTTGAATTATTGATCATATGTCAGTTGTCCTTCTGATATTGGATTCAAAACTTCTGTTGAAGCCGAGCCACATCGACTTGCCGTCCGATGCGTCAATGGCTTCCTTGAAGGTCTCGAGCTTCGCGTCAAGGTTATCCGCGAAATGAAGCGCCATCGCCTCCATGATAGCGGGGATCTTGGGCGAGCCGTACTCGTACTTGCCGTGGTGAGCCACGATGCAGTGTTTGAGCTCGGCAGCGAGTGCGGGCGGGAAGCCTTCGATCTTGGCGATCCTCTCCGAAACAATCTGTGTACCGATGATTATATGACCGAGGAGATTTCCCTCGTCAGTGTACTCGTTCATGGGGAAGTCCGTGAGCTCATCGATCTTTCCGATGTCATGGCAGAGTGCCGCCGTGATCAGCAGATCTCTCTTGAGCATCGGGTAGCACTTGCAGAAACAGTGGCATACTCTCGTAACGGAAAGCGTGTGCTCGAGCAGTCCTCCCACAAATCCGTGATGCATCGATTTTGCAGCCGAATGAGTGCAAAAAGCATTCGCGAACTCTTTGTCGTTTATGAAAAGGTCCTCAAGAAGTGCCCTGCAATGCGGTTCCTTGACCGATTCGATGAACTTGCGGAGCTCCTGCTTCATCTCCTCCGGATCGTACTTGCTGCAGGGAACGTAGTCGACGGGATCATACTCTCCCTCGCTTGCCCTGCGGACTCTGGTGATATTGAGCTGAGGCTTGTCCTGGAAGATCACGACCTTTGCCTCAACGCTTATGAACTGCATGGCTTCGAATTCCTCGATAGCGGCGTTTATGTCCCAGACCTTGCCGTCCGCCGTACCTGTCTTGTCCTGAAGCGTGAGAGCGAGGTAGCTCTTTCCGACCTTGCTCTGCAGCGTGCGGACCTCCTTGCAAAGGTAGATCTCGCGAATATTGTCGCCTTCACGTATATCTGATAAAAACTTCATAACTTTCCTCTGTTTCTTATTTCATATGTGTTTACTATATCCTATTCATACTAAATCGTCAAATCATCTTCTTTCGATGCCCCGGTTGGTCCGTGAACATGTATCAGCTTCCGATACCGAGCTCGATAACGACTGTGTTCTCAGGTTCGTCCCTTAAACTGCTCCTGAAATATGTGGTCGAAATGAGCGCCCGGTCCGTGCCGCCGATCAGGTATTCCATCATGTCCTTTACGCTCGTGATGGGAGTTCCGTCCATGCTGGTGATGACATCGCCCTTGCGGAGTCCCGCAACAGCAGCAGGCGAAGATGCAACCACCTCGTTGATGTAGATACCGTTCTCGAGACCCATAGACTTGAGAACATCCGCCGGCATATCCTCAGCCCTGATGCCGGGATGCACCGCACTCTTGCCGTTGAGGAGCGCGATGAGGATGTCGCGTATGCTGTTAATGGCTATACACGTTGTGATCCTGTCTTCCTCGTTCTGTTCCGTCATGTGTGAGATGATGCCGATCATCTCGCCGTTCATGTTGACGATGACAGCGTCCGAACCGGTGTGGTAAGGAAGTCCGGTCGCGAACACATCAAGCACACCGTCCTGAACATAACACTTCCTGCCCGTCGCCGAGACAAAGCCGTACGACATCGAACCCGCATAGCCGTCGGGCATGCCGGCAGCCATGATCGAATCACCGACAGTGACCTTTGAGGAGTCTCCGATGCATATGCAGCGAAGAGTGGCTTTTTCCTTCCCGGTGATCTTCTCAAGATCCACCGCAACGATGGCAAGATCGAGCACGGGGTCCGAAAGGAACACCTTACCTTCGACGGTAAAACCGTCGGCAAGGATGATCTCGATCCTGTCTGCGTTCTCGGTCTTGGCGCATGATGTCATTATCAGAAGCTCAACCCCGTTTTCTCCGAGGATCACTCCCGTAGCGTCCGTGTATGTTTCAATGTTCTCATCAAGCCAGTTTACACCGCTGTTGCATGCTCTCACCGTGACAACGCTCTCGGAAACCGAAGCGTAAAGATCCTTGAGACTTCCTACGATCCCGCTGAAGTCGTCCATCGGATCGGGCTCGGACTCTTCGCCGCCGGTCGCAACGTCCTCTTCAAGAGGCGGCACAAGAGTCACCGTCATACCTTCTTCATTACCGGTATCGGGAGTATTGCTTTCGGTTTCTTCGGCCTCCGGAGTCGTCTGCCGGTCGGTTTCATCCTTCACTTCTTCTTTCTCGGGTGACGGAGACGGCGATGGCGAGGGCTCCTTCATAGGCGTTACCTCAGGATCCGGTGAAGGGGTCACGGGTCCGGGGACCGCAGGACTGATCCGTCCTTCTCCGGTTCCTGTCGTGAGCTTGACTTCGCCGCGCACGGGGCTGTTCGAAACGGGTGTCTCAGCCGGCTTTTCCTCCACGCCGAACATCTTGTTGACCATCCCCTCGGACGCCACATAGATGATGCGTGACACAAAACCGATGATCACGGCTGCAAGCAGAGCAAGTCCGCACACCTCAAGCACCTTCTTGATCTTCCTTCTGGTCTTGGGTTTGATCTTTTCAGTGATAAAACTCTTTTCCTGATCCTGAGTCTTGTCAATGTTGTTGTTATCCATGTCTGTTTTCCCTCAAACTGTGTGCATGCCGCGTCAACTCGATATCGGCAGCGTAAACGTGAATTCGGTACCTACTCCCTCAGTGCTGATAACATTTATATTTTCTTCGTGGGCTGTGATTATCTCTTTGACGATGGACAACCCCAGTCCGGTTCCTTTTTTATCTTTACCTCTCGACGAATCCTGCTTGTAAAAGCGTTCCCAGATACGCTTTATGTTTTCCCTGCTGATGCCTTCGCCATGGTCCTTGACCCTGATAAGCGCTTTCGTTCCTTTCTCTTCCGTCTCGATCTCGATCACCGACTGCGGCTTCGAGAACTTGATCGCGTTGTCTATCAGGTTGTAGAGGACCTGCTGGATCCTGCCGAGGTCCGCATCGACGAACGTGCTCTTCGATGCGAAGGAAAGCTCAATGCTTATCTTTTTCTTGAGACATGTGACCTCAAAAGAGGCCGCCGTCTTCTTGATCGATTCGTTTATGTCGAAGCTCGTGATCTCAAGCATAAGCCCGCGTGCATCGATCCTGTTGAGATCGAGCAGGTCGGAGGTCAGCTTCGAGAGTCTGTCGGTCTCGAAAAGGATGACATCGAGGTACTTGTTCCTAGCCTCCTCAGGTACCGTTCCGTCCTTGATCGCTTCGGCGTAGCCCTTGATCGAGGTGAGCGGTGATCTGAAATCGTGCGAAACGTTTGCTATGAACTTTTTCTGGTAATCGTCAACCTGCTTGATCTGGCCGACCATGTAGTTGATCGCGTTGGTAAGATCGTTGTACTCGTCGCGTGTCCTGCACCTCAATGTGTACGAGTAGTTCCCGCCAGCGTACTCGAGCGCCGCCTTCCTGATCTTTCGTGTCGGATAAGCCGCTATGATGTAGATCACGAAGAAGGCGATCGCCACAAAGAGGCATACTATCAGGAGCAGCAGGTTTATGCTGTTCATCCGGCTTGTCACGGACTCCCTGATCTCGTTTTCGGGGTAGAGGACACATACGTATGCCTTGACCTCAAACTTGTACATTACGGGAGCTGTCACCGCAAGCATCTTCTCCTCGACGAGATCTTCTATCATGACGTCGTCGTGATAGGTATTGTAGACAAATTCGGGATCGATCTCTCCGAGGTCGAACACCTTCGAGCTCTCGGAATCGACGACCACCTTGTTCTTACTGTTTATGATCCAGATCCTCTGACCCAGTATGTCACTGAGCATCATGACCTGGTCGCGCATCTGTCTCAAGGTGTACTTGGAATCGTAAAACCGGACTATATACCTGTCCGCAAGACCGACCGCGCGATCCGACATCTCATTTCTGATCTGCTGTTCCGTCATTTCCCTGACTTTTCCCTCTAACACTGTGTTGGCCAGAAAGAAGAGAACCACGACGGTGATCAAATAACATATGATGACCTTTACCGGAATCTTCATCGATAATCCCGCTCCTCGCTTAGGATCCTCCGCTTAAATCAGGAAGGGTTTCCTGTTCCTAAAAATCACACTTCGAACTTGTATCCCACGCCCCACACCGTCGAGATCCTCCACTCACCGGTATCGGGTAATTTCTCCCTGAGTCTCTTGATATGGACATCCACGGTCCTCGTGTCTCCGATGTACTCGTAGCCCCAGATCCGTTCAAGCAGCTGCTCGCGCGTGAACACGCGGTTGGGCGATGTCGCAAGGAAGTAGAGAAGCTCAAGCTCCTTGGGCGGCATCTCGACCGCTGTTCCCTTATAGCGGCATGTGTAATCGGAAAGACTGACGGTGAGGTCCTTATAAGAAACCTTATCCTTGTCGCTCTCGTTCTTCTCAGGAAGCCCGAATCCCACGGGATTGCGCCTTAAAACGGCTTTCACCCTGGCCACGAGTTCCTTGGAATCGAACGGCTTGACCATATAGTCGTCGGAACCGAGCTCAAGCCCGAGCACCCTGTCAAATGTCTCGCCTTTGGCCGAGAGCATGATTATGGGCACTGCCGAAGTCTGCCTGATCCTCCGGCAGACCTCGTAGCCGTCGATTCCCGGCAGCATGATGTCCAGTATGATAAGGTCGGGGCCGAATTCCCCGAACATCGTGATCGCCTCTTCGCCGTCCGAAGCGATCGCCGTTTCGTAGCGTTCCTTCGTGAGGTAAAGCGAGATCAGCTCGGCGATGTTGTTGTCATCGTCGACTATCAGAATCTTCTTTGCATTATCCATAACTGCTGTCCCATCCTGTCAATTACCCTGTTTAAACTCTACTATCGTAACGCCCCTGTCACCTTCGTGAAATGTTCCGAAGCGGTAAGAGGAGACATATTTGAGCCTCTTGAGGAGCCCGCGGATCGCGTCACAGAGTGCGCCCGTACCTCTGCCGTGGATGACCGAAACGTTCTGGAGTCCGGCGAGATAGGCATCGTCGAGATACTTCTCCACAACAGGGAGTGCCTCGTCGACCCTCATGCCGATCACGTTGACGGACATTCCGACATCGTAGGCCTTCTGTATCTTGATCGCTCCGACGCCCGTCTTTTCTTTCTTTTCGGGAGCCGGTGCGGGTGCCGCAGAGCGAAGGTCGCTCACATTGACGGTGGTGCGCATCGCGCCCATCGAAACCGTGACGTCACTCTTCCTGTCGGGAAGCGAAACGATCCTGCCGTCCACACCCATTGATACGATATGAACGCTGTCGCCGATCTTAAGCTGCGAGGGATCGGTGATGGGAGCTCCCGGTTTTTTCTCGACCGCGGTCTTCTTTCTGCCTGCGCCAGAGAGCTTCTCGCGAAGCGCTCCGCGCTCCTCCTCGAGCTCTCTCATCGGTGCACCCGATCCGGCAAGCTTGTTGATCTTCCTGATCGTGGCGTCAGCAAATTCTTTGGCATCACGGAGGATCTTCTCGGCTTCCTCGCGTGCGTTTTCTATGATCTTTTCTCTGGTGGCGTCGAGCTTTTCGTTCTTCTGCTCGAGCCTCTCCTTGAGCCTTTCGGCCTCGCCGAGTGCTTCGGAGGCTCTTTCGTTCTTCTGTTCGTACTCGAGACGGCTCGCCGAAAGTCCTTCGATAACGTCGTCGAGACTCTTCTCTTTCTGGGTCATATAGCCGCGTGCGCGGTCTATCAGTTGTTCGGGAAGGCCAAGCTTGCCTGAGAT
Organism: Lachnospiraceae bacterium; assembly: GCA_016285135.1. Classification (GTDB taxonomy): domain Bacteria; phylum Bacillota; class Clostridia; order Lachnospirales; family Lachnospiraceae; genus RUG11977. The sequence continues at coordinate 8,403 of JAEEQC010000003.1, forward strand.
CGCAAAAGCGTTGCTTCGTCCGGGTACTCCGATCAGGAGCCTGTAGGTGGGCGAAAGCGTTGCCACATCGAACTCACAGCAGGCGTTGCAGACACCGGGTGTGGTGAGAGCGTAGGCCTTGAGCTCAGCGTAGTGAGTGGTTGCCATAACGTGCACCCCTCGTTCATGCAGATCAGAGAGGATCGCCCTCGCGAGAGCCGCGCCCTCCGTGGGATCCGTTCCGGCTCCGAGCTCGTCGAAGAGTACGAGTGAACCCTCGTCAGCTTCCCTAAGGATAGAGACGATGTTCTTCATGTGTGACGAGAAGGTCGAGAGACTCTGCTCTATGCTCTGCTCGTCTCCGATATCGGCAAAAACATTGTCAAACACGGCCAGCCGTGATCCGTCAAATGCGGGGATGTGCAGACCGGCCTGGCCCATAAGCGTAAAGAGCCCTACTGTCTTAAGTGAGACGGTCTTGCCGCCTGTGTTGGGTCCCGTGATCACGAGCATCGTGAAGTCGTCGCCGAGGCGGATGTCGATCGGGACCACCTTTGAACGGTCTATGAGCGGGTGGCGCCCTTTTTTGATGTCTATGATACCTTCGGTGTTGAAGGCCGGCCTCGTCGCGTTCATGCTCTTGGCAAGCATCGCGCGCGCAAAGATCACATCAAAGGCGGTGATCGTCTCCATGTCGAACTCAAGTGCGGGGATGTGCGGAACGAGCATCTCCGAAAGGTTTTTGAGGATCTTCTTGATCTCTTCCTGCTCCTTGCCGGCGAGCTCCCTGAGCTCATTATTGAGCGTGACGACCGCGAGCGGCTCTATGAACGTTGTCGAGCCCTTCGAGCTCTGGTCGTGGACCATGCCCGGGAAGCGGTTCTTGTACTCGCTCTTGACGGGGATGCAGTACCTGCCGTCCCTCATCGTGATGATATTGTCCTGCAGATAGGACTTGTTGTCTGTGGAGCTGACGATGCTTGCAAGCTGGTCGCGGATCCTGTCGTTCGTGAGGCGGATCTGACGTCTTACATTCTTAAGGCCCGCCGAAGCGTCGTCGGCGATCTCCTCCTCCGAGATGATGCATCTGTCGATCTCGTTTGCTATGGATGTGAGCGGTTCGAGCATACGGAAGCGCTCCGAAAGCGAATCTTCCCTCTCGTCGCCCGCTCCGAAGTCGCGGATCCTTTTGACCGCCACCAAAAGAGAGCCCATATGCAAAAGCTCGCCTGCGGAGAGTCCCGCTTCCATATCAAGTCGCTTGATCGATGCCCTGATGTCGTGGACTCCCGAAAAAGAAAGGCTCCCGTGGGCATAGACACGAGAGAGCGCGTCCTGCGTCTCTTCCTGCAGACGCTCAATCTCACCGAGATCGGTGAGCGGTACGATCTCTCTGCATCTTTCCTTGCCGCACGCGGAACCCGCACATTCGGATAATCTTTCGATCATCTTGTGATATTCAAGTGTTCTGAGTGTTCTGTCTTTCATAATTATAGATCATTCGGCCAGCACAGGTGATGAAGGTGCCCGATGGGCTCAAGCCCCGTAAAGTTGTTCTGACGAAGCGCCTCGTAGAGCACGATCGCCACGGAATTCCCGAGATTGAGCGACCTGATCCGGTCGAGCATGGGGATCCTGATACAGCTTTCGGGGTGTTCGAGAAGGATCTCCTCGGGGATACCCTTACTCTCCTTACCGAACATGATATAGTCATCGGGACCGAAGGCAGCTTCTGTGTACATCCGCTGCCCCTTGGTCGTTGCAAAGTGCATCACCGCACCGCCGTTCTTGTTGCAAAAATCTTCGTAGTTCTCGTAAATATGCAGGTCGATCTGTTTCCAGTAGTCCATGCCTGCTCTTCTTAAATGTTTCTCATCAAGCTCGAAACCGAGCGGTTTGATGAGGTGCAGCGAACTCCCCGTCGCCACACAGGTCCTCCCGATGTTGCCGGTATTGGCCGGTATCTCGGGTTCAAGTAATACTATGTTCATCGCCCCGTCAGTTCCTCATCAGTCATCGCCCTTGATGGCAATATTTATATCAAAGAGTCTCGCTCCGTCCTTAAGGATGGGGATCTTGATGTTGGCGGCATAGTTCGCATTAAATACCACGTTACCGGTACAGATAGTGGGGGGTGTGATATCGATCGCTCTGCCCGCAACGGAGTAAAGCGTCGCGGAGTTGCCGAGTATCATGTTGCAGAGCTCGCAGATCGCGCTCTGGGCAAGCTCGTCGAGCGACTCAAGCGGCATCATGCACATTGCGGAAGCGATCTCCTTGCCGCCCTCAAGGGGGAAGTCGATGATCGCCTGTCCCTTCATCTCGCCGGTGATACCCATGAGGATCAGGAACTCATCGTCCGTGAAGCTCGCCGTCGCAAGCGAAGGCTTTCCTATCGTAACATCAAGCCTGCATGCATCTCTGACTACCGTAACGGTTGCCTTAAGTATGGGGTTTATGTACTCAACATTGATATTAGCAGCCACGATGACCCTCCTCTGAATGTCCGTATAAAACCGGTTTAATGTTTATGTGCTCTCACGAACCTTTCGATCCTCTCGAGAGCCTTCTTTAAGTTCTCAATCGAATATGCATACGAGATACGCAGGAAGCCTTCTCCGCAGTCGCCGAATGCTGTTCCGGGTACAACTGCGACCTTTTCTTCCATGAGGAGCTTCGTTGCGAACTCCTCGCTCGTCATCCCGAGGCTCTTGATGCAGGGGAACACGTAGAATGCTCCTCTTGCCTCAAAGCACGAAAGACCCATACGTCTGAACTCATGGAGCAGGAAACGACGTCTTCCGTCATACGCCTCACACATCATCTCGACATCGGGATCGCCGTTACGGAGTGCCTCAACGGCAGCGTACTGCGAAGTTGAGGGCGCGCACATGATGGCGAACTGGTGAAGCTTTAAGATCTGCTTGATGATCACTTCGGGGCCGACGGCATAGCCGAGTCTCCATCCCGTCATGGCATATGCTTTGGAAAAACCGTTTATGACAACTGTCCTCTCCTTCATGCCCGGGAACGAAGCGATTGAAACATGCTTCTCGCCGTATGTGAGTTCCGCATATATCTCATCCGAAATAACAAAGATGTCTTTCTCGATGATAATATCGACAAGCTCGGCAAGCTCTTCCTTCGCCATGACCGAACCCGTAGGGTTGTTGGGGAAGGGAAGGATGAGGATCTTGGTCTTGTCGGTGATGGCGTCAAGAAGCTCCTGCTTTGTGAGCTTAAACTCATCCTCTTCCTTAAGCTCCACGATCACGGGCTTACCGCCTGCCATGATCACACAGGGCTCATAGGAAACGTAGCTGGGCTGGGGAAGGATAACCTCGTCACCTTCCTCGAGCATTACACGGAGCGCCATGTCGATGGCTTCGCTTCCGCCGATCGTGACGAGTGTCTCCGTAAGCGGATCGTATTCAAGATCGAATCTTCTCTTTAAGTACTTGCAGATCTCAGTTCTGAGTTCCTTAATACCCGCATTGGAGCTGTAATGTGTCTTTCCTTTTTCAAGTGAATAGATGCCTTCCTCCCTGATGTGCCAGGGAGTTTCAAAATCGGGTTCGCCCACGCCCAGCGAAATGGCATCCTTCATCTCGCTTACGACGTCAAAGAATTTTCTGATCCCGGAGGGCTTGATCCCTACGATCTTATTATTTAATGGGTTTCTCATGGTGAAACTAACATCCTCTCATCCTGCTCGTCATTCTGCATGACGATACCGTTCTCTTTGTACTTCTTGAGCACGAAATGGGTTGCGGTGCTAAGGATCGCTTCCATCGGTGCAAGCTTTTCGGAAACGAATCCCGCGACTTCGCGCATACTCTTCCCGCGGATGATGACTGTGAGGTCGAAGCCTCCGGACATGAGATAAACTGTCTCTACCTCATCAAATTTAAAGATCCTCTCGGCGATCCTGTCAAAGCCCTGCCCACGCTGGGGAGTAACCTTGACCTCTATAAGCGCTGTGAGCTTCTCGCCCGAAAGCTTGTCCCAGTCGATCAGAGTGGGGTATCCGCAGATGATCTTGTCGATCTCCATCTCCGCGATCGCGGCTTCCACTTCCGCTCGTGAGCAGTCAAGCATGATCGCCAGCTCGTCAGGAGTTAACTTTGAGTTCTTCTCTATGATCCTTAAAATCTTTTCTTTCATTGTGTCCCCTTCTTTCATTACTTTCTTTCTATTATTTCGGGTTGATCAGTCGGAGTCCCGTCCCGTGAGGAACGACTTCACTTCGCCGTTCACCAGGCATCTGTCGTTGTCATCGGTCAGATAGCCGATCACCGCGCAGGTGACACCTTTCTCGCGAAGGTCATCGCAGAGCTGCATGCCACGGTCGGTGACGCAGATCACGCAACCCGTGCTGTCGCTTTTGACAGGGTCGCGTCCGTCCGCCTCCGCCATCTCGACGGCGAACTGAGCTGTCGGCAAAGCGTCTCTTTTGACTCTCAGACCCTTCCCGAGTTCCTCTCCCGTCCTCCAGAGCGCATCGGCAAGCGAGCAGTCCGAGAGAACGTTCATGTAGACACATGACCCGAGGGCTTCCGTCAGGATGTCATCGTCCGCGAACACTGCCTCGAGGGCCGAGATCCCGTTTACAAGATAAGATGAAGGATAAGCTCCCGCGAGCTCCTCCTTCTTCTCCTGCACAGTCTTGAGAGCGGCACTCTCCGCAATCCTTCCGATAAGGACTATGTCCATAAAGTCTTCCTTTACTTGATGTTTCGATCCCAATCAAATATACTTAATCACAGATTGGTTATCGCAATAACGAGCGGTGCCACAAGTGCAAGCACGAGGATAACACACACTACGATCGCAAACGTCTTTCTTGTTTTTTTGTTATAAAGGCCCATTTTGTATCCTTTCGTATGATGAAATGCAGCCCGCAAACCGCCCGAGCACTTGACCCACCACTTCCACGGAGGTACCCGACATGTTTTTGGGTTTGTTTTTAATATTCTTACTGTGGTTCACCTATGAGAGGATCAAGGCGGATCGCCACAGCTCATATTCAAACGAAGAATTCTGGGAGCGCGAGCGTCGCGCGTCCTTCACTCCTTCCGCAAGGATAGACAACCTTCCTTACATCACGTTAGATGAGTCCGTCATACCGTCCTCATCACCGGCCGACACCGATGAACTCAAAAGTGTCCTCGAAGAGATCAGATCTCTCAAAGACACTCAAATGATCGACCTTAGCGAAATGACGAACACAGAGCTCAAGCTCAAGTACGGGACCGCAAATTTCACGGCTCTTTCGGAAGCCGATCAGAGATTCGCACTCCTGATCACGGACTTTGAAAAGGCAGGCGAGCTGCTCGCAGCCGCCGGACGCACCGACGAAGCCTACGCTCTCGTCAGCTACGCTGCCGACCTTTCGGGTTACGGAAGGCTCCGCGCGAAGGCCGAGGAAATCCTTACGTGTCCTGCGATCACAACCGACGCCGAAGCCGATCTCGTTATTGAGCCGGATACTGATACCGATTCCGATCTTGTTATTGAGCCGGATACTGATACCGATTCCGGTTCTGAAGCTCAGTAATGATCCTGTCCGTAATTGGTATAATTGTATGACAGAACTCGCGGGATGACAAGTTTTTTCTATGAGTGACCCCCCAGACCACAATGTTCCGCCAGGAAGCACTCCCCGCATTTCGGGTTTCTTGCTTTGCAGATCTCGCGGCCGAGGGACATAAACTCAATGTTTATCCTGCTCCAGTGATCGCGTGGCAATACTTTCATTAATTCAAACTCGGCTTTGACCGGATCGTCCGTATCGGTGAGGCCGAGTCTTTTTGACACTCTTTTTACGTGTGTATCGACAACGACCGAAGGCTCACGGAATACATGGGTCCGAACGACGTTGGCCGTTTTTCTTCCGACACCCGGAAGTGAGGTAAGGTCTTCGACAGTCTTCGGGACCTCGCCGCCGAAGCGCTCGCAAAGTCCCCGCGCGCATCCCATGATCGATGCCGCCTTGGCCCTATAAAGCCCGACAGGCTTTATGATCCGTTCAACCTCAGAAGCTTCCGCGTCAGCCAGCTCCCGCGGTGATGTAAATCTCGCAAAAAGCACTTTTGTGACTTCATTGACACGGTTATCGGTGCACTGAGCCGAAAGGATCGTGGCGATCAGGAGCTGCCAGGGCTCGCCGTATTCGAGGAAACTCTCTGTGCGAGGATAATGCTCGTCGAGCAGACGCAGTATCTCCGTTATATCTTTTTTACTTTTTCTTCGGGTCGATACCGCTTTATTCTTGTTGACCGTTCTCATATATCACCCGACACTGTCCTTTCGCACGATGGGTTTGATCCAAAGATCAACCGAAATCGCTTCCGTTAAATCGTCACCGGTATCCCGGCAGGAACGATGACGGAAGATTCTTAAAGACGACTGCGCTGAACCTGTCCATGTGGAGTCCGAGCTGTCCGTTCTCCTGCCTGTACATTTCGGCCGAGTAGGAATAACCGCAGTCGTATGTGATGACCATCCTGACAAAGACCGTTTCGTCCGTCGCTCCCGTCTCCCATACGGGGATGCTGACGTTTATGTCATATTCGTTGTTGTTTACCGCTACGATGAAGACTTCCTCTTCATTGAATCTTGCGAACGAGATCACGCCCTTCGTGCCCGTGAGGTACTTGAACGAACCCGTCTTCAGCACTTTGTATGCCTTGTGCATGCCGAGGAGCTGCTTGTAGAAATCCATCAGACTCCTGTCCTCGCGTCCCCAGGGGAATGTCCTGCGGTTATCGGGGTCGGTCCAGCCGCACAGACCCGCTTCGTCACCGTAGTAGACGCAGGGAGCGCCGGGCCACGTGGCCTGTATGACTATCGCTTCACGCATGCAGCAAGGCATGATGCCTTCGGATGCCGCAGCGCTTCCGAGACTCTGAAGTCTCCCGACACGTCTGTTGGTCCTGGTCATGAAACGTGCATGGTCGTGGTTGGAGAGCTGGTTCATGGCCGTCTGCAGCGAAGGTGTGTCCATCTTCGCCATGTTGTGACGCATCGTCGCCCAGAAGGCGTTGTTGTTATCGAGTAGCTCGCCACGGTACGAATCGCTGTGCTTGTCCACACCCGTGAGGAACCATCCGACAGGCTCCATAAACGCCTCGTAGTTCATAATGGTGTCCCACTCGTCTCCGAGCAGCCAGTTCTCCGAGTTCTCGTAGTTCTCGGCAATGATGATGGCCTCGGGGTTGGCGGCCTTGACTCTCTTTCTGAACTCTTTCCAGAAGAAATGGTTGAACGCGGGAGACATACCGAGATCCGCCGCGACATCGAGTCTCCAGCCGTCGCAGTTGTAAGGAGGTGAAACCCACTTTTCGGCGATCTTCATTATGTACTCAAAAAGTGCCGGCGACTTTTCGTAGTTGAGCTTCGGGAGAGTCGGGTGACCCCACCAGCCGTCATATGAATCGTTGTTGGGCCAGCTGTCCTTTCTGAAATTGAAGAACGTCCTGTAGGGACTGTCGGCACTGACGTAGGCTCCTTTTTCGTAGCCGGGAGTACCGTCGTAGATGAGCTGCCTGTCAAGCCACTTGTTGAATGATCCGCAGTGGTTGAAAACTCCGTCCAGGATGACGCGGATCCCGTGCTCGTGGGCTTCCTTAACAAAACCGGCAAAGAACTCGTTGCTTGCCTTAAGGTTGTCAAGATCGGCAACTCTGGTGATATAGCGCTCGGCGTGGGAATTGTCATTGTCTCCTTCGGCAAGCACTGCGCCCTCGTCCCGCGGGATGATCGTGAAATGAGGGTCTATATGATCGTAGTCCTGTGTGTCGTACTTATGATTTGAAGGTGATACAAAGAGAGGGTTGAAGTAGATCGCCTCGACGCCCATATACATTAAATGATCGAATTTCTTACGGACTCCGGTAAGATCGCCTCCGTAGAAGTTACGGATGTCTTCGGCCTCAGGGAGCTTGTTCCAGTCGATGACCCTCTTAACATGCTTGCCGAGGTACGAGTACTCGTCGTCCATTACGGAGTTCACGGGGTCGCTGTTGCAGAACCTGTCTGTGAAGATCTGGTACATGACGGCGCCCTTTGCCCAGTCGGGAGTGGAGAAGCCGGGCATTATGCGGAACCTGTACTCGGGGCGGGCTCCCTCCTCGGCACCCGCCGATGTGTAGAAGAAAGCGTCGCTTCCGTCATTAATAAGGAAATAATAAGTGAAGAGCTCCTCGGGGCATGTCATCACGTACTCAAAGAAGACGAACTTGTCACGAACCTCTACCGGTTCAAGGCGTTCGCCCTCCGAGTCATTGATGAAAATGTAGGCTTCGAGCCCCTCCGTTGCAGCAGTTCTAAGCCGCAGTCTGAGGGTCTCCCCCGGCTTCGGCTGCGACGGTATCCTGTAGCTGTCTGTCCCGTCACAAAATGCTGCGTGTCTGGTATAATCACTCACGGTTTTCTAGCCTCGTCTCTTATTATCGATATATCGATCTATGATGTTGACCACTTCTCCGTTATCGTCCGCGACATACTCCTGCGTCCTTCCGAAGAAGAGCTGCCTGTGAGCAAGGTGAAGAATATGGTTCGAATACTTTTGCGCCGCCTTCAGGTCATGCGTTACCATGATGACCGCGATCTTTTCTTCCTTATTGATTTTGGCAATGAGCTCATAGAGCTCCGCGGTCGCCACGGGATCGAGCCCCGACACCGGTTCGTCGAGAAGCAGCAGGCTCTTCGTCGCACACAGTGCACGCGCCAACAGCACACGCTGCTGCTGTCCGCCCGAAAGCTCCTGATAGCTCTTTTTTCTCAGATGGTAGATCCCCATCTCGTTCATCTTCTCGAGTGCCAGCTCCTTCTCGGCCGCTCCGTAGAACGGTCGTGCTCCGAGCCTGTTGCCGCACCCCGACAGCACGACCTCCCTGACGCTCGCCGGGAAATCCCTCTGGATATCGGTCTGCTGCGGCAGGTATCCGATCTCGTTCATCTTAAAGCCCTCACCCGGAACGAACTTTCCCTTCATGGGCTTGATAAGTCCGAGGAGACCTTTGATCAGGGTACTCTTGCCGGCTCCGTTCTCGCCGATCACGCACAGATAGCTGTCACGACCGACCGCGAAATCAACATCGGTCAGGATCTCTTTGCCGTCATATCCGAGCGTAACATGATTGCATGACAGGATCGACATGGATACCCTCCTTCTTAAATAAATAATTCCTATGCCCAATCATAAGAAATGAGAGCCTTTATGTCAATATCGGGCTTGTGTATTTGCGGAGTTTACGGCTCAATGTTAGTAAATTTTTCGCTTTTTGTGAATTTTTATGTCGCAGCTTTTTGTTCACGCTCATACCATGATAGAAAAGTTAGATTTTAAGCGGTTTTTTCTTGACAAAAGAAATCAAAAAGATTATAAATAGACATGTGGTGCAGAAAGCACCCCTAAAATCCGGTGGGATTGATATCAAGTCATATTAGGAGGATGTATCATGAACAAGGCTGAATTAGTAGCAGCAATCGCTGACAAGGCAGAGTTATCCAAGAAGGATTCCGAGAAAGCATTAAAGGCTTTCATCGACGTTGTAACCGCACAGCTCAAGAAGGGCGACAAGGTTCAGTTAGTTGGTTTCGGAACATTTGAAGTTTCCAAGAGAGCAGCTAGAAAGGGAAGAAACCCTCAGACCAAGAAGGCTATCAACATCCCTGCTTCCAAGGCACCTAAGTTCAAGGCCGGCAAGGCACTTAAGGACACTGTTAATGCCTAACTTATGATTGCTTAGCCACTGTGCCGCCGGTACAGTGGCTTTTTTTGCGCGTACATCGAGCAAGCTTTACTTGCGAGGTGTGAGGAATTATTATGCGTTTAGACAAATATCTTAAAGTATCGCGTCTCATAAAGAGACGTACCATTGCAAACGAGGCTTGCGACGCGGGTCGCGTCACCGTAAACGACAAGGTCGCACGTGCCTCACTCGAGGTCAAAGTCGGTGACGTCATCGCGATGACACTCGGTGCAAAGACCGTCAAGGTCGAAGTTCTGAAGATCGTCGAGACTCAGAACAAAGAAGAAGCGGGCCTGATGTACAAGTACCTTTAAAGACCCCGCGGCCGACCGTGAGACCGGCCGGATTCCGTAACTCACTTAGCAGAGAGGAGTCGACATGTCCGAAACGACCTCAGCAAAGAAAAAGTCGCCGCTGTGGCTGTGGATCATCGCAGCCGTCGTACTCATGCTCTGCCTTTTTCTGATATACAAAACGGCTCAAGCCAACGAAGAGCTCGACTCCAAGAACCGCGAGCTCATGGAGTACATAGACGCCATCAACGCCGCAAACAACAAGACACATGAGATGGAGGAAGAGATCCGCTACCGCGCGACCGACGAGTACATAGAGGAAGCTGCACGCGACATCGGACTCATCGATCCTGACGAAACGATCATTTCACCCGAGGAATAAGGTTACTTAATGAACAAGGACATTGCTTCATATATCATCGAAAATGACATGCTCAGAACCGGCGACTGCGTTGTCGCAGCTGTCTCAGGCGGCGCCGATTCAATGTGCATGCTTTTTTGTCTTTCGGAGCTTTCCGCCGAAATGTCCCTGTCACTTCATGCAGTCCACGTCAACCACGGCATCCGCGGCGCAGAGGCCGACGGCGACGAGGCTTTTGTAAAAGACTACTGCGCGGCGCACTCCATCCCCTTTACCTCGGTTCAAGAAGACGTGCCCGCCATCGCCCAAAGAGATGGCAAAACTCTCGAAGAAGCAGCACGTGAGGTGCGTTACAATGCACTCTTTAAGGTTGCCCGCGAGCTGAACGCTTCAGCAGTCGCCCTCGCACACAACCAAAGCGACCGCGCCGAGACGGTCCTTCTTAATCTCCTTCGCGGGAGCGGGATCACGGGCGGTGCCGGGATCAGACCGGTCACCTACCGTAACGGCATCAAACTCATCCGTCCTCTTCTTGAGGTTTCCCGCACAACGATCGAGGAGATCCTCGCCGGTGCCGGCATCTCATTCCGGACGGACTCCACAAACTTTTCCGGAGAGCACACACGCAACAGACTCAGGTCGATGGTCTTCCCTCTTTTGACCCGTGAGGTCAACGCACGCTCCGTTGAACACCTCTGCGACTTCGCACAGGATATGGCCGAGGTTTCGGATCTTTTGGAGAGCTACGCGCAGGACATCCTCGAAAAGGCTGTCGCAGACGGCAGCGCAAGCCTTCGCACCACGGAAGTGAGCATTGGCGTTAAGCTCATGAAAAGCCTCCCCGCTGCTCTCAGGACCGGTGTGATCAGGCTTCTTATCCCGAAACTCACATCTTCGCTTAAAGACATCTCCCGCACGCACATCTCGTCGATCGTCGCACTACTCAGTGCCGGAACGTCCAAAACAGTCTCGCTCCCCTACGGACTGCGCGCCACACGGACCCGCGACGACATCATGATCTGCAAGGCGGACGCGGCAGAAGCCGCAGAGCCGGCAGAAAGCTTTTTTGAGAGCAAAAAGGTCACAGGCGATGCGCGCGAAGCGCTTTTAACGCTTATAACCACGGACGCAGCCGATCCTTTTTCAAATAAAAACTGTACCAAATGGTTTGATTATGATAATATATGTGAGAATCTTGAATTCCGTTATCCAAAGCCCGGCGACACGATCCCCGTAAAGATCGGCGGCCGGATCTGCCGCAAGGAGGTCATGAAAGTCTTCCGTGAGGCGGGGATAACAGCAAAGCAGGCGGAGAAGATCCCGGTCGTCGCGTGTGGCGACAGTGTTATATGGATCCCCGGGATCAGACGGTGCGACACGCACTTCGTCACGCCTGAAACCAAGACAATTATGGAGATCACAAGGAAAAGAACATGATTAATAACAGAAGTAAAGGATTGATAATCTACATCATCGCTATAATCGGTCTCTTTGCGGCCCTCTACATTTCGAGCCGCATCGGGCAGAACGACACAGCAAGCTATGGCTTCACTTCTTTTAAGAGCGAAGTCGATGCCGGCAATGTGCTCGGTATTACGATCTATCCCAACGAAGAAGTGCCCACCGGCACGATCGAGTTCACCGTCACGGGTGGAAAGTCGTACTCTTTCTACAGTTCGGACGTACGTGAGATCGAGCAGATCGCCAGGGAAAAGAACATCTCTTATTACATGGACTCCATCGATAAGCCGAGCGTCTTCCTGACGACAGTCCTTCCTTATATCATTATCGCGCTCCTCTTCGTTTTTATGATGGTTATCCTCTCGAGGCCTGCGGGCGGCTCGAATTCAAAGCTCATGGATTTCGGCAAGAGCAGAGCCCAGATGGTCAAGGATATTTCGGATCGCTTCAACTTCAAGTCCGTTGCCGGACTTATTGAGGAAAAGGAAGAACTTGCGCAGGTCGTTGACTTCCTTAAAGAGCCCCGCAAGTACGCACTCCTCGGAGCCAGGATCCCCAAAGGAATCCTCCTTGAGGGCCCTCCCGGAACAGGTAAGACACTCCTTGCCAAGGCAGTTGCCGGCGAGGCCAAGGTTCCCTTCTTCTCTATCTCGGGTTCCGATTTCGTCGAGATGTTTGTCGGCGTCGGTGCTTCCCGAGTAAGAGATCTGTTTATGAAGGCAAAGCAGAACAGCCCCTGTATCATCTTCATCGACGAGATCGATGCCGTTGCCAGAAGGCGTGGTGCCGGAATGGGCGGCGGTCACGACGAGCGTGAGCAGACACTCAACCAGATGCTCGTCGAGATGGACGGTTTCGAGTCCAATCAGGGTATCATAGTTATGGCTGCGACCAACCGTGTGGACATCCTCGATCCCGCCATCCTTCGTCCCGGACGTTTCGACCGAAAGATCATCGTTTCACGTCCCGATGTGCGCGGACGTGAGGAAATCCTTAAGGTTCATGTCCGCAACAAGCCTCTCGGCGAGGATATCGACCTTCCCGAGATCGCACGTACAACAGCAGGCTTCACGGGCGCCGACCTTGAGAACCTCATGAACGAGGCAGCCATCAACGCCGCAACACATAACCGTGCGTTCATCACAGACGAAGACGTTAAGAAGTCGCTCATCAGAGTCGGCATCGGTTCCGAAAAGAAGAGCCGTATCATCTCCCCTCATGACAGGAAGATCACTGCCTACCACGAAGCGGGACATGCGATCCTCTTCCACCTTCTTCCGGACGAGGGGCCCGTTTACACAGTTTCGGTCATCCCGACCGGTCAGGGTGCGGCAGGCTACACAATGCCTCTTCCCGACAAGGACAATATGCATTATACAAAGGGCAAGCTCCGTCAGGATATCATCGTGAACCTCGGCGGACGTGCCGCAGAGTCGCTCATCTTTGACGACATCACGACAGGCGCTTCGCAGGATATCAAGAACGCCACATCTCTCGCAAGAGACATGGTCACACGCTTCGGTTTCTCCGACAGTCTCGGTCTTGTCTGCTACGCGAGTGATGACGAGGAAGTGTTCATCGGCCGCGACTACGGTCACACCAAGCGTTACAGCGAGGACACAGCCGGTCGTATCGATGCCGAAGTCAGAACGATCATCGACGAGTGCTTCAGTGAGGCAAGGCGCATCATCACCGAGAATCTCGACGTTCTCCACAGGTGTGCGGCACTGCTTGTTGACAAGGAGCGTATTACAGGAAGCGAGTTCGAGGCGCTCTTTAATGAGCCCGCTCTCGAATCCGATCCCGAGTGACCCGTATTGTACAGTTTTCACAAAAAGATTTTCAAAACTCGAATATCTTTGTGCACACTTCATTTCGGTACGGGATATAATAATACACGTAAACCCCAATACATTATATAGTTTTTGCTACACCCCATAAGTAACAAAAATACCTTCTCCAAAAAGAGGATGATCCCGCAAGGTCATCCTTTTTTACTTTATCCGGGTGCTTTCCCTAAAGTCCGGCTGCAAAGGACGGTCTTTGATAATTCGCAGTTTGTTCACATTTGCAGGGGGCTGCAATACTTGAAAATAAACGTCTTATACAATATAATGACATTCATGCAAGCCGATGCCGACATGACGTTCGGCAATCTTCAGAGCAAAGGCAATAAGCATTATTCACATACATAAAGGAGTACAGACTGTGGAAGAAAACAAAGAAGAGATCGTTGTTTCCGATACCGAAACAAAAGAGAGCACATCGGATCAGAAGAAGCTCACCAAACAGAAGGTGATCTCTGAGATCGCGAACTGGGCCATCATCATCGGTGTGGCTCTCATACTCGCAACTCTCATCAACAAGTTCATCATCATCAAGGCCGAGGTCATCTCCGGTTCGATGGAAGACACCATGCAGATCGACGACGTCTATCTGGGCAACAGGCTTTCCTATGTCTTCGGAGATCCCGAAAGAGGCGAGATCGTCTTCTTCAAGTTCCCCGACAAAGAGGAAGAGACATTTGTAAAGAGGATCATCGGCCTCCCCGGCGAGAAGATTGAGATCAAAGACGGCAAGGTTTATATCGACGACTCAACCGAGCCCCTCTATGAGCCCTACCTGAAAGAAACTCCGCGAAAAGAGGACTTCGGACCCGTTGTTATCCCCGAGGACTCCTACTTCATGATGGGCGACAACCGTAATCACTCGAACGATTCGCGTGCATGGAACACTTTCTATGTCACCAGGGACCATCTGCTCGCCAAGGCATGGCTCAGGATCTGGCCGCCGTTCCATCTGGCAGATCACTATGATTATGAGGAAGGAAAATAAACAAAGTGGACGAGAACAAGAATTTATTTGAAGCAGAAAACCTGACAGAGCAGGGCGTTTCAGGCGAAACGATCAACGAAGAATCTGTTTCGGAAGATGAGACAAATAACAAAATTCCGCAATTCGAGACGGATAACGAGAGCGAATCGAATGATACGGAATCAGTTTCGGATGGGCAGGACGCGCAGAACGAGCGTGAAGCTTCAGAAGATGGTTTCTATAATGTAGAACTTTCGGAGGATGAGCTTGAAGAGGAAGCAGGGATCGCAGCCGGGGAAAAGAAGACTTCGGCAGTGATCGTGGCCTCGTTTGCGGTTCTGGCAGTGGTCGCAATTGTGATCATCCTCATCGTGGTGATCAAGTCGGGCAAGGGCAAGGACGGATCGACCGACATGTCCTCAAGCGGCACGACTGCAGATACATACTTACCGACCGAGAAAGTTGACGAAGTTTCGGGCACCGATGCCGTCGCAACAGATGCCGACACTGCGGATGACACCCCTTCGCAGCCCATCGACTACACCGACTACGGTGTCACCGTTACACTCGGAGATTACAAGAATCTTTCTTTCAATGTTCCCGCACAGTCGGTAACGGACGAAGAGCTTGACGAGGAGGTCGCTTCGTTCCTGAATACTCTTACCGAGATACGTGATGTGACCGACAGGCCCGCACAGGACGGCGACACAGTCAAGATCGACTTTGACGGTATCGTGGACGGCGAGCATCACGACAGCACTACCGGAACAGACTTCGAAGTTACGATCGGATCAAAGAGGACGATCACAGGCTTTGAGGACGGTATCATCGGCATGAGCATCGGCGAGACAAAGGTTCTCAACCTCACCTTCCCCGATCCGTACACAAACCCTGACTTTGCCGGAAAGCCCGTTGATTTCTCGATCACATTAAAGAGCATCCGCGCCCCCTTCATTCCCGAACTCACCGACGAGCTTGTTGCTGAGAACACAGACTACGAAACGGTTGAGGCGTTCCTCGAGAACACAAAGGCAGATCTTCTTGTCCGTAAGACCGAGGACGCTACAGAAAGCGCATTTGAGGCGGCTATCGACGAACTCGTAAACAAATGTACTTTCAGCAGCGAAGTGGAAAAAGAGATTGCAGACAGGATTGAGTACTACAGAAGGTACTACGACAACTACTTCATGCAGTACTTCGGAGTCGATGCACTCACTTACTCTTCCATGACTCAGGAACAGTACGACGAGATGCTGCGCAATATTTCTGAACCCGAGGTCAAGTACCCTTACATCTACAAGGAGATTGCAAGAGCCGAGGGCTACACACCGAGCGAAGAAGAAAAAGCAGCCCAGTTTAAGAGCATGTTCTACGACATGTACGGATTTGAAAGCGAAGAAGATATCTACAAGACCTTCACAAAGAGGATGTGCGACGTGACAGTCGAGTACGAGCTCCTCTCAAGGTACGGATACAACTTCCTAAGAAAGAGCCTGGGGCTGTCTACTCTTGAGTAATGACGTATAAAATAACGTTTAAAAACGAGCAGGACGATTCCTGCCCGATTCAACCGAAAGCCAGAATAAAAAGGCGGGTTTTGACCCCGCCTTTTTAAGTGTCTATTACGGATTTCCTGATACACAGTTTAACGCCTTGACCTGAACCCGCAGATACCTCCGATAACGCCGCCGATGATGTGTGTCAGCTGGGAAACGTTGTCGGTATCAAATATGCCCTGATAAACCTGCTGTCCGAGGTACACGGCAGCCACTATGATGAACGTTATCGGGATCTCCCGCTGCCTGAATCCGCACACCGAAGCAAGTACTATGTACGCAAAGACGACTCCGCTCGCTCCGAAGAGCATCACGCCGGGGAAGAAGATGAAATGGATCACTCCCGAAAGAAGCGCCGTGAGTCCGATCACCAGAAGCAAGAGTCCCGTACTGTACCTTTCTTCAAGCATGGGTCCGAGGATCAGTATCAGGAGCATGTTGTTGATGAGATGGTTCACATCAGCGTGCCCGAAGATGTGGCAGAAGAACCTGACATAGGTAAGCGGGTCGGTAAGCGGTGCCCGGTACACTCCGAACACGAGCGTGTCGCTCTTCCCTCCCGTTACCGACGAAAGCACGAGTGCAAGAACGCAGATCGCGACAAATGTCAGTGTGAAGGGTGCATTAAGCACCAGTTTGTATCTGTGAGTACCTGCCATGTTAAACTCCTTATTTACGAATACTCTTTTCGTATCTGTTTTTCGATTTTATTTTTCTCAGAACTGTCCCGTTCCGGTTCTCTCTTGTTCCCTCAAAACTGTCCCGTTCCGGTTCTCTCTTGTTTTCTCAGGACTGTCCCGTTCCGGTTCTCTCTTGTTTTCTCAGAGCAGCTCCGAGATACGCGCGAACTGCTCGAGCGAAAGTACCTCTCCTCTGGCGAGCGGTGACAGCCCCATACTCTCAAGGGCGTTTGCCACGTCTTCCTTTGTACACGAGATACCCTGCGCGTTCATAAGGGCATTCTGAAGCGTTTTACGGCGCTGGCCGAACGCTGCCTTTACGATGGCAAACATCTTCCCCCGGTCCTTCACCGTAACGGGCGCCTGCGGAAGTACCGTGAGCCTCACGACCGCACTCATGACATCGGGGCGGGGCATAAAGCAGTTCATGGGAACATTGGCCGCGAGATAGCACTCCGAGTAGTATGAAACCGCAACGGTGAGTGCTCCGTAGTCCTTTGTGCCGGGCTTTGCGCACATACGCTGTGCCACTTCTTTCTGGACCATAAGCGTCATGGATTCCATGGGCACATGCTTCTCAAAAAGCCCCATGATGATGGGAGTCGTTATGTAATACGGCAGGTTCGCCACTACTTTTACAGGGCGGCCGCCGTTTTCCGTCCTGACGAGCTCCTCGATGTCGACTTTGAGTACGTCCTCGTTTATGATCGTGAGGTTCGTGCAGTCCTTGAGGATGTCTTCTTTCAGGATCTTCACAAGGTCTCTGTCGATCTCGATCGCGATGACCTTACGCGCGCGTGCGCAGAGGTGCCTCGTCATAGTCCCGATGCCGGGGCCGATCTCGAGCACACAGTCGTCCTCCGTCACGCCCGCCGCGTCAATGATCTTCTCGATGACATGCCCGTCGATAAGGAAGTTCTGTCCGAACTTCTTGCGGGGCATCAGGTCGTATTTTTTCAGTATTCCTATCGTTCTTGCCGGTTCGTCATTTAGTATCATTATTATATCCCGTAAAATCTCTGAGCGTTTGCAAATGTAATGTCTTCCGCCTCGCTGACGCTTATACCGCGGAGTGCGGCAAGCTCGGCTGCAACAAGTTTTATGTACGAAGAGTCGTTCCTCTTTCCCCTGAATGGCTCGGGCGCAAGGTAGGGGCAGTCCGTCTCGAGGAGTATCCTGTCCATGGGCACCTCCTGCACGGCTTCTCTGAGCTTCCTGCCGTTCTTGAAGGTGAGCACCCCTCCGACTCCGATATAAAGGCCCATCTTCGTGTACAAAAGCGCCTGCTCTTTCTCGTAGGAGTAGCAGTGCATGACGGCATTCAGAGGTTCCCTTTTCCTGTCAAACCGTTCTTTTATGATATCAAACGTCACCTGTGCAGCATCCCTGCTATGGATGATGACGGGGAGTCCGAACTCGTCGGCCAGATCCCACTGCCTGATAAACGCAGTCTTTTGAGCCTCAAGCGAATCCTTGTCGTAATGAAGGTCGATCCCGATCTCGCCGACCGCTTTAACCCGGTCACTGCTCTTGATAAGGTTTCTGAGCGTCTCGATCCCGCTGTCGTCGACCTCAGTGACACTTTCGGGATGGATCCCGACCGCGGCGTAGATGCGTTCATCACTCCCGGCCAGTCTGACGGATGACGCGGAGCTTTTGAGGTCCGCTCCGATGTTCACCACACAGCCGACTCCGTTCTCAAATATCTTCGCAAGGACCTCTTCCCTGTCCTCATCAAAGGCACTGTCATCGTAGTGCGCATGTGTATCGAAAATCATAATCTTCTCTTTCTTACAATAATGATAGTGACGGCTCCGATGAAAAGTATGACAGCCGCGATGAGCGCGCCGTACATGAGAGGCCTGAGCTCCATGGGCTTCTCCTTACGTGCGCTCCGGAGCTCCTCGGGCCAGATCCTTGTCCTCGACGAAAGATCGGTAAAGGCCTCCTCGGGAGGGATCAGGAATCTGGGCCATTCCTTGTTGTACTTTTCCTGTGTCATGGGGTCGTCCTCGAGGTAGTAGACGATGTCGGCCGATCCGACTACTCTCTCTCCGTATGTGTAGGTGACGTGCCCGATCACGTTGTCACCGTGGCCGATCTCGGTCCCGGGTTCAAGGATAACCTCACGCCTGGTGTCCGACGGAAGCGCGTACGAAGGCAGAATGATGATGCCCTCGGTACCAGTCGAAAGAAGCTCTCTCCTGTCCTCGTCGAACTTGTTCTCGGAATCGAACATGGAGGGAAGCGACTCCTCAACGCCGCCTGCTGTCGTGCTGTCGCCGGCCTGGGTCATCTTGTAGACATTGAAATTATCGAAACCGAATTCAAGGAGCTTCCTCGAGTCGGCATAAACATCGTTCCATGTGGGCGCGTGCATTACAACGCTTATGAGGGTCTTGCCGTCCTTTCGCGCATATGTGACAAGCGCGTAACCCGCCTGGTTGGTCGCTCCCGTTTTTCCACCGATGCAGTAGTCATACTTCTGGGTGCCGTTGAGGAACCAGTGGTGGTTCGTGAGGAGCTTCTCGGGGTTCTTGTTGGTCGTGGGCATGGCAAATGTCGCTGTGCCCGTGATCTTCATGAAGTCCTCATTGCCGTAGGCCGCACGCGAGATGAGTGCGAGGTCGTATGGACAGGTGTAGTGGTCGTCGTCATGGAGACCGTGGGAGTTGGCGAAGTGAGATCTCGTGCACCCGAGGCTCTGCGCCTTCCAGTTCATCATCTTGATGAACCTCGCGATGGAACCTCCGACATGCTCGCCGACAGCGTAAGTCGCCTCGTTACCGGACTCAAGCATGATACCGTAGAGCGCCTGCTCGAGGGTGACCTGCTCTCCTTCGACAAGACCCATACGGCTGCTCGTCTTGGAAACGTAGTTGTCCGCAGCATAGGAGACCGTAACGATCTCGCTCAGATCCGCATTTTCAAGTGCGACCAGAGTCGTGAGGATCTTGGTCGTGCTGGCGGGATAGAACCTGTCATAAATGTTCTTCTCATACAGGATACTTCCGGTGTCCGCATCCATAAGGATCGCACCGTCGCCCGTGAGTGCCGGTCCCGCAGGCCACACGAGGACTTCCTCGTCCGCCGAGACCGGAAATGCGTCAGACAGGAACAAACTTCCCACGCCAAACAAAGACACAGTTATAACAGTGACAAGAAGTAATATGAAGTTGTTATGTTTCTTTCTCCCGAGCACTGTCGTCACTTCCGATCCCTTCCTGTGTTTCTTCTTTACCAAGCGATTCCCCTGATCCTTTTTCTTTTCTCTTCTTTTTCCATCTCCTGAATCTTTCCACAACATGATCCAGCCAGATATCTGCAAAGAACTCGATGATCGCACCGATTATTTCCGCAAAAAAATCCATATGATGCTCTCTTGATATCCCCACATTCCCAAATGCCGCCAAAACACCGCTTCAACCCTGAGGCATGACTCGTTTTTCGATATTCACGGAGACAGTATAAGCTTACGCGATTGAATTACCCGTATAGAGCTTGTAATATCTGCCCTTCTGCTCGATGAGCTCGTCATGAGTGCCGCGTTCAACGATCCTGCCCTGCTCGAGAACCATGATGCAATCACTGTTCTGAACTGTCGAAAGTCTGTGGGCGATGACGAATGTCGTCCTGCCCTTCATAAGGCTGTCCATACCTCTCTGGACGATCTTCTCGGTTCTGGTATCGATCGAAGATGTTGCCTCGTCGAGGATGAGAACGGGCGGGTCTGCGATAGCTGCTCTCGCGATTGAGAGTAGCTGGCGCTGGCCCTGTGAAAGGTTGGCTCCGTCGCCTGTGAGCTGCGTGTCGTAACCCTTCGGGAGCTTCTTGATGAAGCTGTGGGCGTTAGCGAGCCGTGCTGCCGCAACAACCTCTTCGTCAGTGGCATCGAGCTTGCCGTAACGGATGTTGTCCGCAACCGTGCCTGTAAAGAGGTGCGTGTCCTGAAGAACGATACCGAGCGAGTGACGCAGGTCGTCCTTCTTGATCTTATTGATGTTTATACCGTCATAACGGATCTTTCCGTCCTGGATATCGTAGAACCTGTTGATAAGGTTCGTGATGGTCGTCTTTCCGGCACCCGTCGAACCGACGAATGCGATCTTCTGTCCGGGCTTGGCAAAGAGCTTGACATCAAAGAGGATCTGCTTCTCGGGAACGTAGCTGAAGTCCACGCCGTCAAACACGACGTCTCCCTTGAGTTCGATATAATCCGTCTCACCCGTGGCCTTGTGGAAGTGCTTCCATGCCCAGCGACCCGTACGCTCCTCGCTCTCTTCGAGTCCGTTCGCGCCTTCCCGGGCGTTGACGAGGGTCACATAACCGTCATCGGTCTCGGGCTGCTCATCAAGGAGCTTGAAGATCCTGTCCGCGCCGGCGAGAGACATGATGATCGAAGCGAACTGCATGCTGACCTGATTGATAGGCATGCTGAAGCTCTTGTTGAGTGTCAGGAAGCTCGCAAGTCCTCCGAGCGTGAATCCGCCGACTCCGCCCATCGCAAGTGCGGCTCCAACAACCGCAACCACCACGTAGTTGACGTTACCCATCTGCATGTTTATGGGGCCGATGAGGTTCGCATAGCGGTTGGCATTATATGCGCTGTCGCAAAGGCCGTCGTTTAAAGCCTTAAAGCCTTTTATCGATTCTTCTTCGTGGCAGAAGACCTTAACGACCTTCTGGCCTGTCATCATCTCCTCGATGTAGCCGTTCACGGCTCCGAGGTCCTTCTGCTGCTTAACAAAGTACTTGCCCGAAAGCCCCGAAACCTTCTTGGTCATCAGGATCATGATCCCGATAAGGAATATCGAAAGAAGTGTAAGCCATCCGTTAAGGAGGATCATGCTCACGAGCACACTCACGATCGTTATAAGGCTGTTAACGAGCTGAGGGATGCTCATGCTGACCATCTGCCTGAAGGTGTCGACATCGTTCGTGTACATGGACATGATGTCACCGTGCGAATGCGTGTCGAAGTACCTGATAGGCAGGCTCTCCATGTGCTCGAACATCTTGTCACGGATGCGCTGCATGGTTCCCTGTGTCAGGAATACCTGAACGAGCTGCTGGAGATATGCGGCAAGGAAGCCGCCCGCAAGTATTAGCGCCACGCGGAGGATATCGGCCGGCAGTGTCTCGGCTATCGATCCGCTCCCTTCAAGTGCGGGAGTGATGTGTTTGTCTATAAGCGTTTGGGTGAAAAGCATTCCCTGAACGGTGGCCTGTACCGACAGGAAGATGCACACTGCGATAAAGATCCACTTGAGTACGTTGCCTTTGATAACGAGCTTCATGAGTCTCAGGAAGATCTTCCCGGGGTTCTCAACAGTAGGTTTGACGCCTCTGGGGGCGCGATTCATAGGTCCCGGCATCAGTTACTCCCCCTTTCATCGAAGTCGGCATCCGCACCGGTCTGCGACTCGTAGATGTCTTTGTAGATCTCGTTGTCCCTCAGGAGTTCTTCGTGCGTTCCGACGCCGCTTATCCTGCCGTCATCCATGACGATGATCCTGTCCGCATTGCATACACTCAATATTCTCTGTGAAATGATGATCTTTGTGGTGTCGGGGATCTCATTCGCAAATGCGTCCCTGATTGAAGCGTCCGTCGCCGTATCAACGGCGCTCGTGCTGTCATCGAGGACAAGGATCTTGGGCTTCTTTAGGAGCGCTCTCGCGATACAGAGCCTCTGCTTCTGACCGCCGGAAACGTTCGTTCCGCCCTGCTCTATACGGGTGTTGTAGCCTTCGGGAAGGCTCTCGATAAAGTCGTCTATGCAAGCAAGCTTGCAGGCGCGCCTGCACTCCTCAAGGATCTGCTCGTCCGTGAGCGTCTCGCGATCCGGTCTGCTGCGCCTGATGCCCCACGCGAGGTTCTCGGCGATGGTACCCGAGAAGAGAACGTTCTTCTGAAGCACCACGCTGACCTCATCACGGAGCGTCTCAATGTCGTACTCCCTGACGTCCCTGCCTCCGACGAGCACATGTCCGTCTGTGGTATCGTAGAGGCGGCTGATGAGGCTCACAAGTGTGGACTTACCGCTGCCCGTACCGCCGATGATGCCGATCGTTTCACCGGCATTGATCCTGACGTTTATGTTATCGAGGATGTTCTCCTCCGCCTGTTTGTCATACTTGAACGCAACGCCTTCAAAGCTTATGGAACCGTCCTTAATCTCCTTGACGGGATTCTCGGGATTGGTGATGTCGGGCTCCTCAGAAAGAACCTCGTTAATACGCTTGATGCTGGCAAAGCTCATCGTCAGCATGACGAAGACCATGGAAACCATCATCAGACTGAACAGGATACTCATACAGTACGAAAGAAGGCTGATGAGATCACCTGTCGTAAGCTCAGTCCCTCCCGAGTTCACGATCATGTTCGCACCCACCCAGCTCACAAGCAGAATGCAGGTGTAACTCGTGATGTTCATAACGGGGTTGTTGAACGAGATAAGGATCTCTGCCTTCGTAAAGATCTTTCTGATGGCAGCACTGGCCTTCTTGAACTTCTTAACCTCATGATCCTCACGGACAAACGTCTTGACCACTCTGATGCCCGAAACGTTCTCCTGAACGCTGGCATTGAGCTCATCGTACTTGGGAAATGCCTGCGAAAAGACTTTGGTCGTCCTTGAGATAAGGATTGAGAGAACGATCGCGAGGAATACGGCTGCCGCGAGGTATATTAGCGCTATCCTCGGATTGATGATGAACGACATGACGAGCGCAATGATCAGTGATGCGGGTGCTCTCATGCACATCCGCAGAGCCATCTGGTACGCATTCTGTACATTGGTAACGTCGGTCGTAAGACGTGTTACAAGTCCTGCTGTACTGAAACGGTCGATGTTCGAGAAAGAGAATGTCTGGATCTTTTCAAACATTCCCTGCCTGAGGTTCTTCGCAAGACCTGTCGCCGCCTTAGCTCCGTACTTTCCGCCCATGATGCCGGCGAAGAGTCCCACAAGTGCCGCTACGATCATCAGGCCTCCGACGAGGAGTATGACTCCGAGATTGCCTCCTCCCTCAGCATTGATACCGTCATCAACGAGAGTCGCCATGAGATACGGAACTATCATCTCCATGATAACTTCCAGTATCATAAAGCAGGGCGTCGCTATGGACGCCGCTTTATACTCTTTAACATATGCAAGTATTTTCCTGATCATTTGTTTTCCTCTTGCTTTATTCTCTTAATCCTTCGGGACGGGATGACCCTGTCCGGAGGAAATCATTTCTAGAGTTTGTGTCCGGTCAGGCCTCCGGGAAATGTGTACCGTCACTGTAGAAGTCTTTTTCGGTCTTTAAAAGGTACTTGTCATCGGCTCCGCCGTCATCCCATGTGACATCCACATAAAGCCACTCATTACCGATCATGACCCTGTTCCACATGTGAGCCTCTCGTGCCGCTCCCCAAGGAGTGGACGTAGACTCGCCGACAACCGCTTCGTCTCTGATACCCAACTTGAGCATCATTACATGGAACAGCGACGCATATGCCTGACATACACCGGTTCCGTCATCAAGCATCGCATGGAAGGTGTGATCGCTCTTGGGACCGTCCTCTATGATGGGCTTTGCGTACTCGTAGTTCTCGCACATATAGTCATGGACCGCGATAACCTTTTCCTCGTCGGTCATCTTTTTCTTTATGATCGAATCAAGGATCGCATCGATCTGATCGCTGTAGGCCTGAACATCCTTGTCCGCAACAGCGTAAACCGATTTGTCCGCCGCAACACTGTTTATCTGGTGTTCCTTACCGAAATTCCACTCGATCGTGATCGTCTTGTAGGGATCACCGACAATACCGTAAGCCCCGATCTTAAACTTGGAGGTTTCGTAGTAACCTTCGTACTTTCTTCTCCACTCTCCCGCGTACTTCACGATCACGTCATAGTATTCGGAAGGGGCGTAGATCTCGAGCGGAGTGATGAGCTGCTCACACGACAGACAGAAAATCGAGTAGAGCGTACTGATATCGCTGACCTTCATGCCCTTCGTGTACTGAACATCAATCCTTCTGTAGCCGTTCGGATCGGAGTCGGAATTCTTCTCTCCGCCCTTACGCTGGTCGAGGACCTTCTTAAAGGAACTCTTGTCGTACTTGAGCTTGCCGTCGTAACCCGAGTTGATGATAAGACCGTATCCGGTCGCTTTGTATGTTCCGCCTTCGATCGTGACGTTCGGTTTTCCGATAATGACCAGACAGTTTCCGCCGGTGAAAGTTCCGCCCTTAACAGTGAACTTCTGACCGTCTTTATCTGTATTGACCGAGCAGACCGTCTCCGCGCATGTGATCTTGCCGCCACTAATGGTGAGGGAACAGTTCTTTGCAGAGATCCCGACCGGTCCGGTCGATTCGATCGTTCCGCCGTTGATGACAGCCGATCCGTTCCGTACGTCCTCAAGGTACACTCCGGCATACCCTGCTTTGATCGTACCTCCGTTTACGGTGACCTGTGCAACGTCGGCTTCATCCGTGTCCCTGATGTATATACCGTATGATTCACCTTCAAGGCTCGGGGTGAAAGATCCGCCGTTAACAAACGCCTGACCTTTTGCGATTATGACACCCACAGAATTGTAGGTAAACTCTCCGCCGTTTACCAGAACGGTTCCGCCGACAACGGTAACCGGGAATGCAGCGTTCTGGGTAACACTGTACTTACCGCCGGTGACTACCATGGTTCCGCTGTCACAGTAAAGGCAGTTCGCAGACGACTCAACGACTGCATCGATTATGACCGCTTCACCGCCATACAGCTTTACACCGTTTTTCGAACCCATGATCTCACCGCCGATGATCTTCGCGGTTCCGTCCTTAATGTAGATTCCTGCGTTGTTTCCGCCCGAGAGGCTTGCTCCGTCCACGATGAGATTACCGGAATTGTAGATAACACGCTCGCCGTCGGACATAAGCGTTCCGCTCTTAAGTATCAGGGTTCCGTCTATACAATCGGCAACGCCTCCCTTGCCCGTATTGAGCACAAAGGCAGCCTTTTTCTCGGATGAATCAAGAAGTGTAAGACTTCCGCCTTCCACAACATTGAACATTCCGTAGTCGGTTGATCCTCTTACCATCTCGCCGGAGAGGTCGAGTGTGACATCGCCGCGTACCGAAATGCCTTCCTTGATGCCGATAACACCCATGGCAAGCTTAAAAGCTCCGCCCTTGCCAGAAGACAGTGCCTCGATGAGTTCGTCTTTGTTGTTGATATCTTTATACTTAACAGACTTTTTGCCTGCTTTTGAAACAGTAACCTTACATTTCAGGCTGTCGGACTTGCCGCTCAGGTGTGAAACAGTCGCAGTGATGACCGCCGTCCCCTTCTTTTTGGCCGTAACAAGACCTGTCGCACTGACCGGTGCAACCTTTTTATTTGATGTTTTGAACGAAACCTTGTCTCCGCTTTCAAGCTCTTTGACAAAAAGCACAGTCTTTTCGCCGACCGTGAGCGAGACCTTGCTCTCACTCATCTCCGCCTTAGGCGCTTTCGGAGCCGCCTGAGCCGCAACGGTGTCCACCACGAACCCGTCTGCTGCCGGTGTGAGCACTAAAACCAGAGTCGCCAAAAGTATAACGGCGACACTCAACGAAAACCTGTACGCTTTTGCTCTCTTTCTGCCCATGAGTACCTTCCTTTCGATTCAAACACGTAACCAATTTATTATACCATGAAAGAGGAGTTTTTTACAGAATTATTTTTGGAAGCGGGGTGCTCTGAGGACGTGTTGTCCGGTGATGGAATATAGGCGTTAAAAGGAAAGAAACCCCTTTCGGAGTTTCTTTCCCGCCGGCCTTACGGCCGATCATATACCGCGCAATTCAAGAAATAAGCTTACTGTTCACTGCCCTCGCTGTCAGTAGGCTTCTCAGCCGTCTCAGCTTTATGAGCTTCCATGGACTCCTCAAAGCCCTTAGCTACCATCTTGGCGAAAGCTGTTGCTTCCTGTACGACGCCGTCAGCCTTATCGGCAACTGTTCCGGCTCCTCTGTAAACTGCAGCACCGATGCTTCCGAGGGTCTTTGCGAACTTCTCGGCATACTTATCGAAATCGATCGAAGAGAAGTCAAATGTCTTCTTCTTGTTACCGATCTCCTTAAGCTCACTTATGAGCTCCTCTACGCTTCCGAGCTCCTTGCAGATCTCGTCCTCGCTCTTTCCGAGTGCGATCCCCTCATCAAAATGCTCCTCATAATCACTGATGATCTCGTCACGGATCTCTTTGTCGAATCCGCAAAGTCCGCTTCTGAGCTGTGCCATATACTCTACTTTTGTCATGTTCTTTTCCTTCCTTTCTGTCGAAGGTTCCTTCCGGCGGGTGATCTTTCCGTCCGAACGGCCCTTCCTGTCGATCATTGTCTTACCCGTGTGAAGAATCACCGAAATCGTCACGTTTCAGATCCCTATGATATTGTTTACCGCGCTGACGAAGTTCTTCCATTCTTCCTTGAGTCCCTCCTGGTATTGTCTGCCGGTGTCTGTCAGGTGATAGTATTTCCTGGCGGGTCCGTTCTCGGACTCCTGCAGGTATGTGCTCACATATTCCTCATCTTTCAGACGCTTGAGAACGAGGTAAAGCGTTCCTGTGGCAATCGTCATGTCCGACGAGATCTCCTCTGTGAGGTCGTAGCCGTATCTGTCCGAATCTGCCAGCTTCGAGAGAACGCAGAGCTCGAGCGCGCCTTTTTTAAACTGTATGTTCATGATGCACCTCCTCTTTGGATGCTTGTTTTTGTTCCGGTTTTGTCCGGCCTGATAGATGCATCATATCACACACTATTCTATAATGCAAGATACTATTTATAAAAAATTTCTAAACTATGAAAGTGTGGACTGGGTGGACCGGGGGGGGGGACGGGGGTTGTGGGTCATTGGGGTGCATGTGAAGTGTCCCCCTTGTCAAGGACACGTTTTCAAAGTGGGCACCCTGTTTTTGGACACACCCTCATATGACACTCCTTTTTTGTATTATCAACAGGCTTTATCCCCAGCTTTTCAGGTTTTTTCTGTATGATTGGAAGAGTCGGTGTGTTAGGAATATCCAGCGGATATTCGCCTGTGGTTACAAAGTTGTAATACTCGTTCGGTGAAAGCTTGGCCAGATGCCACTGGTAACGCTGATTATTGTAATAGTCCACATAATCGTCAACGATTGCTAACACCTCGCTATATTTGGTGCAATCGGCCAATTTTTGTTTGATATGATCCTTCATGTGGCCAAAAAAGCTTTCCTGTGGAGCATTATCCCAACAGTTACCGCGACGAGACATGGACTGTCGTAAGTTCTTGCTTTTCAAGATGCTAATAAAATTATGGCTTGTATAGTGTACACCTTGATCTGAATGAACTATGGTTTTCGAATGAAGCGAAATCCCATGTTCATCGATTAGTTTGTTTACAGTTTCAAGGACAAAATCCACTTCCAGTGAGTTGCTCAGCACATAGGAAAGAACCTGTTTAGTAAATGCATCCAGTATAGTTGATAAATAGGCGAATGTACCGTTATAGGGTATGTATGTTATGTCGGTCAGCAGCACCATCCTCGGGCCGTAGCATTCGAATTCCCTCATCAACAGATTGTCAGCATAATTACTGGTCTTCAGAGCTTTGGCCATTCTTTTATAAGGATTTGGTCCTCTGAATGGGCAAACCAAATGGTACTTTAACATCAGCCTTCGGATCTTTTTCAGGTTCATGATTACCGGCTGATCCATATGAATCAAAGCCATGTAGATGCCTCGGGCGCCTTTTGAGTAACCATGTTTCTTGAAAGCTTTGAGAATAAGTTCAAAATCCTTTCGATCCTGAAGCTCCCGTTGCTCTCGTTTGGCAGAAGCCTTTGCCCAGGCATAATAGCCACTCCGTGAAACGCCTGCAATGGCACATAGATCCTTGACCGAGAGTGAATTATCGGATCGTTGAACGGCATTAGAGATGATTTCGAACATACAGGAAGAGTCATTCATGAGCACTTCACCTACTTCCTTGTAGTTCTGATTGAGGAAATTTTTTTTAAGAACTCGATTTCCTGCCGCATATAGTCTACTTCATGCCGTAGCCGTATAATTTCATCCTTGTCGGATAATGTTTTGGGTTTGCGTGGCTTTGTGTTAGGTGGCCCTTCACGCAACTCACCGAACCTTTCGTATTGTTCGCGTATGTGTGCGGGAATTCCCCATATACGCCTGTTGCCGAGTATTTCCGGATCGTACCCGTGATCGATTAGGATCTGACGCGGTAGGTTGCCAGCGTTGTATTCGGCGAGGAACAACTCCTTAAATTCCTTGGTGAAAGACAGTGTGTTTCGGTTTACTTTGAAAGTGAAAGGATTCTGACGAAGAATAGCAATCTCTTCATCGGTAAACAGTTTCTTGCTCATGATGATCCTCCTGAATCTGTCTCAAGAGTATCATATGAGGTAAGTCTTGTCCAAGAATTTAAGGTGTCTAAAAATGTGGGCCCCCACTTTATGGCGTGTCCACACTTATGGGGACAGTATAATGACCCACAACCCCCGTCCCCCCCCGGTCCACCCAGTCCACCTTTACATCATCCTCTCGTCAGCTCTCCCAGTATTTTTATGTACTCAGCCGTCAAATGCGACGGGTGTATCGACATCGGCAGGATGTACCCGACCTCCATGTAGTCGTTGACATCGAGAGGACGCGCTATGATGCTCGGACCGTTGAGCTCTTCGCTTATGATACCGCTGCAGATCGTGTAGCCGTTGAGTCCGATCAGCATGTTAAAGAGCGTCGCGCGGTCGAGGACCACGATCTCCTTATCGCAGTCGACGGTGCTCAGGATCTCTTCGGAGAAATAAAAGGAGTTATGGCTGCCCTGCTCGTACGAAAGCCTCGGGTACGGCTTCAGGTCCTCGAGCGTGATCTTGCTCTTCGCTGCAAGCGGAGAATTTTTGCCGAGGAACACGTGCGGCTTCGCAGTGAAAAGCGGAGTGAATGAAAGATTGTTGTCCCGGAGCGTTTTCCTGATCACCTCTTCGTTAAACTTATTAAGGTAGAGGATCCCGATCTCGCTTCGCAGATGCGCGACATCGTCGATTATGTTATAGGTCTGGGTCTCACGCATATGAAACTCGTACTTTTCCGCGCCGCTCTCCCCGAGAAGAATTGCAAAAGCCTCCACCGCAAAGGAATAGTGCTGTGCCGACACACAGAAACGCAGCTTCCCGGTCTGCTTGCCGCCATACCGCTCCTCGATGAGCTTTGTTTGCTCGAGAACCTGACGGGCGTAGCCGAGGAATTCCTCACCCTCGCTGGTCAGTTTTATTCCTTTGTTCGATCTTATAAAGATCTGAATGTTGAACTCGTCCTCAAGCTCATGTATCGCGGCCGTCAGGCTCGGCTGAGCTATAAACAGTTTCTTTGCGGCATTTGTCAGGTTCCCCTCTTCGGCAACCGTTACCGCATACAAAAGTTGCTTGTGTGTCATGTGATCCCTCGTTTCTATCGGGCAAAGCCTCGCCTGCCAGATCGTTAACTCTATAGATGCTATCAAACAATGTACCACTGTCCATAGATAAAATCTATAGTCAAGCTATTGTTTTATGTATTTTACCTACCGCCACGCTAAGAATATACTCTTTTCCAGTACAGAACCGCCAACTTACCGACTCTGATTCCCGCACAATGCGAGGATCCAACTCCGGGGTCATAAGCGTTAAAGCTTTTCCGGAGAACACCTGCAAGTGATCATCAACGCAGGGTGCACAGGCGAAAAGATTGACACACATAAGGAGGAGAACATGAGAACAGCAGTTATCGGATTTCCGAGGATCGGAAGAAACAGAGAACTTAAATTTGCATCAGAAAAGTATTTTAGAGGCGAGATTAGCGAGAAGGAGCTCCTGGAGGTCGCCGATGCGATAAAGAAAGAAAGCCTTTTGAAGCAGAAGGAGGCGGGCATCACATATATATCGTCCAACGATTTTTCGTTTTACGACAACGTGCTCGACACAGCCGTTCTTTTCAACGTGATCCCGAAGCGGTACAGGGAGCTCAAGCTCTCTGCGCTTGATACGTATTTCGCGATGGCCAGGGGATATCAGGGCGAGAAAGGGAACGTCAAGGCGCTCGCGATGAAGAAGTGGTTCAACACCAACTACCACTACCTCGTGCCCGAGATTGAGGACGACACCGAGATCAGGCTCGTCGGCAACAAGCCCATCGAGGAATTTGAGGCGGCAGGCAGGATGGGCGTCAACACTAAAACAGCCATCACCGGACCTTTTACGTTCCTAAAGCTTGCGCGGTTCACCGGCAGCCGGACTGTAGATGATGTCGCCGATGCGCTTATCAACGCATATGTGGAGCTCGTGAAGGCTCTCGAGCGTAAGGGCGAGGGCATGATCGAGTTTGACGAGCCCGGGCTCTGCACAGATCTCACTCCCGCAGATATTGAGCTCTTCAAGGGGATCTACAACGTGATCCTCGACAACAAGGGTTCGGTAAAGATACTTTTACAGACATACTTCGGGGATATCAGGGACATCTATGACGAGGTCATAGGCCTTAGGTTTGATGCGATCGGACTCGATTTCGTTGAGGGGTCAAAAACCGCTGAGCTTGTAAAACGCTTTCCCAAGGACAAGATATTGTTCGCCGGTCTTGTGAACGGGAAAAACATCTGGAGGAACGACTACTCGAAGACACTCGCCATTCTCAAAAACCTTTCGACCGATGAGGTGGTCCTCGGGACATCCTGCTCACTCCTTCATGTGCCTTACACCCTCGAGGGCGAAACAGATCTTTCCGAAGACAGCAAGGCTCATTTTTCATTCGCATATGAGAAGCTTTCGGAGCTCAAGGAACTCGGCGAGCTCTTCGGTACGGATTTTGAGAAGGACGAGAGATTCATCAGGAACAAGCTTCTTCACGCCGGCAGGAAAAACTACGAGGACAGTGCCGTACAGGCAGCCGTTGCGGCGATAAAGCCCGAAGACTACGAAAGACTTCCGAAGTTCGAAGAGAGAGAAAAGCTTCAGAAGAAAAAGCTCGGACTTCCTCTTTTCCCGACAACAACCATCGGCTCCTTCCCTCAGACAGCAGACGTCAGGAAAAACCGTCTGGAGTTCAAGAAGGGTCTGAGGAGCAAGGAAGAGTACACAGAATTCAATAAGAACAAGATCA
The DNA here is from genome assembly GCA_016285135.1 of Lachnospiraceae bacterium. GTDB lineage: Bacteria > Bacillota > Clostridia > Lachnospirales > Lachnospiraceae > RUG11977. Next base: position 40,467 of record JAEEQC010000003.1, read on the forward strand.
GGGAATGCATTAAGCTTCAGGAAGAGATCGGTCTCGATGTCATCGTTCACGGCGAGTTTGAAAGAAACGACATGGTCGAGTATTTCGGCGAGAACCTGAGTGGCTTCTTATTCACGAAGAATGCATGGGTTCAGTCCTACGGCACAAGATGCGTAAAGCCCGCGATCATCTGGGGAGATGTTGCACGCAAAAAGCCCATAACCGTTGAGTGGTCGAAGTTCGCCAAGAGCTGCACAGACAAGCCCGTAAAAGGCATGCTCACCGGCCCCGTGACGATCCTTAACTGGTCATTCCCGAGGGAAGATATCTCCATTAAGGAGAGCACTCTTCAGATCGCACTTGCGATCAGGGATGAAGTTCTCGACCTCGAGAAGAACGGCATCGACATCATCCAGATCGACGAGGCGGCTCTCCGCGAGAAGCTTCCTCTCAGAAAAGCCGATTGGTACAGCGGGTACCTTGACTGGGCGATCCCCGCATTCAGGCTCGTTCACAGCAAGGTAAAGCCCGAAACTCAGATCCATACGCATATGTGCTACAGCGAATTCACCGACATCATCCCCGCGATCGATGCGATGGATGCTGATGTCATCACATTTGAGGCGTCGCGCTCCGACCTGCTTATCCTTGACGCACTCAGAGAGAACAACTTTAAGACCGAGGTCGGCCCCGGCGTTTATGACATACACAGCCCCCGCGTTCCTTCGGTTGAGGAGATCGTTACGGCGCTCACAAAGATGAGGGAAAAGATTGAAGACAGCAAGCTCTGGGTAAATCCCGACTGCGGTCTTAAGACAAGAGGTGAGGAAGAAACTGTGAAAAGTCTTAAAAACCTTGTCGCGGCCGCGAAGATCATAAGAGGGCAAGCATGAAAGTATCTGAAATCTACAAAAAGAAAAGAGGGCTCTCATTCGAGATATTCCCTCCCAAAAAGGACACCGAGCTCCGTAATATAGATGCAACGCTCGAGGTGCTGAGCGATCTTCGCCCCGATTTTATAAGCGTTACATTCGGAGCCGGAGGCTCCTCAAACTGCAACAGGACGATCGAGCTCGCCAGAAAGATCAAGTACGGGTACGGGATTGAGCCGGTGGTTCACCTGACCTGCCTGCATTACGACAGGGATGAGATCGATCGTTTTGCGAAAGAACTCAGGAAAGAAGGGCTCGAAAATGTTCTCGCGCTCCGCGGGGACCCCTCTCCGACCGCTGCGGCCAAGGATACCTTCAGGCATTCATCGGACCTTATCTCGTACATGAAGCAGGAAAACGATTTCTGCTTTCTCGGGGCCTGCTATCCGGAGTGCCATCCCGAGTCCGAGAGCGTGGTCAGCGATATTAAGAGCCTTAAGAAAAAGGTCGAGGCGGGTGCCGAGGTGCTGCTCTCACAGCTCTTCTTTGACAACGACATCTTTTACCGCTTTCACGAGGAGTGCGAGCTCGCGGGGATCGATATCCCCGTGATCCCGGGTGTCATGCCCGTGATTAAAGCCAAGCAGATAAGCAGGATGGTGCAGCTCTGCCACGCTTCCTTCCCGAAGCGGTTCAAAAAGATCATCGAGAGGTATGAGGACAACGAAGAAGCGCTTTTCGATGCCGGGATGTCGTACTGCTTAAGTCAGATAATCGACCTGCTCGTGAGCGATATCAAGGGCATTCACCTCTATACCATGAACAATCCGGCGGTGGCACGAAGGATCTGCGAAGGGATAAAAAACATCGTGTGATCCCGTAAGAAAACGATCATCTGCCCGGATCACCGAAAAAAACCAGGTCATCTGCCCGGATCACCGTAATAAAACAGGTCGTCAATCCCGTGGATCGGGACTGACGACCTTTCATATACTCAGTTTTCTGAATATCTGCCGATCAATTATTTAAGAACCGACTTAACCTTAGCTACAACGTTTTCCGCAGTGAAGCCGAACTTCTCGAACAGCAGGTTCTGGGGTGCGCTTGCACCGAAGCCTGTCATGGTGAGTGTAGCACCGTCAAGTCCTACGTACTTGCCCCAACCGAAATCGGAAAGTGCCTCAACAGCAACTCTTGCGCGAACGTTCTTAGGAAGAACCTTCTCTTTGTAGTCATCGCTCTGCTCTTCGAAGATATCCATACAAGGCATGGAAACAACTCTTACGTCGATGCCTTCGTTTGCAAGGAGTTCCTTAGCTGCTACGCAGAGGCTAACCTCTGAACCGGAAGCGATAAGGATCGCATCGGGAGTAGCCTTCTTGGAATCCTCAAGGATGTAAGCACCCTTAAGAGCTTCCTTCGACGAGCCCTTAAGCTGAGGAAGGTTCTGACGTGTGAGCACGAGACCTGTAGGTGTCTCCTTTGATGTAACAGCGCTGTACCAAGCTGCAAGTGTCTCGGTAGCGTCAGCGGGTCTGAACATGTGGAAGTTAGGAAGTGAACGAAGCATAGCTGCCTGCTCGATGGGCTCATGTGTAGGTCCGTCCTCACCGACACCGATACTGTCATGTGTGAAGATCATGGTTGTAGGGATCTTCATGAGGCATGCAAGTCTGAGCATGGGCTTTGTGTAATCACTGAATACGAAGAATGTAGCAGCATAACCGCGGAGTCCGTAAAGAGTGATACCGTTTGCGATAGCTGTCATGGCCTGCTCACGTACACCGTAGTGGATGTTGCGGCCTGTAGCGTCATCCTTCGAGAAGAATGCTTCTTCCTTCATGTCGGAGATGTTTGAAGGAGCAAGGTCTGCAGAACCGCCGAAGAGACCGGGAACTGCATTCTTTACTCTGTTGAGGGCCATACCGGAGAGCTTTCTTGTAGCTTCGGGCTTGTCCTCGAACTTCCAGTAATCGGCATCGTCAAGAAGCTTCTTACCAGCGTCAAGATCAAAATCAGCATCGATAGCTGCCTTAAGCTCGGGGAACTTAGCGCAGTAATCTGCGTACATCTTGTTCCATGCTTCCTCTGCCTTAGCGCCTTCTGCGGCGAGTGCAGCGTAGTTAGCATAAACGTCATCGGGAACAAAGAAAGGATCAAGGCTTTCCCAACCGAGGTTCTCTTTGAGAGCCTTGACATTGTCATCACCGAGAGGCTCGCCGTGTGCCTTAGGGGATCCCTCTTTAGCGGGGCAGCCCTTACCGATGATCGTCTTGCACATGATGAGCGAGGGACGCTTCGTGTCAGCCTTAGCCTCCTCGATAGCCTTAGCGATAGCAGCCATGTCATGGCCGTTTTCTACAACGATAGTCTGGAATCCATAAGCGTCAAATCTCTTAACAACATCCTCAGCGAAAGCGATGTCTGTACTGCCCTCGATGGTGATCTTGTTGGAGTCGTAGATAACGATAAGCTTGGAAAGACCAAGTGTTCCGGCAAGTGAGAATGCCTCGTTACTGATACCCTCCATCATGCAGCCGTCGCCGCCGAGAACGTATGTGAAGTGATCGAATACAGGGAAGCCGGGCTTGTTGTACTTAGCAGCCATGTGTGCTTCCGACATAGCCATGCCGACTGCCATGGCCATACCCTGACCGAGAGGGCCTGTTGTAGCCTCAACACCCTTGGTATGTCTGTACTCGGGATGACCGGGTGTAAGTGAATCCATCTGTCTGAAGGATGCAAGGTCTTCTTTGGTAAGACCGTATCCGAAAAGATGGAGAAGTGAATAAAGAAGAGCCGAGCCGTGTCCGCCGGAGAGGATGAACCTGTCACGGTTTCTCCAATCGGGGTTCTTAGGATTGTGCTTCATCTCCTTGCCCCAAAGGGTGTAAGCGATGTCAGCGCAGCCGAGAGGAAGACCCGGATGGCCTGATTTTGCTTTCTGAATTGCGTCCGCTGCAAGCACGCGGATGGCATTTGCGGATTTTTGATCAATATTACTCATAGCGCGTTCCTTTCTCAATTGATTATTGACTGAAATCCCCACAATCATAGCACAATTGCGCGTGTTTTTCCATATGCTGAGTGAATTACTTTGTTAAAAAAGCAAAAACACCGCATTGGTTTATTAATCTTCCATAAAGTCCGTACCCAAACGAAGCTTCTTATCCGGATTCCGCCTTGTCTTTTTTTGTTCAAAATGATATGTTTGATTTGGTTACAGAATACAGCGCTTTTTATGAGCCGTCTTATGTAATTGCAAGAGCATATCAGTCGGAAGGATTATTAACTGCAGATACAATGGACAATATAACTGTTAAGGCATACGGAAAGATCAACATTGCGCTCGACATACTTGGGCGGCGCCCCGACGGGTACCACGAAGTCAGCATGATCATGCAGAGCGTTTCGCTCGCGGACGAGCTCGTTTTTGAGAAGACGTGCGAGCCCGGTATAACGCTTATGTGTACAAACTCGGAAGATCCCGGCGAAGCAACGCCCGGTAGGCTCTCCTCAGATGATCATTATTCTGCAGGGTCGCCCTTGCTTCCCCCGGGGGACAGCAACATTATCTGCAAGGCGTATAATGCCCTTAACGCGTATATCGCTTCCCGGAGCTGCGCGACAGATCACCAAATGTCCTTACACACACCGGCGGGTTCAGCTATAACCCCCCTCGGCGGAGTCAGGTGCACGCTCGTCAAAAACATCCCGATCGCCGCAGGCATGGCAGGTGGAAGCACAGATGCCGCTGCCACTCTCAAAGCGTTAAACGAACTCTTTTCACTCGGTCTCAGTAGTCAAGAGCTTGCGGACATCGCGGTTAAGCTCGGGGCAGACGTGCCTTACTGCCTTATGGGCGGGACCGCCCTTTCCGAAGGCATCGGAGAAAAGCTCACCGCTCTCCCCGCTCTTCCGGAATGCAGCATAGTGCTCGTCCATCCCCACATAAGCGTTTCAACCAAAGAAGTCTACGAAGCATACGACAGGGTAGATCATACATTCCATCCCGACATCACACGGATCAGACGCCGTGTCGAAGCAGGCGATTTCGAAGGGGTGTGCACACTTGCAGGGAACGTCCTCGAGGAGGCCACGATCCCCATGCACCCGCAGATCTCAGACATAAAAAAAGGCCTCGCTCACTTCAATCCCCTGTGTACACTCATGACAGGAAGCGGCCCGACCGTTTTCGCGTTGTTCCAAGACGAAAGCAAGGCAAAAAAAGCATCAGAGCACTTTAAATCGCACTCTGATGCTCTTGATGTATATGTGGTGCATCCCATGTAGACCACTTTTCCCCGAGTGCCTCACTAATAAAACGTGTACAGACCACTTTCCATAGTCTTTACGACCAGGTTCCATATTAATAACTAGACATATCAGTCTTGTTGTAGTATAACAATCCACGTAATAAGTAATTTTTGTCCAGTTATTTTCAAAAGGATGTATGGATTATGTCTGTTTCAATCAAAGAACTCTGTAAAAGGCTGAAAGAATACCGGATTAACTATCCTATGACGCAACAGGAACTTGCTGACAGATCAGGCGTCTCCGTAAGAAGTATCTCCAGATTTGAAAACTCCGGAGATATCACTTTGTCCAATTTTATTAAGTTGCTGGAAACCCTGAAGCTGTCCGAGAAGCTCAATCTTCTTATCCCGGATCAATCCAGGCGACCTTCGTATTTCCTTAATACGGAAAAACCCAGACAACGGGCAACTTCCGCTGCAAACACGAGAGCCGGCAGAACATTCAAATGGGGGGATGAGCAGGAATGATAAATACAGCTGAAGTAATGCTTTGGGGAACCTTAGTTACATGTAAACAATTTTTTTAACCCAACTATTTCACCCCCTATCTCATTCATCAGATCGTCTTGAAGACGCATATAACCCTCTTGGGTTTCATCCGTAAACTGTATATCCGTCGGTAAGAAAGCAAGTGCGTATATGTCGTCCGAAGAAAACCTGTATCCTCCGACCAGCGAATAAAGGCTTATAATATCCTCTTCATTTTTGGAGACATATACTGACAATAACGTTCCAAGAAGAATATCCTCGCAAGCATCAGCACAGTCCTTGGCCAAGAACTTGTATATGTGTGCTTCTCCTTCTATTTCTTCCGTAAGGAAAACATTCCTTACCCACCTCTTAGGCAAAGTAATGTCAAAAAAGTCTGTATGAATGCTTTCTTCGGTAATTAAGACTTTTTCTATTCCGGGCGTATGAATTTCATCTTCAGACGGAGTTCTTAACTCTTCTTCAACCAAAATGCCATCAGTACCGGATTTATCAGGCTCCCTCACGTCCGCTGTTGAAGCGACAACAAAATACACTATTGTTGCCAATAAAAAAGCGCCAAAAATGCTTATTACAATAATTCTTTTTTTAGACATGGTAAATTCCCTTTCTGACCGAGAATCGACGAACCAAAA
>JAEEQC010000004.1 GCA_016285135.1 Lachnospiraceae bacterium
CACGGGGACGGGGGTTGTGGGCCATTTCCCACGATTAAAGATATTAGGAGAAAAAACCATGAAAAACAGAATCATCATTGCAGTATTATTCATCATCAGCGGTTTGCTGGTCATACTCGCCCCGACCGTACTTTTCCCGGTCTGCAGCGCAGAGAAGATGAAGATGGCCTGCTACTATACAAGCAAGGCTGAGATCGGCCTCGGAAGCCTGATCGGAGTGCTCGGTATCGTTTACTTTTTCTTTAAGGATAAAGGAGTCCGTCTGGGACTCAGTATCGCGCAGCTTGCAAATGCGGTACTCATCCTGCTTTACCCGCTCGCCCTCACGGGACTCTGTGGCAAGGAAGACATGGCCTGCCGCGTGGGGACGCTTCCGGCGCTTATAGTCCTGAGTGTGGTGCTCGGCGTGACTGCGATCATTAATATCATTTTTTTTGCAAAATCGAAGAAACAAACTGCCTGAAATATAAGAGAAGATGCTTAAAAGTTGACTGCCTCGATTATTCATTTGCTTGGGAAATCGAGACAAACAAGTATTAAAAAATGCAGGTACTTGAGAAAGAAATAAGAAAGGAGGCGGTCACATGTCTGTACGAAATCTCTTCAGGAACATACAGAGCCACGCATTTTACAATGTGTGCCTTCTCTCTGCGATCGCCATCCTTTCGGTGATACTTTTCGGGAGCATCGTGATCGGAACGAGTCTCGCGAACGGAACGGAGAACATGAAGGGAAGGCTCGGTGCCGATATCATGCTGGTGCCCCGCGGTGCAAAGGAAAAGGCCGAAAATCTGCTCCTCGAGGGGCAGAGAGGCGCGTTCTACTTTGAATCCTCGATTTATGACGGCGTTGCCGGGATCGAAGGGATCACGAAGATCACATCCCAAAGCTTCCTCAAAAGTCTGTCGGCGGATTGCTGCAGCAGCGAGGTTGAGATCGTGTTTTTTGATCCCGAGACCGATTTTGTGGTGGCACCCTGGATCGAGCAGGAGTACGAGAAAAACCTGGGCGGCGAAAGGGTTGTGGTCGGTCACAACATCGAAAGCACGGACGGGGTGATCAAACTCTTCGGGCAGGATTATCCGGTTGTTTCAAAGATGGCCAAAACAGGAACAGCTCTTGACAGCTCAGTTTACTTCGCCGCCGAAGTCAAAGGCGAGATACTGAAGGCAGCGGAAGAGAAGGGTTCATTCCTGACAGACGCACAGAAAAGATCCGGAACGCTGTCGTCGATCTTCATAAACGTCAGTGACGGATATGACATCGGCAGAGTGATCGAAGACGCGCACCGCGCGGTGGGCGACACATTTGACGTTGTGTACCCAAAACAGCTGAACGAGTCGCTTGGCGAGAGCCTGGGCGGCATAACGGGTGGCATAAGCGTTATAGCGGTAAGCCTCGGCATTCTGCTCGCAACGCTTATGTTGATAATCAACAGCATCCTCATGAACCGAAGAAAGCAGGACGTCGCGCTTATGAGGATCCTTGGCAAAACGAAGAAGGATCTTGTGCGGATGCTTGTGAGCGAGCTGGGGATCATAAGCCTTGCGGGTGGTGTTGCCGGGTGTTTGATCGGCGCGCTCGTGGTGCTCCCGTTCGGGACGTACATCGGGATGAGCCTTAACATGCCCTACCTCGGTCCCGGCCCCGGCGCAACGATCGCGGTCGTAGCGCTAATAATTGTGGGCGCTGCGCTCATCGTGTTTTTGACGTCGATAGTGTTTATACTGCGCATTAGCGGTACAGACCCGTACTTGGCGCTGAGGAGAGAAGAATGATAAGAGCAGAAAACATCAGTAAGCGATACAGTGAAAAAGGACGGCAGGTTTTAAGCGGAGTGAACCTGGTATTTGAGAGCGGAGAGTTCTGCGCCGTGATGGGTGAATCGGGCAGCGGAAAGAGTACGCTTCTGGCCATAATAGCGGGGATCTTGAAGCCTGACTCGGGGAGAATACTTGTATCAAAAGAGGCTTATAACAGGATTCGGAGCAATGCAGGTGGCATCGGATCGGAAGAGGCTGATAACAATGTCGTGAATTTGACAGAGAGTGTCAAATCAGATGAGAATCAGAATCATAAACGTGATGAAATAGACATTTATAGTCTCTCAGACGAAGAGCTCTCAGAATTCCACAGGGAGAAACTGGGATATGTTCCGCAGGGCAATGTTTTCCTCAAAAACTACACCGTGCTGGAAAACCTGGTCACTCCCTTTTTAACAAAGGATAATTTGGGGACACTGAACGATAGGGCGTACGCGCTTTTGGAAAGCCTCGGAGTGAAAGAACCGGCTGATCGCCATACATTCGAGCTTTCCGGCGGAGAGCAGAAGAGGGTCGCGCTCGCAAGGGCGTTCATGACGGACCCGGAGATCGTGATCGCGGATGAGCCGACTACAGGGCTGGACGCATCCACCGGAGATATCATACTGGGATTCCTCAAAAGCAAGGCGGAAGAGGGAAAGACAGTGATAGTCGCGACTCATGATGAGCATGTGAAAGCATATGCGACAAGGACCATAACCACAGCTTATCACTAATGATAAAAACGGTCGAATTTTTTATTTACCCCGGTCATGGTAATATCATATCAATCCAGGTGATTAAGGAGCAAAACGATATGGCGTTAGTTACATATTCCGGTGTAAGGGAGAGCAAACCCGGGAGGGTCAACGATCTCGGAACGACCGGCCGTGAAGTCAGTGAGGAATTCAAAAAAGGATGTCTTAAAAGAGCAGACCGCAGCTTCGCGCAGGGACTGCAGTGCCAGCAGATAAACAGCATGGCAGCGCTTATGTCCCTCGAGGATTCTGTGTTTATTTCGCATTCACCCCAGGGATGCGTGGGATGCGCCATCATGGCTGTCGACATGTATCGTGTAGGACAGATCCACCGCGGTGTCAGGGAAGTTAAAAACCCGCGTCTGATCGTGACGAATATCGACCAGAAAAGCGTTGTTTTCGGCGGCGAGAAGAAGCTCCGCGAAGCGGTGCAGAAGGCGGTTGAGAGGTATTCACCGAAGCTCGCGTTCGTTTATGCATCATGTGCGTCGGGTATCATCGGCGACGATATAGACGCGATCTGCAGCGATCTTCAGGCTGAGTACCCCGAAACGCTTATAATCCCAATCCACTGCGAAGGCTTCAAGTCGAAGATCTGCGCATCCGGATTCGATGCGGCATTCATCGCGATCAATAAATATATCTTAAAGAACAAAAAGATTGAAAAGGAAGACGGTCTTATCAACCTCTTCGCGCCCACGACGGTCAGCTATGCCGACCAGAAGGAGATGGAGCGCATGCTCGGACTCCTCGGTGCGAAGGTAAACTATATCCCGTTTTACAGTTCACTCGAAAAGATCAAAAAGATCCCCGCAGCGGTCGCATCAACGTCCATATGCAAAGTTTTCGCCGACGAGTTCATGAAGACACTTTGGGAAGAGTACGATATTCCGTATTCGCACACGGTTATGCCCATAGGCATCAGAAATACAGACAAGTGGTACCGTGGCATTGCGGCGGTGATCGGCAAGGAAAAGGAAGTCGAGGAGATTATCGCCCGCGAGCACGAGAGGATCGAGCCGCTTGTGAAGAAGATCCGCGACAGGCTGGCAGGAAAGCGCGTGTTTATCTGCGGAGGAACGGGCCGCTCATTTGCGGCTGCGGCGCTTATCGATGATTTCGGCATGGAGCTTGTCGGTCTCGAGACCCCGACCTATGATGAAGATGCGCAGGTCGACATCGAGTACCTCAACGACATCCACAAGGAGTTCGTTGTTGATATAGCGAACATGCAGCCCTTCGAGCAGGTCAATCTGGTGAAGAAGCTGAAACCCGACGCATTTATCGGCGTTCCGGAGTGGGCGGCAAAGCTCGGTGTTCCGACAACTCACGTTCTCGACGGAAAGCGCCCGACCATGGGTTACGACGGTCTTCTGTTCCTTGGGAACAAGATCGCCGACCAGCTTGAAAATCCCGGCTTCAACAAAAAGCTTGCCGAGCATGTCAAGCTCCCTTACAAGGAGTCTTGGTACAGCGAGGACGCATTTAAATATATCATAAAGGGGGTTGACTGATATGTCGGCGGTTATGGAAAATCCTAAGGGCGGCTGTGTCCTTGCGGGAATCAATTCCGTGCTCGGTGCCATAAACAGAGTCTGCCCCATCTACCATTCGGGCCCCGGCTGCTGCATGCAGACGACGGCAGCGGATCAGGGCCAGTCGGGTCACAAAACCTCCTGCTTTGTGAGCAGTGTTTCGATCCCGTCGAGCAACATGCTTGAGAAAGAAGTTGTTTTCGGCGGAACCAACAAGCTGAGGACTACGATCCGCGGCGCTATAGACATTATTGATGCTGACGCATATTTTGTCCTCACGGGTTGCACGGCCGGTATTATCGGTGATGATATTGCCAGTGTGACAAATGAGTTTGCCGAGAAGGGTGTGCCGATCTATCCGATAGAGACACCCGGATTCACGGGCGACAGCAACCTCGGTTATGAGACGGTCTGGAACACTTTCCTTGATAAAGTGATAGAAAGTGGCGTCCCGAAGGACGAGAAGCTCGTGAACATATTCGGTATCATCCCGTACCACGATCCTTTCTGGAGCGGTACTCTCGAGGAGATCGACCGGATCCTTTCGAAGCTCGGGCTCAAGGTCAACACCTTCTTTACGAAGGGACAGGGGATCGAGACGATCCGTAAGTGTTCGGCGGCGGCGCTCAATATCATCGTGAGCCCCTGGCTCTTTAAAGGGCCGGCTGCAAAATTCGAGAAGAAGTTCGGTGTGCCGAGCCTCAGGATCCCGGGACTCTTTGTGGGAGCAACCGATACGACCCGTTTTGTGCGCAGTGTCGCAGAAGCTCTCAGACTTGATAAGGAGTTTGTTGAGCGCGTTATTGCCGAAGAAGAGCAGTACGTATACAACTACCTCGGTCAGGCGATCGGAGTACTCAGCTGGAAGCGCTTCGCTGTGGTTGCCGATGCGAACAACGCCGTTGGATTCACGAGATATCTTGCGAATGACTACAGCTTTACACCTGTGCTTGTCATCGTTTCGGAACCTGTTTTCAGGGACGAGGATAAAGAGAGGATCATAAAAGAGATCAGCGAGCTCGAATATGCGCGTCCTCCGAAGGTGCTTTTCCTGACAGACCAGTACGAGATCAACAAAGCAATCCGCGAGGAAGAGCAGGAGATAACGCTCCTGATCGGAAGCAGCAACGACCGAGAGATCGCGCTCGAGAAGGATATACAGTTCATCCTCGGTTCATTCCCGATGAGTGAACGTCTGATCTTCAACCGTACCTACGCAGGATACCGCGGGAGCTTGACGTTCACAGAGGATATTTACGATAACAACTGATGAGTAGTTGCAGGTTGGGTGGTCCCTCGGGGACGGGGGTTGTGGTGGTCCCTTGGGGACGGGGGTTGTGGACCATGAACCCCAATGGTCCACAACCCCCGTCCCCAAGGGACCACACCTTAAACAAAGGGTATTAATAGTTGTATTTTGAAGAAGCCGTGTATATAATTAGGTACAATAACGATTTAGAAGGGGAATTTAGCATGGCAAAGATCAGAACAAGATTTGCTCCGAGTCCCACAGGTAAGATGCACATGGGGAACCTGCGCTCGGCGCTTTATGAGTACCTCGTTGCCAAGCACGAGGGTGGTGACTTTATCCTGAGGATAGAGGACACAGACAGAGGTCGCTTTGTTGAAGGTGCAACCGACATAATATACAAGACACTCGCAGGTGTGGGACTCGTTCATGACGAAGGTCCCGACAAGGACGGCGGATGCGGTCCCTATGTTCAGAGCGAGCGTGTTAAATCCGGGCTCTACATGAAGTATGCTCTTGAGCTTGTCGAGAAAGGCGAGGCTTACTACTGCTTCTGCGACAAAGAGCGTCTCGAGAGCCTTACGACCACGATCGGTGAGGAGAGCGTAACACATTATGACAAGCACTGCCTCCACCTTTCAAAAGAAGAGATAGATGCCAATCTTAAGGCAGGCAAGCCCTTCGTCATCAGGCAGAACATCCCGACCTCGGGAACGACTTCGTTCTCGGATGAGAACTACGGCGTCATCACTGTCGAGAACAGCGAGCTTGACGATCAGATCCTCATCAAGTCCGACGGTTTCCCGACCTACAACTTCGCAAATGTTGTTGACGACCACCTCATGGGCATCACACATGTCGTGAGAGGTAACGAGTACCTTTCGTCAACGCCCAAATACACACTGCTCTACAAGGCCTTCGGCTGGGAGGAGCCCAAGTATATCCATCTTCCTCTCATCACAAACGAGGACCACAAGAAGCTTTCCAAGAGAAGCGGTCAGACCGTCACACTCGAGGGCTTTATCGAGCAGGGCTTTGTTCCCGAAGCACTTCTCAACTATGTTGCTCTCCTTGGATGGAACAGTCCCGACAACCGCGAGATCCTGAGCCTTGAAGAGATCACAAAGGAATTCGATTACCACAGGATCAGCAAGTCACCCGCTGTGTTTGACAATGTCAAGCTCCGCTGGATGAACGGCGAGTACCTCAAAGCCATGGACGAGGACAAATACCTCGCGCTTGCCGTTCCCTACGTTGAGAAGACGCTCGGAACCGGCTTTGACAGCAAGGCTATCGCACTCCTCGTCAAGACACGCATCGAGACACTCTGCGATATCCCCGAGATGATCGACTTCTTTGGCGAGCTTCCCGAGTACGACGTTGAGATGTACATTCATAAGAAGATGAAGACGACCTACGAGAACTCACTCGAGTCTCTCACCGATCTTCTTCCGAGACTCAAAGCCCTTCCCGATCTCTCACTCGAGTCACTTCAGGGCTGCGTAGCCGCCTACGTCGAGGAGAAGCAGATCAAGAACGGTGTCGCTCTCTGGCCTCTCCGTACGGCTGTTTCGGGAAAGCAGACTACTCCGGGCGGTGCTTACGAGATCATCGAGATCCTCGGTGCCGAGGAATCCTTTAAGAGGATTGAAAAAGGTATCGAAAAGCTTAAAGCTGCCATCGCACAGCAGTAACAGCACAGTACATTAGTAACAAAGGAGCCTTACATGCTTTTATCAAAAGAGCAGAGGCAGGCGGTAAGTCACAAACAAGGACCTATGCTCGTTCTTGCCGGACCCGGGTCCGGCAAGACGACGGTCATAACCATGCGGGTCAGAAATCTGATAGAACATGAGCATGTTCCCGCAGGAAGCATCCTTGTTATCACATATACGCGTGCCGCGGCGCTGGAAATGCGCGAAAGATTTTTCAAAATGTGTCCCGAAGGCGCTTCGGTCACATTCGCCACGTTCCATTCTTTCTTCTTCAAGATACTCAGAAACTACTGTCCGTTTGAATCCTCGGATCTTATCACAGACAATTCCCGCAAGGATGTTGTAAAAAACGCTATTGAGGATAGTATTCCCGGCTTTAAGGCAGGGGCAGAAGTGGTTGACTCGGTATCCAAGGATATCGCCCTTTACAAGAACACCTTCCTTGAAGAAGGTGGATTCACTCCGTCTTCATGCGGGATCGCAGAGTTCAACAGGATCCTCTCGGCCTACAACGGACGTCTCCGTACATCGGGGAATATCGACTTTGACGATATTCTCTCGCTGACCTACGGTCTTTTGAAAAAAAGACCCGATATCAGGGAAGAACTCTCGGAAGCCTTCCGATACATTCTTATCGACGAATTTCAGGATATCAACCTCCTCCAATACGAAACGATCCGACTGCTCGAGTCTCCCGAGGCAAACATCTTCGCTGTCGGCGACGACGATCAGGCGATCTACCGCTTCCGCGGTGCCGATCCCACGCTTATGAAGCGCTTCCTTGAAGATCACGAAAGCGCTCCCCTTGTGACGCTTCCCGAGAACCATCGCTGTCCGAAGAGTATCGTCGAATGCTCTTCAAAGCTCATCGCCAACAACCATAACAGATTTAAAAAAGACCTGTTTTCAAAGGTTGAAAAGGGAAGTGTTGCCGTAAAAGCTTTCGCAAAAACCTCCGAAGAGTATCGGTTCGTTGTCGATACATGCGTGAGGGCAATAAAAAAAGGCGTCGATCCTTCATCGATCGCCATACTATACAGGAACAACTACCAGCCCGGGCCTCTTGTTTCCATGTTCACAGCCGAAAGTCTCCCCTTTAACGGCAAAACAAGCCGGAGCGACATCTACGAAACACTTCCCGGACGTATCGTTCTTTCGTATCTTGCCGCATCCCGCGGGGACATCCCGAGAGAGGCCGCACTTTCGGTCATAAACGTTCCGGAACGAGGCATCATGAGGAGCAAATTTACAGCCAAGCGAACCAATCTTCTCTCGCCCGATACTTCCGGTTTTCCTTCTTCTTCGAGGAGCGCACTTCTTGAGCTTTCAAAGGAGCTCAGAGTGATGAACGGTCTCGATCCTTTCGCATGCATCAAATACCTGCGCAAAAAGATCGGTCTGGACAGATTCATCAAAGAATACTGCGCATCGCATACAGGCGAGGGGCTCGACCTGTACCCGATCCTTGACATTCTCGAAGAGGATGCAAAGGGTCATGCCACATACGCCGACTGGTGCGAGCACATAAGCATTAAACGAAGCGCCGAAAGCAGCCGTACGGACGGCCAAAAGGACGGGATCAGGTTTATGAGCTTCCATTCCGCAAAAGGACTTGAGTTTGATACTGTTATCATCATAGACGCGGTCGAAGGAACCGTGCCCTCAGCTCACGCGCTCGTGAGAGACAACCTCGAAGAGGAAAGACGCATGTTCTATGTGGCGCTCACACGCGCCTCAAGGGAGCTCTACGTTCTGTACACAAAAGAGCACTGCGGCAGACCCGCAGCGCCCTCACGTTTCATTGGTGAAATGTCGGTTTGAAGGATCATTCTCCTTCTTCGTCATCAAACATCTCGTCGTATTCCATCTCGTCCATAAGCTCATCAAAAGCTTCGGAAGCCTCGTCAAACTCTTCCTCGCTGTCGATGTCCCCGAGCACGATCTCGCCGTCGTCATCAACGGTGTACCTGTAGAGGTAGAAATCACTGTCCTCGTCGCCCTCCGCATCAACCGGAAGCAGAGCGATGTAGGAGTTGCCGTTCGTGCAGGGATAGGTTGCGATGATATCGCAGGTTAATTCCGTGTCGTCCTCAAGTGTAAGAACGATCTGACCGAGACCCTCTGTCTCATCAACCGAAGCATCCTCGGGTAAACCTTTTTTGTTAGAATCTGCCATTTTGCCTCCTCTGATATACAATCATCAATACATGTTACATTAAACCGATCGTAAGGATACTATACTGTTAATCACACCGAAAAGCAAGCGTTTCCTTACAGTATCTTTACTACCTTCTGCGGGCACTTCTCCTGACATGTTCCGCAGCCCACACACTTGTCCTGATCTATGTGTGCAACATTGTCTGTTACAGTGATCGCATCGATCGGGCAGAACTTCGCGCAGATACCGCAGCCGATGCAGCCGGCAGCGCACTTATCCTTGACCGCCTTGCCCTTTTCATGAGAGCTGCAGGCAACACCGTACCATGACTCGTAAGGTCTTAGCTCAATAAGGTGATTGGGGCAGACCTTCGCGCAGGCACCGCAGCCCACACACTTTTCTTTATCAACGAACGCTACGCCGTCTTTAATGCTTATGGCCCCGAACTTACAAACCGACACACACGAGCCGTAACCCATGCATCCGAAGGAGCAGTCCTTTTCGCCGTGTCCCGGGATCAGCGCGAGCTTACGACAATCCGAGATACCGTTGTAGCGATACTTGAATGTAACTTTATCACATGTACCGGAGCACTTTACAAAAGCGACTTTTTTTACCGATGCAACCGCCTCGGTTCCGAGAACCTCGGCGATAGCGGCCGAATCACCGCCTGCCGTACATGCATTCACAGGAGCCGCACCGGAGACGATGGCCTCGGCACAGGCATCACAGCCTGTAAAACCGCAGCCTCCGCAGTTACTTCCGGGCAGACATCCTCTGACCTTTTCAACTCTTTCATCAGTCTTGACCGCAAGCTTCTTTGCTGCGATACACAGAAGGATACCGATGACAAGACCGGTAGCTCCGACTACTCCCGCAGCAACGAGGACGCCGTTCAGACTGAAATCCAAAAGAACTGTGCTAAACATCTCTAAACCCCCTTAAATAAGACCGGCGAATCCGCAGAAGGCGATAGCCATAAGACCTGCGGTCACAAGAAGAATGGGTGAACCCTTCATCGTATGAGGGATCTCATTGCCCTCGATCCTTTCACGTACTCCGGCGAGCAGAACGATCGCTACACAGAAGCCTGCCGACGTACCGAATGCATTCACTACGCTTCGGCCAAGGTCGTACTCCTTGCTGACGTTTATGAGTGCAACACCGAGAACACAGCAGTTGGTCGTGATCAGGGGAAGATAAACACCGAGTGCCTTGTAAAGCGCGGGGATGAACTTCTTGAGGATCATCTCAACGAGCTGTACAAGTGCCGCGATAACGGCGATAAACACGATAGTGTCCATATACGCAAGTCCCGCAGGAACAAGCACATAGTTATGTAACAGGCTGGCAACAGCCGATGAAGCCGTTACAACGAAGATAACTGCGGTACCCATACCGAGTGCGGTGTTGGTCTTTTTTGAAACACCGAGGAAGGGGCAGATGCCGAGGAACTGACTGAGAACAACGTTGTTTACAAATGCAGCTCCCACAAAAAGGAGGATCAATTCTTTAATGGTGCTCATGCGCGGTCACCTCCCTTGGATTTATCGGAAGCGTCTCCCTTATCCGTACCTTCGGGGAACGCCTTTAAGCGGCTCGCGATATTCTCGCCCTGCGATGCTTTTTTGTCATCGGCATCGATGGCGAGGAGGGAACGATTGGCAGCGCAGACACCGCCGACACATTCATCACATTTTCCGCCACATGCGAGTGTTGACTCTTCTTTAGCGTCACCGTTCGTAGCACTCTTAAGCTTCAATCTGTTCTGGATACCCGTAAGGATTGCAAGCACGAAGAACGCGCCGGGAGCCATGATAAAGATTGAGAAAGGCTCGTAGGCATCGGGCATAACCTGATAGCCAAACACGGTTCCTGCACCGATAAGCTCTCTGATCGTTCCGAGTATCGTAAGGGCCGCGGTAAATCCGAGTCCCATGCCGATACCGTCGAATATCGAAACACCAACGGGGTTCTTGCTCGCATATGCCTCGGCACGACCGAGGATGATGCAGTTAACAACGATCAGAGGGATGTAGATACCGAGTGAATCGTTGAGTGCAGGCAGGAATCCCTGAATGAGCAGATCGACGATCGTAACGAACGACGCAACGATGACGATGAATGCGGGCATTCTGACCTTATCGGGTATGATCTTGCGAAGTGCGGAGATCATAAGATTTGACATAACAAGCACGGCCGTTGTCGAAAGTCCCATTCCGAGTCCGTTCGATCCGGATGTAGTAACCGCAAGTGTCGGGCACATACCGAGCATCAGCACGAGCGTGGGATTTTCTTTGATAATGCCGTTATATAAGCGTTCAAGATATTTATTCATAACGGCCTCCTTAATATTCGGCGATAAGGATCGCCTGATATGTATTCCTGATCTGTGCGGCCGCAAGAAGACCTGCGTTTACCGCTCTGTTAACAGCTTTTGAAGTGATGGTCGCGCTTGATACGGCGTCCATCTCTTTCTCTCCTTCGATCTTTGCCTTGGGAAGAGAGAAGCTCTTCGTCTTGACATCCCTGAACTGTGAAAGGAAGCTTTCTTCCTTTGCTCTCATTCCAAGACCTGCCGTTTCACTGATCTCAAGGAATTCGATCCCTTTAAGTGTTCCGTCCGCGGAAACGCCCATGGCAATGGTGATATCTCCGCCATATCCGTTTGAATTCGTAACGGAAAGTATCGTTCCGAGGAAGCTGCCGTCTATATCGCGAACAACAAGTGCCTCGTTAATACTTGAACCCGGGAACTGTTCCTGATCCGGGAAGCCCTCGGGGATACTGCAGGGAGTAAGACCTTCGGGATCGGGTATCTCACCGAATACCTTTTCATATGCCTCTGTCTTGGCCCTCGTTTTCGACTCTTCGATGGGGCCCTTTGTGATCTCATAAACAGCGCCGAGCGCGCATGCCGCAACCACTGTGATCAGAAAGAGGACAATGGCATCTTTAAACATTTTCATAGCTCAGGCCTCCTTCTTGATCTTCTTCGGTTTCTTTTCAAGACCGAACGCCCTCGGCATCGTCATTCTTTCGATAAGCGGAACGAGGAGGTTACAGAAGATGATCGTGAATGAAACACCTTCGGCGCCCGAAGAACATGTTCTTATAAGACCCGTCAGCACACCGAGGAGGATACCGTAGATGATCTGTCCCCAAGGGGTGATGGGTGATGTAACATAGTCTGTGGCCATGAACCATGCACCGAGCATGAGTCCGCCACCGATAAGCTGAGCTGCAAGATACTCGCAGTCAAAACCGCGGCCCGAGAAGATCAGCATGAATGCGCCGCATGAAATAAGATATGCAAGCGGGATACGAAGTGAGATAACCTTGCGGATAACAAGGTAAAGGCCTCCGATGAGGATCGCGAGAGCCGATGTCTCACCGATCACACCGCCCGTAAATCCGAAGAACATATCGGAAAGGGATACCGACGAACCGACTGCCGTCGTCGCGGGAAGATCCTTGATGATCGCAAGAGGTGTTGCCTGAGAGATGCCGTCAACGCCTGCGAAGCCGTTCATAACAGCATTTCCTTTTTCAACAACAAAGTTTGTCATCCTGCCTGCGAAGCAGATAACGAGGAAGCATCTTGCACCAAGCGCGGGGTTCATGAAGTTCCGTCCGAGTCCGCCGTACATCTGCTTAACAACGATGATGGCGAAGACACTGCCCACAACAGGTATCCAGAGCGGAACCGATGCGGGGAAATTCAGGCCAAGCAAAAGTCCCGTAACGACTGCACTGCACTCGTAGGGAGTCTTGGGCTTCTTCATAAAGTAGTTCCATAAGAATTCGGCGATCACCGCACTGACCACGCTGGTAACGAGCACTAGAAGTGCCTTGATACCGAACTGAAAAACGCCGAATGCACTTGCGGGGATAAGCGCGATCACAACATCACGCATGATCGACCTTGTGGTCTTCCCGCTCCGGTCATGAGGCGAAGCTGAAACGTTGACTAAATCCTTCATAGTTTACTGTAGATCTCCTTTGATCGTAGTTACTCCTTGTGTTTGAGGACTCATCCGGTCCCTTTCGTTGTCTCTCCTTGAGTGGCAACAATTTATTTCTTGGCTGCGGCTGCCGCAGCGGCTTTCTTTCTCTCGTCAAGGATGCTTCTTCTTGTCTCCTTGATAGCCTGTGTGAGGGGTCTGCCCGAAGGACAGACATATGCGCAGCATCCGCACTCAACACACTCCATGCCGTTAACCGCTTCGAATGCCGCATTGTCAAATTTCTCGGCTGCATCCATAAGCATCTGGGGAACAAGGTGCTGGGGGCAAGCCGCAACGCATCTTCCGCATCTGATGCAAGGGCTTGTGGGAACCTTGTCCATCGGGTCCTTCTTGAAAGCAAGAAGTGCCGATGATGTTTTGGTAACGGGGATGTTTGTATCGAAAAGCGCCATACCCATCATCGTTCCGCCCGAGATCATCTTTGCGGGAGGAGCGGTGAATCCGCCGGCTGCTTCAACAAGCTCGTTGTAGTTTGTTCCTGTCTTTACGATGAAGTTTCTCGGATCGGCGATCGCGTCTCCGGAAACCGTAACAACCCTGCGCATAAGGGGTGTTTTCTTGGCAACCGCCATATATACGGCAACGACCGTATCAACGTTATCAACGATACATCCTGCATCTGCGGGGAGCATCGAAGAATTAATCTTTCTTCCGGTAACAACGCTTATAAGCTGCCTCTCCGCGCCTTCCGGATATTTTGTTCTGACCTTCTTGACCGTGATCTTCTCTTCGCCCTCAACAAGCTTCTTCATGTGCTCAATGGCCTTGGGCTTGTTGTCCTCGATGGCGATAACTCCGCGTGCATTGTCAAAGAGCGAAAGGATTATCTTAAGACCTCCGACAAGTCTCTCACCCTCCTGAAGCATGACACGGTAATCCGATGTGAGATAAGGCTCGCACTCGGAACCGTTAACGATTATGGTGTCAATGGCGGCATCATTCTTCGGTGAAAGCTTGATGAATGTGGGGAATCCGGCGCCGCCCATACCGACGATACCTGCATCCCTGATGATGTCCCTGATCTCCTGACGCGAGAGTTCGCGATAGTCCCTGTCCTCTCCGAGGCCCTCAACAGCCTCATAAAGACCGTCGTTCTCGATCACGATCGCGGGCACCATGGCTCCCGACACGGTGAGAACGGGCTTGATCTCCTTAACATATCCGGAAACCGAGCTCGCGATTGGCGACGAAACGAATCCGCCCGCTTCTGCGATGGTCTGTCCCATAAGGACACGCTGTCCTGTCTCAACGATAGGCTTTGCGGGTGCACCGATATGCTGTGACATAGGGAACACAAGATCTCCCTTAGGTATAAAAGGGATTGCTTCCTTATTCTCTGTCAGTTCCTTCCCTTCATAGGGATGTACACCTCCGCGGAATGTATCTTTTGACATTGTAGTCCCTCCGACTAAACTAAATTGATTTATTGCCTTTTTTGTTTACTGCTGAAACACCTGAGTCCTATCAGGTCCTCGACCGTCGAACCGTCACGTGTGAGAAGTGTCGTTGAAGTAACGAATCTCACTCCCTTTGCGACAAGCTTATCGACGGCTTTTTTAATGCCTTCGAGCGTTGTTTTGTATATCTCATGTACGAGGATGATATTGCCGTTGCTCGCTCCGTTCAGGATCTCGTTTGCAACACGGTCCGCATCCTTGTACTTCCAATCAAGCGTATCAATGTTCCAGAGCACTGTCGGCATGCCTGCCGCGATGCGCTGTTCCTGCGTCGAATCACCGTAGGGAGGACGCCATACTGTGGGAGGAACACCCGCCACGTCCTCGATAGCCCGGGCTCCTTCTTCTATTTCTTTAAGTGCACGGTCTTTTTTAACGGCCGTAAGCTGCTTATGGTTCATCGTGTGGTTTCCGATCTCATGTCCTTCGTCGACCATCCTTTGAACGCTCTTCGGATAGTTTCCGACATCACTTCCGATCATGAAAAAAGTCACCTTAACATTCCGGGATGCGAAATAATCCATGAGTTCCATTGCATGGCTTCCCGGTCCGTCGTCGAGGGTAAGCGCGACCATGTGAACATCTTCCTTGGAAACGACATTGACCGTGATCTCGTCTCTGCCGCCCGCCTTGTCCGAAATCGTCACAACACAGCTGCCGATCGAGAGTCCGAGAAGCGCTCCGTCCTTGGTCGGTGTAGAGATCGACCTGTCAGAGGTCAGAAGTCTCAGATTCAGGAAATCGGCATCGGACACAAGGGAATCCATCGGGAATGTCTCACCCTCATAGATGGTGACCTGATCATTTTTCACAGTATAAGCCCGTGCTTCTTCGGAAGAGAAAAGGCCCGGGCATATAAGCAGTGCTGCTGTGGCGAGCACCATATAAAACAATTTTGATCTCATCTTTATAACCCAACTTGTGTTTCACCGACAACAGCACAAATATAATCACGAACATCCTCTTTGTCAATATTAAGAGGAAGGCAAAGTTCTCCGTAGAGACTGTTCTCTGCCATGGTGAAATAGCGCTCGTCAACAGAAGGGAGCTTTTTCCCCTGCGCAGTACGCTCCTGTCTGCGGAAGTAGATCTCTTTGATGAGACTTACTATCTCACGGCAGTCACATCCCTGCAGAACGTGTTTATATGTCTCTTCGCGCTTCTTTTCGTCACGGATCTCGAGACGTCCGATATCGGTGATGTCATTGATGAGTTTCTGGGCTTCTTCGGGTGTGATCACCTTACGCATCACCACGCGTTTTCCTTCGACGGGAGCAAATATCCTGTTGTTACCGGACTTACCGTGAGGGGCAAGCGTGTAATACAACTTGTCCTTAGACACACCTTCCATGTCCAAAGCTCCCACATCTTCAACTCGACAAACTCCGTCTGTTCCAAATACCACATAATCTCCGATATCAAACATAATATTCCTCCTTTCGCGAAGATTATAACTACCCTTTGACCCCGACGCCTTTACACGCGGCGCCGACTGTCACTTACCGCGGCATCTCGGCCGCTGTCACGGAGTACTCACTCCGTGATCTTTATATGAACTTCCTTGAGCTGCTTCTCCGTAACTTCTCCGGGAGCACCGCACATCATATCCTGGCCGTTGGCAGCCATAGGGAACGGAATGATCTCTCTGATGGTGGGCGCATCGCAAAGGAGCATAACCATACGGTCAACACCGGGTGCGATTCCCGCATGAGGCGGAGCGCCGTAGCAGAATGCGTTGTACATTGCGGGGAACTTTGAACGAACATCGTCCTCACCGAGTCCGACGATCTCGAAAGCCTTGATCATGATCTCGGGATCATGATTACGAACGGCTCCCGAAGAGAGCTCAACACCGTTCACAACAAGGTCGTACTGGTACGCATTGATCGAGAGGGGATCCTCCTCGCAGAGTGCCTTAAGGCCGCCCTGTGGCATCGAGAAAGGATTGTGACAGAACTCAAGCTCGCCGGATTCCTCCCCGATCTCATACATCGGGAAATCAACGATCCAGCAGAATTCGTAGCAGTCCTTATCAAAAAGCTCGGGAACCTCCGCACCGAAGAGCCTGCGGATAACACCCGCAACCTTACATGCGTCGGCTTTCTTCTGCTCGGCCGCAACAGCGACAAAGTCACCGTTCTTGAGACCGAGTGCGCTTATGACATCAGCCTTTCTTTCCTGAAGGAACTTAGCGATACCGCCGACGATCTCGCCCTGCTCATCAAGTCTGAACCAGTATGCCTTCTTGGCCGTAACAACTTCAACCTGTGCGCAGATCGCATCGATCTGCTTACGTGTTCCCTTGTAGCCGGGAACAACAACCGCCTCGATGTTTGCGCCCTCAAAAGGACCGAACCCGCAGCCGCCGAGGATGTCTGTTGCATCCTTAAGCTTAAGCTTGATACGAAGGTCGGGCTTGTCGGTTCCGTACTGCTCGAGTGCATCTTTATAGGAAATGCGTGTAAAGGGCGCCTTCGAAGCACGCTTATATGTTCCGAACTCCTCAAACACGGGAGGGAGAACATCCTCGATAACAGCAAAAACATCTTCCTGGCTGGCGAATGCCATCTCCATGTCGAGCTGGTAGAACTCTCCCGGGGAGCGGTCCGCACGTGCATCCTCATCCCTGAAGCAGGGAGCGATCTGGAAGTAACGGTCGAATCCCGAGGTCATCAGGAGCTGCTTGAACTGCTGAGGTGCCTGGGGAAGTGCGTAAAACTTTCCGGGATACTTACGTGAAGGAACGATATAGTCTCTCGCACCCTCGGGCGACGAAGCCGTGAGGATGGGAGTTGTGATCTCAAGGAATCCGTGATTCGTCATGCTCTCGCGAAGTCTCGAAACAACCTGCGAACGAAGGATGATCTTTTCTTTGACTTCAGGATTACGAAGATCAAGATATCTGTACTTAAGTCTGGCGGTCTCATCCGCCTCTTTTGAACGGTTGATCTCGAAGGGAAGCTCGCTGTAGATACACTTTCCGAGCACATCCACTTTCTCGGGAACGACTTCGATCTCTCCTGTATGGATCTGGGTGTTCTTGCTTGAACGCTCTCTTACAACACCCGTAACCTGAATCGTTGTTTCTGTGTTGAGCTCATTCACTTCATTCATGAGCTCTTCCGTTTCGATAACTATCTGGGTGGTACCGTAGAAATCCCTGAGGATCAGGAATCCGAGATTCTTGCTCACCCTTCTCATGTTTTCATACCAGCCTGCGAGAACTACCTTTTTCCCTACATCAGAGAGGCGGAGCTCATCACATGTATGTGTCCTTGACTGTGTCATGGCTTTAATCCTTTCAACCGACAAAAATGGCTTTTACAGTGGTGTCCGATACTTCCATGAAACCTCCGGTAAAAAACTAATGCGGTATGAAACCCGCTTCTGTGCGGAAGATTACAAAATACCCCACGGTAAGAGCATATGGAAATATAGTAGCACGAAATCCAAAAAACGTCAAGAATCGTGAAGTGAGATCAGAACAGATCAGATCAAAACAGATTAAAACATTATCGTCAAGCGGGACAGGTTTCTCGGGATCGCTCATGAAAGAGCAACAACAAGTTTGACGCGGTCATGGATCCCCGTCTTGTCATAAATGGATGAAATGTAGTTTTTAACAGTTCCTTCGGAAATATAGAGTTTGTCGGCGATCTGACGGTTTGTGAGACCCTCGACCAGAAGCGAAGCGATCTCGCGTTCACGCGAGGTCATCTCGTCATAAAGAGAAGTGTTGTCAGATCTGCCCATCATCACCGTAAGACGCTGCATTACTTTAGGATCAAGTACACTCACCCCGTTCATCAACTGCCCGATAGCCCCAAGGATCGCGTTCTTACCGGAATCCTTTAAAAGGTACCCATCAGCGCCTTTGCTGATAGCCTCGGTAATATTGTTGTCATCATAAAAAGTCGTGAGTACAAGGATGCGCACCCCGGGATATTTCTTCTTCAGGTGCCCGATCAGCTCGATCCCTCCCATGCCCTTCATGTTAAGATCCACGAGCGCAATATCGCACAAAACCCTACCGAGCAGTTCAAGCGCCTCGTTGCCGTCATGAGCTTTCCCCACGATCTCCATGCCGTTTAAGGACAGGATGACCTCAAGGCTGTCAAGGAGCATTTCTTCATCATCTACCAGCAATATCTTATACATTTCATCCCCTCGTGGTAACGTTTTCTCCAAACGTATCATACCTTTTTTCTTTCACGAACCCGGTTTCTCCGTTCGTTTTCCACACAAACCCGGTTTCTCCGTTCGCTTTCCACACGGATCCGGGTTTAACGTACGGTAATTTGACCGACATAATAATGCTTATATCATATGCTTTTCATTTCAGCTTTCTTTATTACTCATAAGAGGCAGCTCAACGGCGGCACGGAAACCTTCTTCGTTTTTGAATTCCGTACTTCCTCCGCAACGTTTTGCATAGGAGTCAAGTTTTTTCAGTCCGAAACCGTTCTTTATCCGTTCCTCACTGTTATTCTCAGAAAAATCGCTATGCCCGTTATCGGACACCTCGAGACGTATATGTGAAGAATCCGCCACTATCCTGACCACAAAATGCGTGGCCGCTCCGTGCTTCACCCCGTTCGTCAAGAGTTCACCGAGCGCACTGCTGAGGAACTGCGCATGTTCCTTCGGAAGCATCAGGCTTTCCGAATATATGTCATTCACACGGTCACAACTGCGATCTGTGTCCGTCACAAATTCGTTTATGATGTTTTCGGTGTAACACAGCAGGTCACTGACCGACACGTCTTCATCCTCGGAATCGAGCGCTCTTACTGCCGTTCGTATGGATTCGAGGCTTCCCCGGATCCGTCCCGCCGCATCATTCATCCGTTTGTGTGCTTCTTCCGGATTCTGGTCAAACAGCATGTCCGCCGCTTCGAGGGTCATGATTGCGGCGGTGATGGAGTGTCCCACGCTGTTATGTATGTTTCGACTGATGTTTTCCCTCTCCGTAAGAATTGCGTTCTTATGCTCGTAATAATTCTCGAGCATCATTTCCGAGTTTTTTTGCATCTCATGCATTTCTCCGAGGCTGGCTGTTTTCAGGCTTTTCTCACGCATGCAACGGTTTTTTTCTTCTTTCTGAGCAATATGCTGTAAGAGAAAGATGAGTGCCGAGCATACCGATATCAATAACACGCCGAACAAACAGAGCGCCAACCGATGCAGATCAAGACCTTCCGAAAATGCTACAGACAGCAGATTGCAAGCTGCAAAAAAGACGTCAGCAAGTATCAGTCTCAGGATCGGTTTCTCAAAAGGGATCAGGCCCACGGCAAGGAAACCGTACCATTCCCCCGAAAGAGCTCCGAACGCGCACGTCGAAAGAAAGCAAAGTATTCGTGCATTCCTGTCTTCTCCGTCATTCATATACGACATAGTCGCAACAATCAACAAAAGCCCGCCTGCGAGCATCATCCGGAAAAAACCTCCGGATGTTACCGCACAGGCAAGCGTAAGGATAAGTATCAGAATGTCCGTAACAAGAATCCCTTTCATCCCCCGAAAACTCTCTCATTTTATATAGCGTAACTCGCACGCTATCAATGCGAGTCCGTATGTCCTACGATCAGTATGCCGTGATATCTGTCCCAGACATACTTCTCGATTTGCTTAAAACTCCGGGCAGCACTACCAGTATATTAGATATCAAAAATGCAACAAGTCCGAGTGAAGAATAATAA
This sequence comes from Lachnospiraceae bacterium, assembly GCA_016285135.1. Taxonomy (GTDB): domain Bacteria; phylum Bacillota; class Clostridia; order Lachnospirales; family Lachnospiraceae; genus RUG11977. The sequence continues at coordinate 20,405 of JAEEQC010000004.1, forward strand.
GGCAGGTATCGTCCTTTCGGAATATAATACAGTTCATTCATCAAAAAGGAGAAAATTGTGGTGGCCAGAATCCCTGCTACTATTCCGATCGCATCCATCGTAAAGATTTCTGCGAAGCATTTCTTAAACACGTCTCTTTTTGTCATACCAATTGCGCGGTATATGGCAAATTCATAACTGCGTTTGATAAACTGTCCCGTAAGCACTGTATTAACAGTAATCGAATGTATCACAGAAAGCAAGATAATACCGAAGACAAAAATGATCCTGAATATACTGAACTGACTATAAACTACTTCTTCATCACTTTCTTCGGGTATCATCACCTTCAGGTCACCTCTCTTTTCCCTCAGGTATTCACGTAATGTATCACCGTTCATTTCTTTTGACATGACATTTGCACGCAGAAGATTTTCATCATCGCGAACGACCATGAACAGCAGGTAACTGTTGTCATCGGTGAGTGCTGCTATCCTGTACGATCCCTTTATACTTTCATTGACACTCTGATCAACCGTATCTCCGACTTTAAGGTCGTACTGCCTTGCAAGTGCCGTAGACATGATCACCGTCCTATCCTCAACCTTCGAGAGATCACACTCAAGACCTAAAAGAGAAAATGCTTCCTTCAGCTCCTCGGGTGTATTGAACACCACGGTACCACTGCCCATTTCAAACCCCATCGTGCAGGTCCAGTCGAGGCCTGAAAAGCCCCTGGCAGTCCGTTCAAACACAATAATCTTATCATCGTTTTTCAGTTCTTCAATAAACTGCCCGTAGTCGCGGAAATCATCATCCGTTGAAAGCGCACTTACCGTGCAGATCTGCTCACTGTATTCAATGTTCTTTTCCCAGTAATAATAGACACTGTCGATGTAGTTTCCGGCCGTGAACAAAAGGACCGTAAGCATGAACATAATAATCAACGCAACCGCTCGTGACTTATTTTCTTTTATATAATAACCAGCCGATAATGCTTTCATTCTAATTCTCCGTCCTGCATGTTTATCTGCCCGTCCCACATTTCTATAATACGGTCACTGTCTTTCAGAATGCTTTTGTCGTGTGTTACAACCAAAACCAGCCTATCCTTTGAATACTCTTTGAGTATCTTCATAACATTGAACGCATTCTCATGATCGAGAGATGCCGTCGGCTCATCCGCAAAGATCACTTTCGGATCGTTTATGACCGCTCTTGCGATTGCGATCCTCTGGCACTGACCTCCTGATAACTTTGCCGGCTTCTTTGAGAACTCGCGTTCTTTTATGCCGAGTTCTTTAAGTATCTTCTCCGCTTTTTCGCGGATCTGTTGCTCTTTTCCGACACCTGCAACCATCACGTTGTTGACTGCACTCATATAGGGCACCAGATAGTGTTTCTGAAAAACAAAGCCGAAGTCCATGCGTCTTAGCCTCTCTCTTTCTGCATTGGAGGCTTCTGTGAGCTCACTCCCGTTATAAATTATACTACCATCGGTCGGTTTCCTGAGAGTCGAAAGGCAATACATAAGCGTACTCTTCCCGCTACCCGAAGGACCAATGATCCCGATAAGACCTTTATCGGGAAGCGACAGGTCAAAGCCTTTAAGAGCATACAATTTTTCCTCTTTCTCCATGTCGTAGATCATGCTGATCTTTTTTACTTCAAACATAAGCCGTTTCCTTTCTGTTCAAACGCAGCCGTTTTTATTGCCAAACTGTATGATTCGCCTACCACACCAAAGCACTCACCGGCAGTTAGTCTTCTATCGCATCTATCGTTTTAACCGCATTAATACTGTACACGATTGGTATCTGTAAGATCCCCATGATGCCGACAAAGGATGCCAGTATATAAAAAATCTGTTCAGGCATGATAAGCCGACAGCTAAGTCCTTTTGCCTCTATCAGCAATGAGTGCATCGCGACGCCTCCGAGAACACTCAGCCCAAATCCTGCCAACGCACCGAAACCAAAAAGAATGAGCATCTCCCTCATGATCATTCTGTATATCGCACTCCTGCTGTACCCTATCGACATGTACAGACAGTACTCGTTTACGCGATTACGCATATATGACACGTATGCGATCAGCACGGTAAAGGCAAGGAACACCATGACCACCAGATATACCACATCAAGGACACCGTTGAGAACATCCTCAACATCTGTTTTAAACATCTCTTCGTATGCGATCGAATCATTTACTGTATCCGTGTCGGAAACCTCTATTCCAATACCTTTTAAGATTTCCGTCATATCAGTTATACTCTCATCCTTCTCCACCACAATGTACCAGCCGTTGTTGGTATATCCTCTCGGGGTTCCGACGCTGATCATATACGGAGATTCGATCACACCGCATATCTTAAAGGTTTCTCCATAACCTTTTTCCATAAAATAATCGCCTATGCTGTACTCTCCATTTTTCATTATGTTCTTGTCTGCTAGGATCTCACCGTCTCCCGTGGGCATTTTCCCCTCAATCAATTCGGCCTCCATATGTGTCAGAAACCCGGGGATATCGGCCGCATCCATAAGAGGAACGGCCACGCCCGTCTGCCCGACCACAGACTGATAAACATATTGGATAGTCTGTGTATAATAGGCATTATCTATTCCCGGAACAGTTTTAAGTTTCTCTGCCAATTCATTCGTCTTTTCGTCATAAGCCAGCAGCAATTCTTCATCGCTCGCATAATCATCTGCCCTTAATCCGTAGGCACCGAATGAGATCGAGAGATAAGAAAGCTTCTTCGGCGTCTCCTTCATGAACGTTTCAACACTCTCTGTCGTTGTAAGAAGCAGCATACTGGTCAGATACATCGCTATAAATACCATGGTAAGCGCCACGACCAGTGTACCCGTCGTTTTTTTATTATTCCTGATGTAATTCCATGCAGACAGTTCCGATCTCATTGTTTATCCTCCCGGGCAAGACACTTTCTCCTTTTTCATTGAGTGTTACCTTGGCCATATGTGTATTATTTAACTCCCTTCCGGGAACATTCTCTATTCTGTGGCTATCTTAACGATTATAGTTCGCAAAAAACAGTGACTGCGGTCATAATTTTACTTACAGACTTTCTTAATTACAGGTTAATAACCCGTCTCAAATATTGCTCCAGGTTCATCATATATTGTCTTTGTGTTATTTTTGACCAAAAAATGTCGAGTTTTGCCAAAAGCCTTTCAAAAAATTCTTCTTTTTGCTATTCTACCTCCAAGAAAATCGATTTTCTATTGAGGATATCCTATTGTACCTTGTAAACGAGAAAAAATTTTTTAGAAAGGGGTCAACGTATGAAGAAAAAACCACAGATTAAAATTTTAATATTAAGCGCTTGCTTGGTATTAGCTTTATCATCCGGATCAATCCTTGCTTCTGCTTCTCCAATAATAAGAGTTCAATCTTGGAAACTGATGGATAGCGGCAATCATTTAGATTGGGATGGAAGCACAATATATCAGGCATCTTTTGATTCTGCTGTATCTGTATGGAACTCATACAAACCCGGAGTCATCAGAGAAGATTCCTTATTTACCGGGGAGGATGTATACATATCTGATGTATACGAAGTGAGTGATATGGCCGGACGAACTTACTCATCGGGTTCGATTGTTTTTAATACTTATCAGATGGGTTCTCTCACGTATGAAAAACGTCTAAATGTGTGTATTCACGAATTAGGGCATGCTCTTGGCCTAGATCATAATACATCTACAGATGTTATGTACAAATATGTAACTTCCATTACATCCTTGTCCGATAATGACAAAGCGTCATTCGACTATAGTTACACAAATTAAAAAAGGAGGTCTCGTATTATGGAAAAAAGCAGAAAAAGAATTTTAATAATACTTTCTGTGCTGGCCGTAGCCACACTTGGAATCACTGTCTTTTTTATTTGTCTCAAACCAAACACATCAATTGGTACCGTCTATTCACAATCATCGTACGTTATTGACGTGGAAGATTTGAGCGCTAAGGCAGGGTTTGCTGACTATGTATTTGTCGGAACCGTTTTGTCAAACGCCGGTACTCACTACAAAAAAGGAACAACGCCATCTGAAAAGGATGATCACATCTTTTCGTCTCCTTATACAGACTATATAGTCAAAGTAGTTGAAAACTTAAAAGGATCTTTAAAAACAGATACCGAATTAAAAATCACCAAATCAGGCGGTCTGTCCGAAAAAGGAGACTGTATTTATATCTCTGAGGGTGACGTGATGCCCGAAGAAGGCAAAGTTTACGTTTTCTTCGCGAACGGTAACAACGATGGTGGAATAATAGTTTCCGGAATAAATTCAAACCTTGAGATAGATGAAGCTCTTGTCAAGGAAGACACCATTTCATATTCAGACAGTAAAGTGTATAAAGAAGCGGCAGCGGCCGTAAAAAATCAGAAACCTTTTGAGAGAGAACGATTTAAATCGGTATTTGAAGCGGAATAATATACCTCTTTAGTCAATAGGGCTAGTTTTCAAAGTTCTCATGGTGACTTGATTACGTCATAATTTTACCCCGTGCAGGTTTTCTAATAATCAAAAATTCCTGCACGGGGTATCTGTGTGAAAGGGTATTATGTTTTTAAGACTTCGGTTCGGCCTTTTCAGGCTTCTCCTTGCTGTTTACTCGTCTTTTTTTGCGGTCTTTGATTTTGCGGCAGGCTCCTCTGACGTACCTTCTCCGGCACTCTTACCCGAACCTACCGAGATGATGCCCTCCGCACCCTTGATGTTCACGTTCTTGTTGACCTTAGCATCATATGTGTTGGCCTTAAGGATCTCACGCATGTCGACACCTGTTGCTTCAGACATGGTATCAAAGACCTGGTGAAGCACGGTGGGTGTAATACCCGAAATCTGGGCTGCACCGCCTTCGCCGTTTGATCCGCCGCCGTAGATGTTGATCTTATCGATCTGGCTGATGGGTGCTGCGATCTCTCTTGCCACCTCGGGGATGATACGAACCATCATCTCGGCGATAGCGGCATTGTTGTACTTGGCGTAAGCTTCCGCTTTCTTGTCCATGGCAGCTGCTTCCGCCTCACCCTTTGCCTTAATGGCTGCGGCTTCTGCCTCGCCCTTTACGCGGATCGCTTCAGCCTCTGCAAGACCTTTAGCCTTGATGGCCTCTGCTTCCTGCTGCTGACGGTAAAGGATCGCTTCAGCTTCTTTCTGCTGCTGGATGAGCTTTGCTTCCGCTTCCTTCTGCTGTTTGTACTTCTCAGCATCGGCTGTACGTTCGATCGATGCGGCAAGCTCCTGCTGTTTAACAAGTACTTCGCGCTGCTTGAGTTCTGCCTCACGCTCTGCCTTCGCGATCTGGGCGTTCACGGTCTCGGACTCGATGGTCTTGTTCTGGATCTGACGCTGGATCTCGAATGCCGCTTCTGCTTCGGCACGCTTGGTGTCCTCAACTACCTTAAGGTCTGCCCGCTTGATCGCAAGCTCGTTGTTCTTTTCTGCGATCTGCTTGTTAGCCTCAACCTGAGCATCGTTTGCTTCTCTCTGTGCCTGTGCGGTAGCGATCGCTACGTCTCTGTCGGCATTGGCCTTGGCGATCGAGGCATCCTTCTGGATCTGTGACATGTTATCCTGACCGAGCTGAGGGATGAGCTCCTGCTCATCGGTGATGGTCTGGATGTTACATGAGATGATCTGGATACCAAGGTTATCCATATCGAGCTGAGCCTTGCTCTGAACCTCGTCTCCGAACTTCTTACGGTCGTTGCAGAGCTCTCGGAGCTTGATGGTTCCTACGATCTCACGCATGTTACCCTGAAGCGAATCGGTGATCGTGTGGATGATCATCTGCTCGTTCATGTTAAGGAAGTTCTTCATCGCGATCTGGATGCCTTCGGGATCGTTCTTGATACGGATCTTTGCAACCGCATCAATGCTGACGCCTATAAAGTCCTCAGTCGGGATAAAGCCGTTTGTCTTGATATCAACCGAAATCTGACGAAGGAGAAGATTATCCTTTCTCTCAAGGAACGGGATCCTGATGCCCGCACGTCCGATAAGTATCTTGGGCTTCCTTCTGAAACCCGAAATGATGTAAGCAACATCCGGGGGAGCCTTTACGTACCCCATTACAACAACGATGAAAATGAGCACACCGAGTGCTATTCCTACGATCGTTAAAATTTCCATATGCCTTCCTCCTCATTATTTGTGTCAGCGTTATGATCGATCTTTCGGATCATAAACGCGCCTATATATCAAACGCCTATAAACAGACCATATAAGCGTTTTGTTATATAACACTATATTCCGTATTTATGATATTATAAATCCCTGCCGATTCGTATTAGAGGTCCTTATTTCGGTAAAGCCTGCAAGAGATCATAAACGTTACGGCCAAAAAAACGAGCCCGAGCACGAGTGCGACGGGTCTCATGTTCGTTATAAATTCAGCAAAGCCTTCAAGGTCAATACCGTTCAGAAGGTTTAACACAGCGACCGATCCGAAGGTTCCGACCATCATCATGACCTGTGGGAAGAACTTGACCGCTTCATAACCGAACCTGTAATAGATCAGGAAGTAGATTCCCATCATGACACCGAAGACAAGCACCGAATATGCTATGTCCCCGAAAGAAAGGGCGGTTAAAGACGGGCTTATAAGCGTTGATGCAGCGTATCCCGCAACAGCCAAAAGATAAAAGCCGACCGCCATAATGTACTTCGCGATCACCTGGTGGATCCTGCATGACGGTGTCAGCAACGCATATGTCATCTGTTTGCTCTTATACTCAACCATGTCCGTTTTCCCGAAGAAGAAAAAGACGATGTAGACGAAACTCATTATGAGCGTCATGCCTCCGATCGGAAGCGGCACCGATTTGTCACTGAGCAGGTATCCGATCAGTAACGGTATGCCTACGGAGAGTCCGAGGTTGATAAAAAAGTACATTCCCGAAAGGATTATCAGTTCTTTGACAGTGTTAAGTACGTACTTCATCTCCCGTTCCCTCCTTTCTTGAGCATGTCGATGCAGGCGACGATGCTGTCGTCAAGCGAGGTTTCTTCGATCCCGTACTTCTCTTTAAGCAAGGCGGTAAGTCTGTCCTTCTCTTCCTCAAAAACGATCCTTCCGTCATGGATAAAGACGATCCTGTCCGCGGTCTTCTCTAGATCCGATAAAATGTGTGTTGAGAACAGGACTGCGTTCTCGCCGTTCTCTACATAATCCTTCAAGACGTTTACAATACGGCTTCTGATGTAGGGGTCGAGTCCGCTCGTGGGCTCGTCCATGATGAGAAGCCTTGCGTTATGCGACAGGGCAAGTGCGAGCGAGAACTGCATGCTCATGCCCTTTGACAGTTCGCCCGTCTTTTTCCTTTCATCAAGGCCGAACAGATCCATGTACTTCCTGTACGCTTCTTCGTCCCAGTTGTCATACATCCCGCTGACGAACTTCTTTACGCTCTGAAGTGACTGTTTCTCATAGAAATAACAGCTGTCCGGCACGAATCCGATCAGACTCTTGGTCTTCGGTGAAAGCTCTTTCTCTCCGAAAAGGAACACTTCACCTGCGTCCTTTTTAAGAAGGCCTTCTATGATCTTTACAGTTGTGCTCTTACCCGCGCCGTTTATGCCCACAAAGCCGCACACGGAACCTGACGGTACAGTAAATGAAACGTTATCCAGACTGAACGTCTTAAAAGATTTGCAGACTCCTCTGAGTTCCAGAACATTTTCCATGCTCGCGCTCCCCTTTCCCTGTTCATTACATATAGTATTCGCTTGTTTATTGTGCTAGATGTTCACTTATCAGTCAAGACCATGATGAAGTATAGATATTAATTCGTTAATTCAAAAGCATGTGCTCTTGTGATCCTGTCCAATCATCACAGCCGGATCATTTTCCATTTTTTCATGTACGGATTAAATACATTAAAGTACCCGGAACTTTTACGAACCTCTATGGCAGAGTTCTTCACCGATCCGCTCCCCATTTGCGATCAATTCCCTTAGCTCTTCTGCAGTAGCAAAATGTTCGGTTATCAAACGATAATCCCAAATATAAGAATCCCCTATATAAACCTCCTGAAGTGATTCAGCGGTGAATGTGTTGCCATAACAAACAAATTCATGACGGCTGGTATTTTTATCATTGAATTCTGTATAATAGTTATATACAACATCTACTGTCCAACTATCTCCCCTCCTATCAACTTGTAATTCTCCCTTATTATCCACTACCTCGCGAATATCTCCCCTCGGTATTACAGTTTTTATCGCTTTTTCCAAATGATACTCGTTATCATCGATCGAATAATAATACTTAACTCCATCATCCTCTTTAAGTATCAATTCTTCCCGTATTATCTCCGCTGTAAATGGTTTTACCCCAACTAAAGAACATATCCCCATGTAAAGAATCAATAATCCACCAAGCGATACTATTGTCAAAGCAGATATTAGAATAGCTTTTTTCATCTTATGGCAACCCCACTCTCCTTCTTAATATGACCAAAAAAACGGTATATACAATCCAGCCATCCTTCAACAGCTTCCTCAAGGTCTTCTGTCGTTATATCAAACACTGTATCCAGTTTAGAAGGTGAGATTTTTAATCCTTTATGTAAAAACATCACCTTTGTCATGATTGAATCGTCCAACATTTCATTTATTAAATTATTCCACCCTTCCACAGGATCTCCGTCTCCATAGTTTTCTAATAATTCCAAACTTTCATTGATGGTTCCGTTTGTTACCTCTTCATTATAATCCAAACAAACTCTCCACAAGTCATCTTCCTCACTGTTTATCATACGATTGAATAGATTAATCGAGGAGATATCGGATTTTATATCGTCTTCTCCCATTTGCGTCGACCATATATCTCCCTTATACCCTGCCATAGCATCCACATTATCTGCTAGACCCGCCAATTTCTTGCTTGATGTATCACTGGACATCACCGCTATAGTAGCGCATTCATGCGCAAAATCACGTGTTTTTAGGGCAGGTGCCGAGTTATGCTGATTAGTTAGAATTTCCTTTAGTCTCTCTCCATCAAGCCCCATCTTATCGAACAGACTAATAGCTTCTTCGGTTGACGGACTACCCGCCAGAAGTTCAAAATAAATACGATCAGATGAGTAATCTGGGATTAAAGCCGCCAAAGTCATGAAATACACGTGTATTTTTTTCTTTTTATCCCACCCCAGATAATCTGCTAGAATATTGAATCTTTCATATGCAATATTTAGTATTTCCTCTTCTTCAGGCGAAAATCCAAACTGTTTTCCCATGGGTGAGTCGCTAGTCTCTGAGGTGGTATTGAACTGAGAAGCAGTGTATGCAAGTTTCCCTTGTTTTTCTCCGATATATGTTGCCTTGTTATATATCCCATAGGCCCGTTGGTTCCCTGTACGATTATTGTGGATCAATTTGCTTGCTGAAGAGCCGAATGCACCTTCTATTCCTGTCATAAGTGCAGCGTACGATATTTCATATGCTTTTTTTGTTCCCAAAGAATCTTTCTTCACATCTGCTTTCTCATCGTTACCTTTCGCAACTCTTCCGCATTGCTCAGTCCGAGCGACCACCTCTTTCTCTGTCGACTCATACATATCACACACTGAATCAAGCACAGACGCCATTGCTTCAATATTTCTTTTCTGTTCTGCCAGTTCCTCAGACAAACCATTAAGCTGTTCCGAAATCCCCAAGGCACTTGAACCGCTCAAACAAGAGAGTACTTCATTCCCCCCTTTAGAAATTTCAGCAATTTCGGCATCCAGCTCCTTGGCGAGCGCGGCGATCTTTTCCGCAGCTTCTCGTAATTGCGGCAGATCAACCCAAAAATCAGCCATAAAAAAAACCTCCCATTTGTTAATGTTGGTCTTACTTGGAAAGACATCGAAAAGTCAGAATGCTTTGAACTTGAGAAAAGCTCCCTAAATCCCAATGCTCCTCGGATACCGTTAATGTATTACCCAAGGAGCATTGTAAAACAACGTTTGATGTATGTCAATAAATTATCACTGTCGAAACCCATGAATTGTAATATAACAGAAGAACATTATAACCGTTCATTAATCGCGATTTACCTAAAAAGATAAGAATATTTCCGACGCCGCTCCGAAAGCAGATCCCGGACACGCGAAATGATCTCAGTGGAATAAATGCCTGCTCCCGACAGTAATCTGTCTACTTCTTTGTTTCCCCAAGAAAACGTGATATTCCGGCCATAAAGGCTTTCGGCGATTTCGACCTGCTCATCGAAGGAGGTGCAGATAGTTTTTGCTCTAACCTCATCTAAATTCGTGAAGATATCAAACCCAATAGGGTAATCAAGTGTTGTGTCCGAAAGGAGAGCTGCCCCATGATCGTAGAAAGGGCAAAGACGATACTTGTCATATCCGTTCCAAAGAATCGAGATGTTATGAGTGTGACGATCCTCGTTAAGGAAAACAGCATCGATCATAAGCATCTTGCTCATATACTTCCCGAAGTCCTTTAGTCCGATAGCACGTTCAACCTGATTCACGAGATAACGCAGTCGCTCGGTATGATCCTCAATGGCATAGATTCCGGAATTAAGACTTGTCCCGTAATTGTTTTTGAAAAGGCGTTCCAGGGTAATAACCTGCCATCCCCCTGAATAATCCCGGCTTTTGCACCCGTTAAAGACCTGCGATCTGTATTTTATGGTTTCAAGCGAATACTCAACGAATTCTCCGGCCGTCAAAGACGACGACGCAAGAAGGCCTGAAACAATATACTCCGAAAGGCCTTCATAACCGGTATAGTCAGCCTTATACCAGACTCCGCCGTTTTCCCACTTCAGCTGATTGCCCTTCGAAGACTTGCGGCCATCATCCTTTAAATCTTTCTCAAACAATTCAACCATACTTTAGTTCCTTTCAATCCTGATATGAAACTTGTCATCCGCCATCCGGCCCTCTGTCTTTTCAATGATGAGAAAGGGATCATAAAACGGAATATCGAGTCTTGCAAGTTCCAGCTTGATCTTATCTCTCGTACGTGGAAAGCAACGAGACTCAAGGAACTCCTGATACTCGTCATAGGAAGGTTCTGTATTGGCTCCAAACGCACGAAGCATCAGGTTGTCCGTGTAGTTCCTGATCTCCACTCTCCTTGTTGTATCATCAACATCTATCACCGTGCAGACGAAGCTTTCATACATGTAATACAGTCGGATTCTTAACGTGTTTTCCGGAAGCACCATCTTTGATACAATACCGGGATCTCTCATAAGCATCGTAACAAGCGAAACGATCGGTCCCGTGACCTGCGACGCTCCTGCTTCCCAGCGCTCAACAGTAGGCTTTGAGGCGCCGGCAAACGCGGCAAACTCTCTCTGAGACATGCCGAGGCGGGCACGAACCTCTTTGATGTCCGCGCCGGATATGGCGGAAGGGAAAATGTATCGGGGTGAAGGTTTTTTCATGAATAACTCCTTATTACAGCCGGTACGGTTATAGTACCGCATTAGGTTGATTCAGTGTTCTTCTGCTTCCAAAATAACACATCAAAGGCCGGTGTGCAAGAGCTTACCATCATTTTAAAGGCGTTTTTCGTGTTTTTCACCATCATTTTGATGGTGAATTTGTTCTATCGCGCCGCTTAATAGTTTCCGATCACATGAATTGCGGGGTGCCCCCGCTTGATTCATGTACCGCGGAACACGAAGCGGCACGAAGATTATAGAATCCCGCTGCATACGACCCCGAAAAATGAATATGCAGTGAGGGGTAATCATGGTACTGAAAAACGATAGCGAGGCGACTGTGCTTCGCAAGTCACGTGTCGCTCGGGAGCGCGCACATGTTCGCTTGCGCGCGGGAGAGCGTACAGATGTGACGAAGCGAAGGAAGGTAGACGAGCGTGTTTTTCGGTACCATCGGTTACCCTCACGTAGCTATTCATTTATTAAGCATTTAATGCAGCGGGGAAGAATATATACGTATAATGGCATATACGAATTCACAGTAAAATAGGTGGAGGCGAAAACCGTCTCCACCTATTTTATCAATGTAATATTCTTAAAGTGCCATTTCAGATGTAGTACTCCGCATTAACTTCGCTCTTGCCTGTCGGAAGCGGTATCACATTACCGCTCACAGCAGCACCTTCCACGAAGAGTCCGCTCTTTCCGGCCTCTTTCTTAACCTTGATGATATATTTAACACCGCGGTAGAGACGGGTCACGCTGTAGTTCGAAAGCTCTGCGGGTACGCAGGGATTAACCGAAAGTCCGTCAAGTGTGGGCGTGATACCGAGGATCGCCTGTGAGATATCAACGAATGCCCATGCTGCGGTTCCGGTGAGGAAGCTGTTCTTAGCTTCGCCGTAGTGAACTGCTGCACGTCCTGCGATCATCTGGCTGTACACGTAAGGCTCAGTCCTGTGGATCTCACTAACATCCTCAAGGAATGCAGGGCAGCTGCGTCTGTAGATGTCGAATGCCATCTCGCCGTCACCGATCTTGGTTGCGGCAATACTTACCCAAGGATTGTTGTGTGTGAAGATCGCACCGTTTTCCTTGTATCCGGGCGGATAACTCGAAATCTCGCCAAGCTCGACATGATATGTCGTGTAGCAGGGAGCGAGGATCTCAACACCGTAGTCATTGACGAGATACTTCTTGACTGAATCAAGCGCCTTGCGTCCGTAGCCCTTTTCCTGTCCGATGCCTGCCATCGTACAGAAGCCCTGGGGCTCGATGAAGATCTTTCCTTCCTCGCATTCGTTACTGCCGACCTTGTGTCCATATGCGTCATAGGCGCGAACGAACCAATCGCCGTCCCAGCCTGCGTCCTCGCATGCAGCTTTAACCTTTGCAACCTCTTCTCTGATCGAAGCGGCCTCATCCTTAGATCCATAATGCTCGCAGATATCAGCATATTCAAGGCCGTACTTAACGAACATACCTGCGATGAATACAGACTCCGCAACGGGGCCTTCGCTCGGTCCGAAGGTCTGGAAGCTCTCACCGGGCTCTTCCGAGAAGCAGTTGAGGTTGAGGCAGTCGTTCCAGTCCGCACGTCCGATAAGAGGAAGTCCGTGAGGTCCCTTGTTGTTGATAGTAAAGTTCACGCTCCTGCGCAGATGCTCCATGAGAGGCTTCTCGCTTCCGGGAACATTGTTGAAGGGAGTGGGATGATCGAGGATCGTAGCATCTCCGGTCTCACGCAAGTAAGCGCTCGTGCAGGCGATAAGCCAGAGCGGGTCATCATTGAAGCCACCGCCGATATCGGCATTGCCGCGCTTGGTGAGGGGCTGATACTGATGATATGTCGAACCGTTCTCGAACTGGATCGATGCGATGTCGATGATCCTCTCACGCGCACGCTCGGGGATGAGGTGCATGAATCCGAGGAGGTCCTGACACGAATCTCTGAAGCCCATTCCGCGGCCGGTACCGGTCTCCCAGTAGCTTGCCGAACGGCTCATGTTAAATGTTACCATACACTGGTACTGATGCCAGATGTTGACCATGCGGTCAACCTTCTCATTGCCACTTTCAAGATGATACTTCGAAAGAAGCTCTTCCCAGTACTTAGCGAGCTCTGCGAAAGCTGCGTCAACCTGAGCGTCTGTAGCGTAACGCGACATGAGCTCCTTAGCGGGCTTCTTGTTGATAACACCCTTGCTCTCCCACTTTTCTTCGCGGGGAACCTCGATGTAACCGAGCTGGAAAATGAGGCTCTTCTCCTCACCGGGTGCAAGTGTGACCTTGATCATGTGCGAAGCGATCGGATACCATCCGCTTGCGAGGCTGTCTGTTGCCTTGCCTGCCGCTACGACTGCGGGATCGTTCCATGCACGTCCTGCGCCGAGGAAGCAGTCACGGTCGGTATCAAAGCCGTCCACGGGAACATTGACATTATAGAAAGCATAATGATTACGTCTCTCTCTGTACTCTGTCTTGTGGTAGATGGTGCTGCCGATAACCTCGAGCTCTCCGATGCTTAAGTTTCTCTGATAGTTCTGTGCATCGTCAACAGCATTCCAGAGGCACCACTCAAGTGCCGAGAAAACAGTGAATTCCTTCTTTGCATTCGACTCGTTCTTAATAACAAGACGCTCGATCTCGCATGCGTCACTCTTCGGAACGAAGCATGTGAGCTTTGCACGAAGACCGTTCTTTGTGCCCTCGAACGTGGTGTAGCCCATACCGTGACGGCACTCATAGCTGTCGAGCGGTGTACGGGCAGGTCTGAATGCAGGACTCCAGACAGTCCCTGCATCATTTATGTAGAACATCCTGCCGCCTTCATCAACGGGGACGTTGTTATAGCGATATCTGGTGATACGACGCAGCTTGGCATCGCGATAGAAACAGTAACCTCCGGCAGTGTTGGAGATCAATCCGAAGAATCCGTTGCTTCCGAGGTAGTTGATCCAGGGGAGTGGGGTCTCGGGGGTCTCGATTACATACTCTCTCTGCTTATCGTCGAAATATCCGTATTTCATGTGTGGCTCCTTTTTGTGAATTACAGCACAATTGCTGATGCTCTTGATTATACGGGTTCAAAGTTCAAAATGCAATAATGCAAGTTTCTTAACGCCCTGTGAAACGCTTAACACCCTGCAGAACACTTAACGCCCTGCGAAAGCATACATGGTATTTTAAAACACGGTTGCCTACCCTCCTTTGCATCGCTCTATCTGCACGCTCTCCCGGGCGCTAGCGAACATGGCGCCCTCCCGAGCGGCACAGAGCTCGCAAAGATCAGTCGGCTACCCTATCGTTTTAAAATACCATGTATGCTTTCGCAGGGCATCCACATGTATTCATTTTTATGTACACCTGAAACACAGTGAGGACTGTGATCGTGTTTTTGAACAGTATATATCCCGAACTGCTGTGAGTATATTTAGTACATTTGCACAAAAATCGCCCCTCTTTTTCTACTTTACAAGCACCCAAACGCACCGTATAATCCCTTATAACCGTATAGTCCCTCTCGGCAGCAAATGTCAGGAGGAGGGATTTTATGAAGAAGAACCTTATCATTATCATCTTATTATCTGTTTGTCTTTGTCTGTGCGCTCCCGCTTCACTCACAAGCGCGAAGAGCGACCCCCTTAAAGACCTGTTGTGTGCCGTAGTGATCGGCAGATCTGAGCTCGTGCTCGATATCGGAGACACTTATAACCTCCTTGCTATAGCCACGGACGGTGGAAAGGTCTCGTACAAGAGCAGCGACTCGAAGATCGCATCGGTATCGGCTTACGGCGTTATACAGGCCAAAAAGAAGGGATCGGTCACGATCACGGCGACACGAAAGAAAGCCAAGGCCACATGTCATGTCACCGTGCGTGAGACCACAGTGAAACTCAGCAAGAAAAGCATTACGCTTGATTGTGGGGAAATGACGGGGATAACCGCCACGACATCAAACGGTAAAACAGTCAAATGGAAGTCAAGTAAACCAAGCATTGCCAAAGTGTCCGAAAAAGGTCTGATCACGGCCCTCAAACCCGGGTCATGCAGTATCACCGCTTCGGTTGACGGTACCACGGCGACATGCAGCGTCATTGTCGCAGAGCCGCAGGTCACTCTTTCGGCACAGGAAGTCACTCTTACAAGAGGCCGCTCATTTAAGCTCACGGCCACTGTCAGTTCGAAACGGCCGGTAACTTTCAAAACAAAGAAGAAGTCGGTAGCCACAGTTTCGCCTGACGGGACCGTTACGGCAGTTGCACACGGAAGTACCGTCATCACCGCGAGTGTCGACGGAGTGAGCGCTTCGTGTAACGTCACCGTGGAACCTCCGGTCATCACGCTGAGCGCCGACGAGATAACATTGACAAAAGGTGAAAGCAAGACCATTAACGCTTATGTTTCCTCAGGTCAGGCTCCCACCTGGTCTTCAAGTAACACCTCGGTTGTAAGGGTAGACAAAAAAAGCGGCAGGATCACTGCCGTATCAAAGGGGAAAGCATTTATTTACGCATCAGAAGACGGTGCAAAGGCCCGATGCCGGGTTATTGTCGGATAAGACGATCGATAACCCGGAGAGCCTGACGACTCAAAAAGTTCTGTACGCAGAGAGAGTTGTCAAAAGCCCCGTCATCTGCTCGAGACGGGGCTTTACGGTTATTTTGCTTTATGTGTTTTAATGTGAGTGATGAGCTTCACAAGCTCTTCTTCGCCGATAGTGTTACGTTCTACAAAAACACCCTGCTCTGTTCCGAAGAATATGTAGAGGTACTCGTTGTAGACTCTGACAGACATCACCTGATCATACGTGTACTCTGCCATCGCACCGGCACCGGTCATGTTGAAGAACTCCTCGTAAAAGGTAAATCTTGCAAGCGGTCTGCGACGTGCATCATATCTTGCCAGCATGTTGGCCTTGTTCTTTTCTCCGCCGGAGTAGTTGAAGTACACCGAAACAAGTCCGCATGCCGCAACGAGCAGGCCGTAAATTGTCGAGCCCGATGAGAGGCAGAACCAAACGATCAAGGCAAGGAATGCGAGAAGTATGACTTCCACAACAATATTCCTGATCCATGTGTTGTAGTTGACGAATTTGTCGATCGCCTTGATATTGTACTCGGCGCTTCCCATCGCGATCACAGTCTTGCAATCGACCTCTCCCCTCGCCTTTCTTTCTCTGAAATCACGAAGGCCCTCGGAGATACGGGCAGCTTTCTTTTCTTTTTTCTTCTTGTTATATGTAACAAACACAAAGAGTCCGACAAACAGGAATACGACACATCCGAGAGCGATCCAGATCTTTATCTTGCTTTTTGAGATGATCTGCTCATACTCCTCGCGGGTCATAAACTTTGTGATCCGTACGCTGTCGACGATCTTTCCGATGAAGGACTCATCGACATCGCCTTCTCCCTCGAGATACTGATCGATCTCGATAAGACGTCCGTTTACGACACATCCGTAGATGACCTCTTTTGCGGTCATTTCTTCGTTTTTGATATCGAGCAGGATCTTAAAGAACGGGATCTGACTGTGCTTTATGAGCGATCTTTCATAGGTGACTCCCGAGCTCTGACCGTTTTCATCCGGAGCATCGACGCCTTCCATAAGCTTGTCGACATAGTCGAGGATCTCCCCGTCGCTCTTACCGACGAAGGTGAACATGTTGACCGTTTCCTCTGTCATCTTGCAGATCACGTTTACAAGCGCACCCGTGTTCTTATCAAAAAGGAGTGAAAGAACGTTCATCTGTTCCATCATCTCGAGCCTGTCTTCGGAATCCGAGATTCCTGCTTCAAGCCAGATCGCAGCGTTCTTGTTGGTCTTCTTGTCCATGACCAGCGTCCCGTCGGGTGCGGTGATCTTAAAATCATGATCCTCAAAGACAACTTCCTGATCAGCTGCGCTCACTGCTACGGTTCCGACTAAAAGGACTGCGATCAGTAAAACACTAAGGATCCTCCCAAACACGAGCGCTGTGCGCTCACCAAACCACTTTGTAGGCTTCATTTCTTAATCCTTCCAAAACAAAAATCTTTTAAAAAGGGCAGTCCCAAAGAGACCACCCCTCTCTTACTTTAAAACACTGATCTTAAACCATGCTCAGATCGGTTCGATTATCCTGTCCACGATCTCCATAGCCTCTCCGAAATCGTACTGATTGACAAGCTCAACGATCCTGTCGAGATGAACCTCGATGTCGCGGGCGTACCTCTTCTGTCTGATGACCGCGATCTTTTTGAGAACATCCTCAAGCTCGAGGTTACGCATCGACTCTTTAAGATCAGCCGCAAGCTCTCTGGGGATACCGAGTATCATACACTGTTCTCTGTCGTCCTCAGTAACGGCATCCTCCGCCTCACAGAGCAGACGCACACTGTCGATGTATGTCCTGATCCTGTCGATGAGTTCGAGTATGTCCTGGGCATAGTCCTCAACATCAAAGCTGATGTCGGAACCCATGCGCGAGTCGATCTCTATCTCTTTGCCACGCTGAGCATACTCCGTAGCTCCGATACAACTGCAGCTGTTACGAAGTCCATGGAGTTTAAGGCGGAACATGTCCGCACTCTTCTGATAATAGGCAAGCAGGTTGTTTGCTATAACAGTTCCTTCAATGCAGAACAGTCTCAAAACGTCCACATAAAGAACCATTTTCCCCCCGGAATTCTTGACTCCCTCTGATGCGTTGATCCCCTCGATGGAACAGGGAACCTTTTCAGCAGCATCCTCATACACTTTAAAGTATGAGAAACCGTCATTCTCCCAAGATGCCTCTTCATTGAATTTATAATGCTGTGCATCTAAGCTTCTGATAAAAACATCCCCTTTCAGACTATCACATGCTCTTCCCCAAGAGCCTTGCTGATCCTGTCAAGCAGATAGAGCGCCCTGTACGGCTTCAGAATGTAGTCCTGAGGCTCTACCTCCTGAGATTTCATTACTATCTCCTTGCTCGATAATGAGCTTACGAAAATAATGATGATATCGTCCGAATATTCCTTTTTGATCTTCTTGGCAAGCTCGATACCGTTCATGTCCGGCATGTCGATATCGAGAAGGATGAGATCCGGTTTTCGTCTTCGCAAAAGATTCAGTGCCTGCTCACAGGAGCGTGCCGCCGAAACTCTGTAGAGTCCTCCGAGGATTCCCTCTATGGACTTGAGATTCACCACCATGTCGTCAACGACCAGTATGTGCTTTCTCGTGTCTCTCTTGCCTGTCTGTCGCGAAGTGTAGGAGTTGTCCAGCACTCTCACGATAGTGATATTGGTAGCGTTCCTGTCAAGCATCAGGTCTATATCAACGCCGTCCATCGTCCTGACCTTGGGTCTTGACATGTTCTCCATGTGGTTCTCGACTACGACCGCCTCATCACCCGTGGAAAGCAGAAGCGAGATTCCTTTGGGATAGATCGGTACGTAACGTATGAAGGTCTTTACGACATCCGGGTCGAACATGGTGCTCGACCCGCCCATGAGGTATTCGATGGATTCCATGGGCGAATATGCGCTCTTGTACGGTCTGGCTGTGGTAAGCGCGTCGTAGACATCCACTACATGAATGATCCTCGAGAAGAGGTGGATATCGTTGCCCGCAAGTCCCTTCGGGTATCCCGTACCGTCCATGTTCTCATGATGATGCAGGATAGCGATCTTGGTAACGGCCGAGATCTCCAGTTTGTTCTTAATGAGGTCGTACGACATCTCGCTGTGCTTCTTCATGATGGCGAACTCATCGGGTGAGAGTCGTGACGGCTTGTTGAGAATGTTGGGATCGATCATCAGCTTTCCGAGATCGTGCAGTATGGCTGCGGTACAGAGCTGTATGAGTGCTTTCTTGGAAAGCTTTAGTCCGATACCGACAACCGTAGCAAGGATTGCAACATTAACACAATGGCAGTAAGTGTATTCATCAAAAGTACGGAGGTCTATGAGATCAAATGTGATGACATTCGACTCTCTGAGCTTGTCAACTATCTGATTGACGACATTGAGAGTCTCGTCAATATCGTTCCGAATAAGGCATTCGACAGCCCTCCCACGCAGTTCTTCGGGTACGGCGTCTTCGATGACGATATCCTTGGTAAGGTCGTCTTCGATATAGAAACCGGGCAGGCCTCGTTCTTCGAGCCTGTCTATGAAATCCTGCGTGAGTTCCATATCTGCGCTCAGGAGTACCCTATGTTCGGAGTCAAAGATAGCCTTTGACAGGATCATGCCGGGTACCGCCCGATTTATCGGAACAAATCTCATGCAAAGCCTCCTCTTTAACAGCGGTTTTTCCGCTGTTGATTCCTCGCCGAACACTTCAACGAAGTATTAGGCTCCTTGCGTACAGCAGTTACTTAATTGGGTAAAGCAGTCGATGTGATAAGCTCAAGTGCTTTGTTGAGCTTTACCTGCGAAGCGACTACATCTCTTGCAGGCTCGTTGTATGTGGACTTAAACGATGCGTACATATCATCAAGTGTCTCATAGCCGTAGCTTTCTCTCATCTTTTCGGCGAGTTCGTTGATCTCGTCATCTGTGGCTGTGAGATTCTCCTTGTCAGCTACTGCGGCAAGAACGTATGTGTACTCTGTCTGCATCTTGGCAAGTGAATCGTAGTACTCGTTGAACTCATCATCAGACATCTGAAGGTAGGAAGTATAGTAGCTGTACGAATCCACTCCAAGGTACTGCTGATACATCTTGTCGCTGTCAGACAGAAGTCTTTCGCGGTTCTCGATAACGTGAGGAGCAAGTGCACGCTCATCAAATTCGCAGGCACGGATGATCTTGAGCATGATGTCGTACTTCTTCTTGGTGTCTGCTGCCTTCTGCTTCTCCTCGGTGATCGATGCACGTACGCTTTCGTCATACTCCGCGGTAGTCTTGTACTCCGAGTACTTCTGAACGATCTCGTCCGTATACTGAGGGAGCTCCTTCTTAACGATCCTGTGAACAATGATCTTAAAAGTAGCGGGCTTGCCGGCAAGATCGGGGTTCATGTCGTAGGGATCGGGGAATGTAACATCGAATTCCTTCTCTACGCCTATCTCTGCTCCGATAAAGCCTTCCATAAAGCCGGGGATCATCCCTGAATCACCGACATGGATCTCTGCGTCCGTGGCGCTGCCTCTGTCAAACGCCACACCGTCCATATACCCTGTGTAGTCACAGATAACATAGTCGCCTTCTTCAACTACGGTCTTGCCTTCAACATCAACATTCTGCTCGTGCTTGTTGATGAGCTCGGCCTCAACCTTTTCTCTGATCTCTTCATCGGTGACTACGACCTCCTGAGGATCGTATGTAACCTCTTTATACTGTCCGAGTTTAACATCCCCACTGTTATATCCGGAGATGATGTCGTGCGATCCGCATGCTGTCAGGCAAAGGCAGGCAAGCACACACATCGCGATCAAAATTCTTGTTTTCATGTCTCTCTCATTTCTGTATCCGGTTAGATTTAGCGGTAGCTACGGATACATCCCCACGCGCCCCGAAAAACACAGTGGCGCATATTAAATATATATACCACAGATCCGTCTAAATAACAAGACGCGCGAGCAGTGGTCACAGATTTTTCAAACTTATCCGATCAGCTCTTCAATGGTTCTGATCATCTCCTCGGGGACGAAAGGTTTGGCGATAAAACCGACCGCTCCGAGTCCTCTGCTCTCACTCTCTATCTCGCTGTCGGCGACAGCGGTCAGTATCACTACCTTCCATGTACGATCCTCGATCTTGTTGAGCTCACGAAGAGTGGTAAGCCCGTCCATCCCCGGCATGCAGATGTCGAGAAGGATAAGATCGGGCTTTTTGATACTCACATACCTGAGAGCCTGCTCCCCCGATGTAACCACATTCACCTTGTAACGGTCACGCAGTGTTTCCCTGACAAGCGTGAGATTTGCGGGATTGTCATCTACCGCAAGAATGGTGTTCATTATTTTGCCCCCTTTTTCCTATCGTTCCGATAATTCCTTGATAAGCTCATCCGTCATCTCGGATGCTTTGTTGTAGTCAAATATCTTGACCTGTTCCCTGATCTGTCTGATCGCTCCGCGGGTCGAAACATCGAATCCATACTCGAGGATCCCGTCTATAAGCTCAAGGGCTGCCTCGTCATCAAACTCTTCAAGCGCACCGGCGAGCAGGATAAGCTTGTCGCGAACCTTGCTCAGAGTGATCGTCTTCGAGTTGTCCGGCAGATCGTTTTCGTTTTCGAAATAAGTCTCAAGCTGTTTGAGAAGCTTTGAGTACATGGACAAAAGCTCCGGCATGTTCGTGTTCACGAAAGCCATGTCGTCGTTCTTGACCGCGTTTTCCATCGCAAGTGAGAGGTTCGAAAGATCGGTTGCTCCGATCGAAGCCGACACACTCTTGAGACCGTGGACCTCTATTCTGAGGTTTTTCTGATCCTTCATGTTGTAGAGCTTTTCTATCTTTGCGCACTGAGTCTTGCCGCTGCCGTAGAAGGTACGCAGCACCTCTATGTACCTGTCCGTCTTCCCCGCGCAGGCCTTGATCCCGCGCACTATGTCGACTCCGGGCATGTGCGGCAGCTTCGGAGTCTTCTTCTCTTTCGGGATACTCGAGTCCTTGAGTGTCACAAGCTTGGAAGGGAGCTTCTCGATGAGCAGCCTTTCAAGCTCTCTGATATCGACCGGTTTCGAAAGGTACCCGTCAAAGCCGGCATCCATGAACATGCTCCGCGCGTCGTTGACCGCATTGGCGGTAAGTGCGACCGTGCAGACATTCGAGTCCTCTCCGGGGAGCTCTCTGATCTTCTCAAGCGTCTCTATGCCGTCCATACCGGGCATCATGTGATCAAGGAAAACAAGGTCGTAACCGCCGCCTCTGATCCTTTCGAGAGCCTCCTGTCCCGATGTAACGGAATCCGGGTTGATATCAAAGCATTTAAGGAGTCCGTCAACAACCTTAAGGTTGACTATATTGTCATCGACAACAAGCACTCTGGCTTCGGGTGCACTGAGGGTGTCCGCTGTGGAAGCACTGTGGTCGTTGCCTTCAAGTATCCTGGCGATACCGAGCGAGTATATGGGTTCGGTGACAAGCGATACATTCGGCATGTCGTCGTAGCGTTCTCCGGGGAGAGGGAAAAGCGCGATCACGGGCTTACCGATACCTTCAAGCCAGTCAATGTAGTCCGAATAGATCTTCTTGTATGAGAATACGGCAACGATCCTGCTTGAGGCCATCGCGCGTTCAACGTCTTCGCTGGTCGCGCAGTACGTATATCTGATTGAAAGATCGCGCAGTACCGACTCAACCTGTGTAATCCTTTTGTCGGAACGTTCGCGGGCGAGGATCATGATCGCGTTCTTGTCATCGGGATCCTCAAAATCAAGGATCGGCTCATCCCCACAGGTTCCCTGAAGGATATCGAACGAGAAGACGGAGCCTTTTCCGTACTCGCTCCTGACGCCGATATCGCCGTGCATTCCGTTAAGGAGCTTCCTGCAAAGCGCAAGCCCGAGTCCGGTGCCCTCGACGAAGTGGTTTTCTTTGTCCTCGATCCTCGAGAAAGTCTTGAAGAGCTTGGACATGTCCTCCTGTCTGATGCCGGTTCCGGTGTCCTCGACACGTACGCAGAGTCTGAAGCCCTCGTTTTCTTTCGTTCCTCTGACAACAAGCTTTATATGGCCTTCTTTGGTGAATTTGGCTGCGTTATTGAGTACGTTAACAAAGACCTGACGAACCCTGACCTCGTCACCGACGAGCTTGCGGGGCAGTGTCTTGTCGATCTCGACAAGGAATTCCACCTTATCTTTGCTGATCCTTGTCGATATGAGGCTCACTATCCCGATGAGCATCATCCTGAGATCATACTCATCGTTGACAAGCTCGAGTCTTCCCGACTCAACCTTGGAGATATCGAGCACATCGTTTATGATACCGAGCAGGGAATCGCTCGCGTTCTTGATGTCGATCGCGTTTGCCCTGACGCGTTCGTTTATGTCGTCCCTGAGGATCAGGTCCGTCATGCCTATGATGGCATTCATGGGAGTCCTGATCTCGTGAGACATGTTCGCAAGGAACATACTCTTCTCGAAATCAGCCTTTTGCGCCTGTTCCCTGGCTTCCTTTGCTTCCCTTGATTCTTCCTCGAGAGTCTTCATCTTCTCGCTCAGACTGATGAGCGTTTCATGGCTGTATGCTTCTTCTTCGGCAATATAAAATGTTGAACTGCCCAAAGTACGCAGCTTGTCAAGAGAATAGTCGATCGCATTGAGAAGAGACTCGGTCGAATCGTCACCGTGGGTTTCCACGATACCGATACTGCAGGTCCTGCTGATAAACAGATCTCCCACCTGCCAGTCCTTGTCAAATCTGTTCTTAACGCTGTTGCGGAAGTACTCCGGATTCACATCACGCTGGACAACGAAGCCGATACAGTCGTCCTCGATCATATATGCGTCGGTTTTAAAACGCTTCTTGAAGTAGTTGCCGATCTCTTTGATCAGCGTATGATACTTTTCAAAGCCCAGAACGGCACCGATGCTCTTGGCATTGTCGGGAACAAGCAAAAGGATCCTCATACCCCTCGCACGTGCAAGATGCTCTCCGATAGAGATCGTGAGCGTGCTGCGTGTCAAAAATCCGGTTGCTCCGTCAATAGCCTGGTTGGGGTTCTGAAGCACGACGAAGACGATCAGGCATGCACATGCCGAAGTAAAACATGTGATAAGCAGGTTTTCGAGCATAAACTGAGCTACCATACTCGACATGTTTATGATGACGAGGACGTAGATCGATGCTCTCGTTCTGCCATGCATCCTCTTGCGGTTCGCGAAGATATTGATGATCGTAACGATCATAACAAGGAATGCGAGTCCGTACAGAACGAACATGCCCTTTCCCTGATGATAATTCAGATCCTCATCGAGATAGAACCCAAACCGCAGAACCGGTGAAGTGATGATGACAAACAGTGACGCGGTGTACGCGATCGCCGAGAATATCATGTACAGAGACTGACGGGCACCCTTCTCGATACCGACAAGTGACCTTGTGTACATGAGCTGCACATGCGGCATGAGGTTCTGCGCGCAGAGATATAAAATGTTTATGCCCCAGATGAACCACTCCGGCCAGAACGATGTACTGTAACCGACGTAGACGGTGAGGATGTCGAGAAGCGTTGCGCTCGCAGAAACGCTTATGAGCTTCTTAAAGCTCCTGCCGGCCGTTCCGCCGGTACTGCTCTTGGGATAATAGAAGAAAAGCAGAATAATATAAATGACGAGGGCCGCATAATCAAATTCGATTATATAGTTGTTCATGTACAGCCCCCCTTTTTACGCACAAAAATACTTTTATATTATACCGTATATTCAGCTTTCTGTAAAGAAAAGACTCCGAAAGACAAGCCTTCGGAGTCTCATCAAGTTTACGATATCACTCTGCCTCGTTAAAAATCTGTGCGAGCGGAGATTTGCTGTCGAGAATGAGCGTCTTGTCACCCTTTAAGGATTTCTTGGCCGCATCGAGCGATCTGACGAATGTGTAGAAGTCTGCGCGGTCCGCGGTGTTATACGCACCGGAAAGGATCCTCATGTACTCTGCCTCGCCTTCGGAGATGATCTTCTCGGCTTTAGCCTCTGCCTCAGAAACGCTGACAACGATCTCGTTATCCGTTTCGGTCCTGATCTTCTTTGCATCCGACTCACCGGAAGCGGTGTAAGATGCTGCGATGTTGTTACGCTCCGAGATCATACGCTCGTAAACCGCTGCTTTGTTGTCGCTGGGGAGATCGAGATGCTTTGTCTCGATCGAGATGAACTTGATCCCGTACTGGTCCATCGTGGAACCTATGTTGTTCATGATCATTTCGTTGAGGACGCCGTCACGCGAGGTGATGACTTCCTGCTGCTCCATGCTCGAGATAACGTTCTTCATCGAGTTGTAAACGATGGTGTTGATACGACTCTCGGCATTGGGAATGAGCGTCAGGGTCTGAACAAACTTTAAGGGATCGACTATCTTCCAGAGAACATAGCTGTCGACAACCATCGTCTTCTTGTCTTCCGTGATAACATCCGACTGTGTCAGATCGTAGATAAGAAGCGTGTTGGGAAGTGTGTCCGTGGTCTGGATGAAGGGAACCTTGAACGAAAGTCCCGCTTCGGGAACGATCTTTTCGATCTTTCCGAACTGCTTAACAAGTGTGTATTCGTTCTCCATGGTCACTACGAGTGAATTGGAGAGGACGATGATCGCGATCACCGCAAGGATGGCAATGATGATGAAAGGTGCCTTTTTACGGGGCTGTCTGATGCGTTCGATGTTGTCATTTTCTACTGTGCCGGACATATCACTTTACCTCCTTATCATTGATCTCCATGAGCGGTTCGAGAGGCAGAAGCTTCTGAGTCCCGCTTCCGTCCGTGTTGTCTATATAGACCTTAAGGTCGGGAAGAAGTTCCTCCATTGCCTCAAAGAACATACGCTGCTTGGTGATGAGCGGGTACTTGGTGTACTCGGAATAAAGAGCGTTAAACCTTGCCACCTGACCTTCCGCTTCATTTATACGGGCTTCCTTCGTGGAATTGGCTTCCTTGAGGATCTGGTCGATCTGAGCCTCTGCCTGAGGGATCTGCTCGTTACGGTACTTCTTGGCATTGTTGATGGCTGTGTCGGCACCCTGCTTTGCGGACTCAACGTTCATGAACGCTTCGAGGACTTCCGATGTGGGAGGCTCTGAATCCTGGATCGTGATATTTACGAGCTGGAGT
>JAEEQC010000241.1 GCA_016285135.1 Lachnospiraceae bacterium
AAGAGCTTGCCGAAACGTGCCAGGCTAAGACGGCGATTCTTTCGGAATCAGCGTGTCAGTATGAGCGAGGACGTCTTGGAAAGTTATGCCGTCTTGTCGACGAAATCGACGCCGCGACTTCGACGCTTGAATCTGTTTTGGTTAAATACAAGACTACTGACGACGTGACGGCGGCCTCTGTTGTTATCCGCGACGAGGTTCTGCCGGCGATGGCGGAATTGCGGTGCGTATGCGACGAAGCAGAATCGTTTACTGCGGAAAAATATTGGCCTTTCCCGACGTATGAAAAGTTGCTCTTTAGCGTTCGCTGAGGATATTGATGTCTGTTGAATTTTGGTTTTTGACGGGCGCCGCGCTTGTGTTTTGGATGCAAGCGGGTTTTGCGATGGTAGAGTCCGGTTTCACTCGTTCTAAAAACGCCGGCAATATCATCATGAAGAACCTTGTAGACTTCTGTATTGGGACGGTCGCCTTTTGCCTCTTGGGTTATTCTCTCATGATGGGAGAGGACGCTTTGTGGGGAATGATTGGGATCCCCAACTTTAACCTTTTTCTTCATTATAAGGAGTTTATAGTCGCTCAGGAAGAAGGTTTTACCGACGCTTCGACGTTTGTTTTTAACTTAGTCTTCTGCGCGACAACGGCGACGATTGTGTCGGGCGGCATGGCCGAACGCATGAAATTTGTCGCTTATTGCCTGTGTTCAGCGACTCTTTCCCTCTTTATCTATCCGATCGAAGCACACTGGATATGGGGCGGCGGCTGGTTGTCACAGCTGGGATTCCACGATTTTGCAGGTTCCTGTGCGATCCACATGGTAGGCGGTATCTCAGCTCTGATCGGTGCCAAGATGGTCGGTCCCCGTATCGGAAAGTTCGAGAAGGATGAAAAGGGTAAGGTGACCAAGGTCAATGCATTCCCCGGACATAACATTGTAGTCGGTGCTCTCGGTGTGTTTATCCTCTGGCTCGGCTGGTACGGATTCAACGGTGCAGCATGTACTTCAGTAGATCAGCTCGCATCAGTATTCGTAACCACAACAATAGCTCCTTCAATCGCAACAGTTGTATGTATGATCTTCACATGGATCAAGTACGGCAAGCCCGATGTTTCAATGTGTATGAACGCTTCACTCGCAGGACTCGTTGCAATCACTGCTCCCTGCGATGTAACAGATGCATTCGGTGCCATCGTTATCGGTGCTGTAGCAGGCCTTCTGGTTTGTTTCGGAGTATGGTTCCTTGATTATAAGGCTCATATCGATGATCCCGTCGGTGCAGTTGCTGTTCACATGATGAATGGTATCTGGGGAACAATAGCTGTAGGACTCTTTGCAACTCCCACTGCTCCTGACAGTGAACTTACAGGACTTTTCTACGGCGGCGGATTTGAACTTCTCGGAAAACAGCTCCTTGGATTTGCAGCAGTTGCAGCATGGACTGTAGTAGGAATGATAATAGTATTCTCTATCATTAAGGCTATCTTCGGACTTCGTGTTTCTGAGGAGGAGGAGATTGAAGGCCTCGATATCAAAGAGCATGGTCTTGCATCCGCTTATGCAGGCTTCAGTATTGTTGATCTCTCCGGTGCGGTAATGAGTGAGAACGAGAACACCAGCCTTGGAACCGCAGAATATGACAAGGCAAGTGAAGCACAGAAGAAGGCCGCTGTACCTGTTGTTGATACAGAGAAGGATATGAGAGC
The DNA here is from genome assembly GCA_016285135.1 of Lachnospiraceae bacterium. GTDB lineage: Bacteria > Bacillota > Clostridia > Lachnospirales > Lachnospiraceae > RUG11977. The sequence goes on from JAEEQC010000241.1 coordinate 1,705, forward strand.
TGCAGGTGTTATAAGTGATACAGGAATGCACAAGGTTGTCATTATAACCAAGCTTTCCAGATATGACAGCATCAAGCGTGCACTCAACGATCTCGGTGTCACCGGTATCACTGTGACACAAGTAACAGGATGCGGTATCCAGAAGGGTGCAGGCGAGATGTACAGAGGAGTCGAGATGGATATGACACTCCTTCCCAAGATCAAGCTTGAAGTCGTCGTCAGCAAGATACCTGTTGATTCCGTCATCGAGGTTGCCAAGAAGACTCTTTATACCGGTAAGATAGGCGATGGTAAGATCTTCGTATATCCTGTCAGCAGAGTTGTAAAGATAAGGACAGGCGAAGAGGATTATGCAGCTCTTCAGGATGTAGAGTAAAAATTTCTTGACATCCATTAACAAAAAGATTATTTTTATCTGCAAGAGGCAACGGCGTCTCTAATGTTTAAATGACATTAGAGGCGCCGTTGCTTTTTTTACATT
>JAEEQC010000242.1 GCA_016285135.1 Lachnospiraceae bacterium
CCGCGTGTTCGAGGATGTGTACGGAAGGATCAATGCGGACGTGGATCTTTATATCCCGCTGGATGTGGTGGGACAGCTTGAGTCGGCAGCCGAACGTGACGGACTCCCGAGAGGTGTATCTGTCGGAGTTAATTGGGCAAGTATCTGGGGAGACCCCGATCCGACGACCACGGTGCTGTCCATCTGCCTGATGATCACATTCTTTCTGTCGGGATATCTGATCATCAACAACATCTACAGGATAAACGTTATTACCGACATCCGTTCTTACGGTCTTTTGAAGACCGTAGGGACCGGCAGCGGCCAGATCAAAAAACTCGTGCGGTGGCAGGCTAACTATCATTCGATCCCGGGTATCGCGCTCGGGTTGGTTGCGGGCTATGCAGCAGGAAGTCTCTTGTTCCCTCTGACTACGCGGCTTTTGAACACTCCGGGTGCGGCGGATCACGGGATTGACATAAACATTTGGATAATCCTCTTTTCGGCTCTCTTTGCCTTTTTAACAGTGCGCTTCTCCATCAGGAGGGCGATCAGGATCGCACTCAGAGTCACGCCCATGGAGGCGGTGAGGTACACCCAAAAATCCGCAAGAAAAAAGAGCAGGCACTCAAGCAGTACGTTCTCGACCCGTGGGTTCGCCCTGCGAAACATCTTCTCGGACAGGAAGCGCTTTGTACTCGTGATCGTTTCGATGGCGCTTTCACTGGCGGCGCTCAATTCGGTCAACACCCTGATCGGGGGATTCAGTGCGGATAGTTATGTTTCGAAATTCCTGATCTCGGATTTTGCCGTGGCGAACGAGACTACGGACAAGGGCTCATTAAGAGGTAAGACTTACGATGGAGTGAGTGACACGCTTGCGGAGGAGGTCGGCAGGCTCGACGGGGTAAAAGAAACCGGCAGGATATATGTCGCGACCAGTGTTTTTCAGACTCTCAACCCGAGAGACTACACGCGCTTCTACGACAGACTGCTCAGCAACGAACTGGCGGAGAAAAGGATCAGAAATACGGTTAGGTACAATGATTCGGGGGTATTACGGCCCGTCGACCGGGAGACGCTTGTCAACTGCTTTGGCATGGACGATCTCGCAGCGGGGAAGCTTGAGATCATCAAGGGAACATATGACGCCGAAAAGTTCAGGACCGGCAGGTACATCATCGTGAACGAGAGTGTTTTTACGAACGGAGATGAGCCTATCGCTTACTTCCTCCCGGGGGAGACTATAGCGGTGAATACTTCGGACGGGGCCGTCAGGGAGTACGAAGTAATGGCCACCTGCAACGTCCCTACCGCCATCGGAACACGCTTCTACCAGGATATGGGGGCAGAGTACATCCTTCCGGCTGACGAGTTCCTTGATCTCTTTGGAGAGAGGACGGCGATGAGGCTCCTTATCGAAGCCGACGATGAGGCTGAGCCTCAGATAGAAGAGTGGCTTAAGGATTACACCTCGAACGTGGATCCCACACTTGTCTACACATCACGCGGGACCTTCAAAGAAGAGTTTGGCGGTCTGGTGAACATGTTCTTGGCTGCCGGCGGTGTGTTAACGGGCATACTTGCGCTCGTCGGGCTCCTTAACTTCGTCAACACCATTGTCTCGTCGGTAATGTCGCGCAGAGTGGAGTACGCCATGCTTGAGGCTGTCGGTATGACAAAAAAAGCGCAACGCAGAAGCATCTGTATCGAAGGTGCTGTCTACGCCGGCTTTTCTATCGTCGCGGGAACGCTTTTGGGCGCCCTGATCTCGGTTTTGCTTATCAGGCCTTTTTCGGACGTGATGTGGTTTGCAACATATGATTTCACGCTGACCCCGATCTTCTTCATGATCCCCGTCATGCTGACGCTTATGCTGGCAATCCCCTTTGTGATCTACAAGAGGGTCATGAGGGAAAGTGTTGTGGAGAGGATAAGGGCTATAAACATTTAGTAGGTCGTATGGTGTGGACCACTGGGGACGGGGGTTGTGGACCATTGGGGTTCATGGTCCACAACCCCCGTCCCCAGTGGTCCACACAACCCACGTCCTCACGAATACGTCTTTATAATTTCATTAGCCACCTCGAGCCTTGTCACGCAGCGGTCCATCGCCTGCTTCTCGATATAGCGGTGGGCCGCGGGCTCATCCATACTGAGCTCGCGGATGAGGAGCCATTTC